>NZ_RCBY01000155.1 GCF_003838195.1 Okeania hirsuta
GTAGGAGTAAGAATTGTAAGAATGATTTTTCTGCCCAACTATGAGCCTAAAATACTAACTTTTTGAGCGTGAAGAGCTGAAAACCAGGCACTTTTTTCGACCCCAAAAAGACACTTGTCTTGATATGTGAATGCTTTTAGATTTAATCAGCAAACCCTAATTAGCTATTACCATTCAGCTATCAGCTAAAATCGAGGGGTATAATACCAGTTTGATAAATCTTTGCTACAAATATTTAGGTTACTGCTATTGAGTCAACCCACCCCTCGCCCCTCCCCCTCCCAGGAGGGAAATACAGGAGGATCAAGTCGTATGGGAATAGGTTTGATACCATTTTTTATGTAGTAATTTATCTTTTTCGTCCAATATAGCAATCCTAAATAAGTTGTGACAAATCAAAAAGTAGATAAAAAAACTGAAACTTCTACCTGTTCCCTGTTCCCTGTTCCCTGTTCCCTGTTCCCTAAAAGCGGTAAGATTTTTATACACAAATAAAATAGGACTGCTATAGATATTTCCTACAAATTATTTTAATACTGCTTATTATTTGTAACATTCTTTTTTCACCCTTGGTATAATACTAAATCTCCAAAGTTTTACGACATCTTAATATCATGTTCCCCCTCCGGGGGAGCTACGCTAACGGACGGGTCAGTTATAAATAACATTTAAGAACTGACAGTACCGAAGAAATGCTAAAATTATCTTGAGTTTTCTCCTTTTTTTCCTTCTGCCCTCTGCCTCCTGCCTTCTGCCTTCATTTAGAATAAATTTTTATCTTTGCCAAAGTCGTCGCAAAGCAGAACCCACTACATCCGAATAACGTAATTCTCCAGACAAAATTTTTGTCATAATAGTAGTAGCACGAGGTCGCTTCACCCCTACTTGATAACCAATATGTGAAAAATGAGAAAATCCTTGGGCTAAACGTTGTGCCCAAACCATATCTTTACCCCATTCTTCATTAATTATTTGAGTGTATTTTTCTAAAGCAAATAAATCCCCATTTAGAGAATTATGAATTGCTGTTGCTGCTTTAATACCTGTAAATATAGAAGGGCGAATTCCTTCAGCAGTAAAGGGGTCAACAATACAAGCTGCTTCTCCTGCTAAAACTGCATTTTGTGTATGTAATTTTTGATTCCCATTCCATAAACATAAAGGATGACCAAACTTCTGAATATTTTGAATATCTACCTCAAACATTGTGGCATATTCTGTTAATAAAGCTGCAAAATTTTGACCATGTTTTCGCCAAAATGTACCGACTCCTATTGAGTATCCATCAGCTTTAGGAAAATTCCAAACATAGCCATTATTTAACATTCCAAACTCAAAATAAGCACTATCAATTTGCTGATTTTCAACTGGTACTTCTATTTCCATCGCACCACCTGAAAAGCGTTTACGATTGTTAAAACCCAACCATTTTGCCATGGAACCTTTAGCTCCATCCGCAGCAATTAAATAACGACCAATAAATGATTGATTATTGGTATTAACTTGCCAGTTGTTGTTCTTAAATTCTATGCCTATAACTTTAGTTTTATCTCTAATTTCTGCTCCCTGTTTTTTCGCTTGCTGAACGATAAAATAATCAAAAACTTCTCGACGTACCATCCAAATTGGTTCTTGATTTTTAAGGTTAACTTCTACTAAATCGCCTTTTTTCCAGGTATAACGAATGGAATTTATTTTCAGAGAAATAGCTGGTGTAAAATCAAAATCAAACCACTGTTGAACAATGGGAGAAACTCCACCTCCACAGGGTTTATATCGAGGTAAAGATTCTTTTTCTAAGACTAATACAGAACGTCCGTTTTTTGCTAGATGATATGCGGCACTTGCTCCTGCTGGTCCGGAGCCAACTATGATACAATCAAACATACACTGTTTTCCGTTGTTATGAGGTACAAAATTTTAGGTTTGAGGGAACAGGGAACAGCGGTGCGACCCCGCGTCGGCGTCAGACGCAAGCGGTCAGACCCCGCGACGACGCCAGCTCGCTTGCGGAATGCTGACCAAGAGAGGGAACGCGCACCAAGAGAGGGAACAGGGAACAGAAAAGAATAAAAACAACTATACCTCATAGCTTCGGAAACTGCTGTATAATTTAGTAGTTCTAGTGTTTTTAGTCATTTTATTTTGCTTCAATCCTAATATTTATTAAATAACAGGCGTGGTTCAATAATTAATAATTAATAATTAATTATTAATTATTACCTCTCCTTGAAAAGAAGAGGATTGACTAATAATGAAAATTTTTCTTCTCTTGGTCGATGGTCGGCCAGCGAGGAGACCCGTTCTTACAGACCCGCTCCGAAGATCGCCATCCCACCCTACGGGAAGCTGCGCTAACGACCGCTTATTATCCCCTTAAAAGGGGAGGCTTTAAACCACAATTTTTCGGTAAAAAGAGGTATGATATCTTGTCCGGATAAGAGCACAAACAAAAAACTTTCTCCCTCTACTACTCTTTCTTATTCTTTCTTTCCTTCTGACTGGGTCATCCCCCTCCTGGGAGGGGGAGGGGCGAGGGGTGGGTTGACTCCTAAATAATGAAGATTAATATTATACACTAATTCACCAATGCCAAATAACAATACTCTTGAAAAAAATATGCAAATTCAGACACGCAAGAAAGTATATACTCCAGAAGAATATCTATTATTAGAAGAAAATGCTGAAGATAAACATGAATATCTAGATGGAGAAATAATATCAATGACAGGTGGAACTACTAATCATAACGAAATTGCCAGTAATTTTTGTGCTTACTTAAAGTTTGCTTTAAAAGGCAAAAATTATCGTGTATTTATCGGTGATGTTCGTTTATGGATACCCGATTATAATTTATATACTTACCCCGATATTATGATAATTGAAGATCAACCAATCTATCATCAAAGTCGTACAGATACAGTTACTAACCCTTTCATAGTTGTTGAAGTATTATCAAAATCAACAGCAAATTATGACCGAGGGGATAAGTTTAAATTTTATCGGTCAATTCCTGAGTTTAAAGAGTATATTTTGATTGACCAATATCAGTTTTATATCGAACAGTATGTTAAAACTTCTGAGGATAAATGGGAAGTTACATATTATGAATCTGAAGGGTCAAGTTTAAAGTTAACTGCTCTAGATTTTGAAATAACATTTAGCGACCTTTATGAAAGAGTTGATTTTAATAATCAAGGTGAAGAAAGATAATTTTTATTGTGATGAAGATATGAAGTATATGTATTTGGGAATTTAGAGAATGCTTCTGATATTAATAATCTCAGTTTTCCCGTTTTAAATAATTATTTATGGGCGATATTGGTAGAGGGGGAAAGGTTGATATTTTATGTGGCCATGTTAGATAAATTAGAAGTCTAAAATCGATACGGAACGGAGTAATTAATAGTTATGAAGGTTAATTATTTAGGGATAACTAATAGAATAAACCCCTCCAATTTATGAAGGGGTATTGTTGTATTTTATTGGTTGTTTTTAGGAGATTTTTCCTAGCTTTTTATCTTTATTAATTGGTTTAATTTTAATCTAGATATTCTCATTGTTTCCTAAAAAATGGGGTGACCCCTAACTTTTGTTTACTTACAATAATAAGTAGTACTAATCACCCCCATAAAGCAATAGCAAATCAGAATCTTTACTGAATCTTTATATAGTTAATTTTTGTAAATAAAGTAGAGACATTCCCAGGAGTTTGAAAATAAACTTAACCCTCAGTAATCCTGAAGACTTAAAAATAAAGTCAGGGCAATTGATAAGCTTGGGAAATTTTGAACGACAGAGTTGCGGAAAGGCGATATTGTTGACGCAACGCTTCACGATCGCTACTACAGAAGAAAAAACTCTTACGCTTTTATTGAAGATATCTAATAATTTCTATCGTAATCATTCTTCTCATTCACATCCCTACCATCAGGCCCAATCTTCCCGTACCTCATCCATTTTGGCTCCACAGGTCTAGCTTCAATAGTAGGTTCGCGGTCGTAAAAACTGGGTCTGTCAGGAAAATCTTTAACAGGTATATCCTCAACTACCTGTTTCATAAACTGTCGCCAATTAAAAGCTGCTGTACTACTGACACCCCAGGTTGGTTTATTATCATCATTCCCTAACCATATTCCAGTTGCCACTTGGGGAATATAACCAATAAACCATAAGTCTCGTGCATCCTCAGTTGTACCCGTTTTGCCTGCTACAGGTCGGTCGTACAAATAAGCATTCGTACCACTACCATATTTAACTACATTTTCTAACATCCAGGTAACTATTGCAGCACTGCCGCGGTCTAAAACCTGCTTTGGTTGAGCATAAGCTTCATAAACAACTTGACCATTTTGATTAATTATTCTTTTAATTCCGTGAGCACCAATAAACTTACCCTCTGCCGCCAAAGTAGCATAAGCATTTGTTAACTCTAATAAATTTACTTCCCAAGTACCCAACGCCATAGAATATGTAGCCTTGACCTCAGATTTAATTCCCATATCCTCAGCTAACTTCATCACAGGTTCAAATCCCACATCCATCAATACCTGTACCGCTACCACATTCACAGAATAAGCCAAAGAATCAATCATCGATCGCCATCCACCATACTTTTTACCATAATTTTTTGGCTTATAACCATCCACTGTAAAGGGTACATCTCGATAACCATCAGTGGGAGGAAAACCAGCAGCAACTGCAGCAGCATAAACAAAACTTTTAAAAGTCGAACCTGGTTGACGTTGTGCTTGAATAGCGCGGTTAAATTCGCTCTCGGCAAAATCTCGACCTCCTACCAACGCCTTAACTTCCCCGGTGGTAGTCTCAATGGCGACTAATGCTGCTTGATCGAATCTTTGGCGAGCACCATCAATATCAACAGCATCTTGAATTACCTGTTCCCCTATTTCTTGCCAATTGCGATCCAATGTAGTTTCTATTGTCAAACCACCTGCTTCTATGACTTCTTGAGAAACATATTTCGGTAACTCCTTCTGAATATAGTTAGCAAAATAGGGAGCTTCAACTATCAAACGTTTTGGCGCACTGGGTTGTACTTCTATTGGTTTAGCGATCGCTATCTCAGCTCTCTGTTGAGAAATCAAACCTGCTTCTTGCATTACCCCCAACACGATATTTCGACGATTTTTAGCTGCTTCTGGACTTACTAAGGGTGAATATTCACTGGGTGCTGGTGGCAAACCTGCTAAAGTTGCCATTTCTGCTAAACTTAGTCCCGAAACTGGTTTACTAAAGTAGACCCAGGCAGCATCAGTCACTCCATAAGCACCAGAACCGAGATAGACTATATTCAGATATAATTCTAGAATTTCTTCTTTGGATAACTCCCGCTCCATTTTCCAAGCTAGCATTGCTTCTCGGAGTTTACGCCAGATAGTTTGTTCCATATCTAGGAAAACCATCCGTGCTAACTGTTGTGTGATACTACTACCTCCCTGCACAACATCTCTGGCAATTAAGTTGGAAACAAGTGCTCGAATAACTCCCTGATAATCAACTCCTGTATGTTGATAAAAGCGTCTATCTTCAATAGCAATAAAAGCTTGAACTAAGGGAGCAGGAATATCTTCTAATTTAATTTTTTCTCTGGTAGCAGGTCCTGTTTGTTGGATAATTTTACCATCGGCGGCTTTTATTGTTAAAGTGCCGTCTCTACTATAGGAAGAAATATCGGCAATATCTGGTAAACTTTGCTTTAATTTCAGCCAAGTTATTCCACCATAAATGATCATACTACCTATTCCGACACCACCTAATCCTAACCAAAATTTACGACGACCTAAAATTTCTTTGATATTTTTTATATTAACTGTTCTGGCAATTTTTTCTACAACCAACTTTGTGCTTTTTCTGTTGTTTTTTCCGCTACTACCTTGAGAGATATTATCTATTTTTTCCTGTTTGTTTGGATTGTCAACTTTTGGTGCTTGTAAGGGAGATTGAAATTTTTTACTCAACATATTTGATACAGAGCGGAAGTTATTATTTTTGCTAACTTTAGGCTTTATATATTGAGATTTTTTAATAAAATCTTGCTCTGTTTCTGATAATATTTCTCTTGTATTTTCAATTTTTTTATCTTTCACTTTATCCTCTTATACCAATTTGATAAATGTTTGCTACAAATACGCACGGTTGTTTCTAGTAGTCAGGACGAATGGCCATTTGCTCCTACATACGGTAGTTTAAAAGTAAGTTTGCCAATTAAATCTACATCACAAATAGTTGAAAGTCGATGAGCAATAACCAAGCTAGTACGTCCTTGAAAAAGATTCTTTACAGACTCTTGAATTAATTTTTCTGACTCAGAATCTAAAGCTGAAGTTGCTTCATCTAAAATGACAATTTGGATTTTTTAGCAAAACTCGGGCGATCGCTATTCTTTGTCTTTGTCCTCCTGATAGTTTCACTCCTTGCTCGCCAATAATAGAGTTATAACCATCAGGAAAATTCATAATGTCGAAGCAGGTTCTTGTCCTACAAATAATATCATGTCCGGATAATTAGTTATAAAAAAACTTTCTCCTTCTTCTCCTGTTGTTCTTCTTTATTACCTCTTTCCTCCTGACTCCTGAGGACTGACTCCTGAGGACTCCGTAGTTATTTATTTATCACTGTTTAACCGGACATGATATAAGACTCATTTACCTTGGCTAGCGTATCGTTTAGCAGTGGCAAATGCGATAGTAGTTCGACCCGTACCACCTTTTCCCCAAAATGTATAAGTAATGGTCATTTCAGTTATCAGTTATCAGTACTTCCGGCTGAAATCAGAACCTTGAAATACTGAAGTTTATTTTTTGATCCCCTTAAAAGGGAAGCCTTGAGACCTTATTTTTTGGTCATTAATCCATCTATCAAAAGTTTAGAATCAAGGAACATTTACTGATAATATCTTTGGCAATAAGTGACTTAATAATTAAAACTAATATGTTTTGAAAATAAATTATTTAATTTCTATAGCTGAGAAAGTTATAATTTTTGATTATTCACAGAGATAGCTTACCGCTAAACTAACCTTAAGGTCTTTGAATTACCCAATAACACAAGCTCATCCCAAGGCTACTTTAGATTGTGGTTTGGGACATAGCTTGAATTTGTATTGGCCTTTTTCACAAGGTTTTATACCAATTTGAAAAAAGAATGTTACGAATAGTAAGGGCGATAAAAATATTTTACAGGAGATGTCCTTTTGAGAAAAAAGATGATTTACGGCTTAAAAAATGGTATTGAAGCAATTCATTCTGACTCCTGACTCCTGACTCCTAAAAAGTACCCTAGCTATTTGTAGCAAACATTTATTAAATTGGTATTACTGATGTTTTTCAATAGATCGTCTTTTGTTATGAGGTTATCCCCATGCCTTTTGTAAATAGAAAATCCGATTTTGATTAGGAAGAAGAATACGCATATACCCTCGGAGTGCAGGCATTTATCTATGCCTTTTCTTGGGGCTAACTACTGAAGCCGAATAATTGAACAAAGTTAGACAAATATTAATAAATATTGAAAATATCCTGATTGTCTGCTATCATGGGTTAATTTTGATTCTAAATTATCAAAAACTTTTTGTCATGACTTACCAGTTCAAATGCAATCAATCAAGAGCTATATGCCAAGAGCTTACAAGCATCACCTAATATTGAATGAGGGTACGGTCAACCAATTTATCTACCTCCGGAAACTGAAGGATTCATCCCACCAACTTGCTTGGTGGCGCACCTAACAACGACACCATGTATTCTCAGGCAGTTGTATATCTGGGTGACGAACCCCTTATCCTATCGATTCCACTACTCCCCTCGAATCTGGAACTTCCAGACTATCGCTACCACAACGTACAATTTACTGAATAGGAACTAACAAAAATATGTCGAATATAGATCAAGCTTCTTCAGCTACTATTAGAAAGCAGAATGAATACATAGAACTTGCTCAATTTTATGATTTATTGATGCAAGCAGGTTATTACGATCATCAAGCTTTTGTTAACTCATTGGCACTTATCTTAGGAAGCAGAACAAAAATCTTAGATGTGGGTATCGGAACTGGTTTACTTACTGAACAAATGCTGCAAGTTCAGAATTACGAGATCACAGGAGTAGACTTTTCTGAAGAAATGCTTGTCAAAGCTCGGCGTAGGTTGTCAGATTACAATGTCAAGTTATTAAATTTAGACATTAGAGACTATCCAGAAAATGAGTCCTTCCAATCTATCATTTCTAGTGGTGGTACTATCTGTATTTCACACCAAGATAGCGGGCAGTATCGATTATATAGTTACTGCGATGATAAGTTAGATCATCTTAGCCTACTGCGTAAACTCTACAATCTCTTAGAAGACGATGGATTACTAATTATTTCAATTCAGGGAGAACACAAGAACTATTCAAAAGCAATATCAGAAGATATTACTTACTCTCAAGAAATCAACTATTCAGGTGACTATATGACAAAGTGGTATACATTTTCCAATGAGGAAAAAATACTTTCACGTCAATCTGTAAAATTGGTCGTTTTCGATGAAATAGAAATGATTAATTCATTTACTGAAGTCGGGTTTAAGTCTCTAGGGGTTGATCAATCCAATAAGTTTTACGTTTTCCAAAGGTAAATGTTGTGGTGTTGGTGAATCAAACTATGAAATAATCACTCTGGTGTTACAAGAAACCGGGTTTGTTGGAGACAGATGCCAATACCTTAGTGGTATCTAATACAAACCCAATTTCCCAAAAAAAAATCATAGCAAAAATGTAACCGCTCAATAAATGGGGGCGGACTACCTATTCGAGAAGGATTTTACTCCATTTGAGGCTTGTCATTGAACGATTTACCCCGAATTATTCAGCGGTTACGCAAAAATCACTAATGCCAATATTGTCTCTAGTCTCTCCAGCACTCTGACTTTTATCGCTATCTCTATTCCCTGGGCGATTGAATATGACAATCGTTCAACAAACCCAATCCGCTAAAAGCTGAGATTGGGTATTGGGAAGACAAATTCCAATTTATAGCAGTTTTCATGTAAGTATTCAAGCGGACATGATATTACAACTTTTTTTTGTTGGTTGCAGGAGCATCAAGAAATTTTTCCTCAACTTGTAATTATTTAGTTGACTTTAGATTATAATTATTTATGTTGCTTCAAGTTAATCTTAAAACGTTTAGTTAATGTCTCAAGTATATACCAAAGACTTTGAAATTCAATGTCCTCCACAACAGCGCACCTGGAGGGAAATTGCCCAATTTATTGGGCAATTTCCCTTACCAGGCATTCCCATTCGCTTAATTTTAACGAAAGTTGAAGGAGATATCCTCACCTTTGAATCAAGCTTTATCGATACAGACAGAAAGCCAGTTTGGTCATCATTACTAGACATTAATATTCGTCAGCGAGTTTCTAATAAGCCGTTTGTAGCAGTTAGTATTATTCCTACAGGAGTTAGAGCAGAAATTGGTGGTTTTGCGGGAGACGCTACTCCCAGTACCAATCTGTTAGCAACCGCTTGTGACTATCTGGTAACAAATCCCAATGCAGTTACAGCATCGGATATCTATTTTGCTCAGGATAATGTTCTTTATTTAGAAGGAAATCTGATTTGTCAATTACTACTGGGTAATATTGGAGTAATTCCTGAGAAACGCAAAAACATTGCAGCAATTATTGAAAAGCCAAGAGATGAGCGATTTTTAAACAATGTTATTAACGCTCTAAATGGCTTGCGTGCTGTGGGAGGAATTAATATCGACCCTGTAGTTGTAACGGGTGGTTCTGTTGAAACCACCTGTACCTATTCCCAGTATGGTAATGCTTCTGGGGAATTTAAAGGTATGGATGAGTTGATAAAAGCTCTAGATGTGGTGGAAAATTCTGCCGTTGGAGCAGTAGCTTTAATCAACTCATCCATACCTTTAAATTCCCCAGAAGCATTACCATACTTCTGGGGAATTTAAAGGTATGGATGAGTTGATAAAAGCTCTAGATGTGGTGGAAAATTCTGCCGTTGGAGCAGTAGCTTTAATGACCACTTTGCAAGTAGATGACAAAGTGCGTCAAGCTTACTACCGAGGAGAATCTATTGCCAATCCCTGGGGGGGTGCGGAAGCAATTCTGACCCACATGACGACTAATTTTTATCCCTTTACTGCTGCCCATGCTCCATTATTATTAGAGTGGGAACATACGGGATTTGGTAAATTAGTAGATCCCAGAGATGGAGCAGAATTAATTTCTAGTGCATATCTTTGTTCTCCCATGAATGGTTTAATTAATTCTCCTCGCCCCGTAAGATTTGATACTCCTGTAGCAGCAGGTGAAACTAGGATATCCGTAGAGAATATTTCCGCAGTGGTAATGCCAGAAACTACAGTGGGAAATATACCTTTCTTAGCGTCTCTAGACCAAGGGGTTCCCATAATTTTAGTCAAAGATAATACTACTAAATACGATATTACTCCTGAAAAACTACAAATTGAAACTCAGGGACACAAGATATATCGTGTCAATAGCTACATGGAGGCGACAGGATTACTGTTGGCCTTACGCAATGGGATTGCAGTAGAAAGTACAATTCGCCCCATACCCCAACTCAAGCCGATTTTTCTGTAATTGAATATAAAACTTAGTTGATTAGTCAAATCAAAAGCTTAAAAAATATGATTTACGAACCGCACTTTTTGTATCGTCTGAAGCTGGTATTTGTTTTTGTACTGGTCAAACTGAAATTTCTTCAGCCCTTGTTACCTAAAAGTTTGATGGATAAATTGCCTACAGGGTGGAATAATCATATGTTTTGGGTAGCATTCAAATCAGGTGGAAAAAAGTTATTTTTTAATTATTACTGTAAGATGCAAGAACCAGCATCTTATAAACCAATAGTAAGCGTCGATGCTAAGTATCAATTAACTCAAGAAGACATTCGAGCTTTCCATGAAAATGGTTATATAGGTCCTTTCGATCTGGGCTATTCAGAAGAGGAAATGGTAAGAATCAAAGAACATTTAGTAGACTTAGCTGTAAATAAGGAATCGAAAATATTTTCCTATGCTAGACAGGATTACAAAATAACAGACGATCGAGAAAATGGTAAGGGTGGCGATGCCGGAGCTTTGATTGAAGCAAAAAAATCGGTTATCGACCAATTAAATGCATATAATCGTCATTTAGAAGATCCAATCCTTCTAAATTTATTCCAGAATCCAGCGATTACCGAACGTTGCGCTCAACTGCTTGGACAAGATCTTCTTCTATGGATGACTCATTTTTTTTGGACTCCTCCTTATAGTAAAGGCTCTAAGTGGCATCAAACCAGTACCTGGCTAAATTTTGATATGAAAGAATCATTCCTACAACCTCTAAACGTAGAAGAGCTTTTTCAGTTAACTTGTTGGATCGCCCTTACTGATGCACCAAAAGAAAAATCTTGCCTGCAATTTGTTCCTTGTTCTCGACGGGAAATTTATCCAGTTAAACACAACAATACTAATAAGGAAGGAAGGGTATATGGTAAATATGGAGTAGAGATTGATTATCCAATCGGTCAAAAAGATATCAAGTTACTTGAAGCAAAAGCTGGGCAGTGCATAATTTTTTGTGAACGAACAATTCACGGTTCAACGGATAATGTAACAGACTCGCCTCGATGGTCTGTTGTTGGTCGTATAATTAGACCAGACACTAAGGCATATACTGAAAAGATCCTGAAGGATGGCTTCGATCTAACAGTTTCTAATGTTAAAAAAGTTAAGTTGGATAACTGGAAAGCAATTCTATTAAGAGGTGAAGATAATTTTGGTTACAACAGAGTTGCTAAATAAATTAAGTCAAGAAATTGTTACAATATTGTAAATCCTGATATATCACTGAATTAGAAGCCGTTATTCTAGACGATGAATCAAATATCTCCTACTTATAAGTTAATTGCATCCCACAATCAGGATATTCAGATTAGCCTCTATACTCCTGCTCATCAAGGTATTAAAAGTAATGGTCATCGTCTGAGTGAAGAAATTTACCAATATGATGCACCATTTTTAACTCGTCCTCGTACTGAAAATATAGAGAAGCATTTCTCTAAGCTGTATGGCACAAAACATACTTTCTGGCTCACAGCAGGAGGTAGTCAAGGAGTTTTAACTACTTGTGCTTTACTAGGTACTCAGTATAAAAAAGTTGCGATCGCCCTCAATAGTCATATTTCCACCATAAACGGCATCATCTTAGCAGGATTAGAACCTTATTTTATTGATTCTGAATCCCTGATGCCAACTACTGATGAGGTAATTACTGCTTTAGAAACAAGTGGCGTATCAGCACTGTTACTAACTCATCCGAGTTATGAAGGGGTAACTATCGATCTTGCCACCATCGCTAATTATTGTCAGAAGCATGAGATAACTTTAGCAGTAGATGAAGCTCACGGTAGTCATTTTCCCTTCCTCGACGAACAATGGCAATCAGCAATTAGTGTTGGTGCAGATATAGTTTCCCATAGTATGCACAAATATGCCGGAAGTTTAGTACAAACTGCTTTGTTACATTTACCTAAATCTTCGCGGTTTAGCACCGAACAAGTAATGGGGGTTTTGCCTTTATTTGAAACCACTACCCGCAGTAATTTGTTGATGCTGAGTCTTGAAGATGCTATTAACAGGGGGTATTCTGAATCAGGCAAAGCTTTATTTGACCAAGCGATTCAAGAGTGCAATCGCCTCCGCAGTCAATTGGATGATTACGGCAAGGTGTTAACTTATGACCCCCAAGTTAGCGATCCGCTGAAAATCTATTTAAAGAGCGATCGCCTTACGGGTTCGGAGTTAGAAGAACTTTTGTACGAACAGGGGATTGATGGAGAATTTGCTGGAGAGGAGGGATTATTATTAATTTTCTCTTTTCATCATGATCGACAAGATTTCCAATTTATGAGAGAAACTTTGGCTAAAGTTGTGCCCATTCTGATGGAAAAACCAATAAAACAGGTTTTACCTGATAGTTATTATTGTCGCAATCCCGTAATGAAAATGTTACCCAAGGATGCTTTCTTTTGCAGGAAACAAAAGTTACCAATAGAGAAAGCATTGGGTAAAATTAGTAGTTGTTGGATTAAAAAAGTTCCCCCAGGAAGTCCTCTTTTAGTACCAGGAGAAGAGGTTACTAATTGGCATCTCAAAGTTTTAGAATCTAACACCATGATTGATATAATTTGTTAAATCATAAAAATAATATCAAATCGGCTTGAATACTTATAGAAAAATATCGGACATTGTAGGTTGGGTTAAGGTACGAAACCCAACATCCTCATTGTGTTGGGTTACGCTGTCGCTAACCCAACCTACGATATTAAAGTTGATTTTCCGGATTTGATATAATATTTTTTGCATTGCTATCAATTACCTAAAAAAAATGTCTTCATTAGTAAACAAAATTACCTTATCCAAAGACGATAAAGAATTCTTTTGGGAGAATGGATTCATCAAGCTAAATAGACTATTAACCAGGGAAGCTACAGATAAATTACGGGAGTTGACCCACAACTCTAACCAAATGACCAAAGCTCCTGAATACTATACTGGGGATTTTTCCAGAATTGGTTACAGTGTAGAAAATGCTGTGACTCACCAAATCTATTCTGAGGAAAACTTTAAATACACTCTCAAGCAATTAATCAAGAATGAATTAACTTTCACCGAAAGTGTGGGATTTGAATTAAAGCCTAACAAAAGAGGATTTTATTTCCACCTGGATGTAGCTAGTTTTAGCTTTATTCAAGCAGAAGATTTAGCCTATTCTATTTGGATACCCCTAGCTCCCATTAATACCAAAGAGCAGCACGGAGGGATGGCATATGTACCTCAAAAAGTTTATCCTGCCTCTGGGTATTTTTCCCTGATCTATGAATTAGTACAACACGAAAATATTGCCGAATTTTGTCAAACTGAAGATTTTAAATTTTTTAACTTTCCCCATGCTTCTAAAGTGGAAGAATTGATTCTAGAGAAAAATAAAGTGGAAGATGACTTTGAAGTAGGTGATGCTCTGTTACTAAACAAATTTGTCTGGCATAGGA
Organism: Okeania hirsuta; assembly: GCF_003838195.1. GTDB lineage: Bacteria > Cyanobacteriota > Cyanobacteriia > Cyanobacteriales > Microcoleaceae > Okeania > Okeania hirsuta. The sequence continues at coordinate 14,091 of NZ_RCBY01000155.1, forward strand.
GTGTTCCTCTGAAGGAAGGAAAGTTACCATCAAGGATGGCATACACAATGCGTTTTGTCGATTCCCAAGCTCGCTACGCGAAAAAGTTTCTTGATGATTTTAATTACATGGTGAAAGCTATGGGGGACGATCCTTTAACTTCCTTTGGTTATAAATTAACCGATCTGAAAGAGGGTGATTTAATCTCTAAGAGTAAGTTTGTTTATAGCTAATTATTCTAAATCCTATATCCTAACTTCTTATTAAAAAACTTATGTCTTTGCTAGTCAACAAAATCACTATATCCCCAGAAGAAAAAAACTCTTTTGCTGAGAATGGGTTTATTAAACTCAAAAAACTGTTTACAGATGAAGCCATCGATAAATTACGGTATCTAACAGCCGAATCTAATCAAGTAACAAAAGTTCCAGAATCTTACGGTGGGGATTTTTCCAGAATGGGCTATGACCTAGAAAATGACGTAACAAAAAAAATCTATTCCCACGAAAACTTTAAAAACACCCTCAAGCAATTAATCGAAAATGAATTAATCTTCACTCAAGATTTGGGATTTGAATTAAAACCAAACAGAAAAGGTTTTAATTTCCATCTAGATTTAGTTAGTTTTAACTTCATTAAACCAGAAGATTTAGCCTATTCTATTTGGATACCATTAAATCCAATTAATACCAAGGAGCAACATGGAGGGATGGCATATGTACCCCGAAAGGCTTATCCTACCTATGGGTACTATTCCCTCCGGTACGAACTAATACAACACCAAGATTTTGCCGAATTTTGTCAAACCGAAGATTTTAATTATGTTGATTTTTTCTACGCTTCTAAACTGGAAAACTTAGTTTTAGAGAAAAATAAAGTAGAAGATGATTTTGAAGTAGGTGATGCCCTTTTACTAGACAAATTTGTTTGGCATAGAAGTGTCCCTCTCCTAGAGGGAAAATTACCATCAAGAATGGCATATACAATGCGTTTTGTTGATTCCCAAGCCCACTATTCAAAAACTTTTCTAGATGGTCTTTATTTACTGATAAAAGCTAAGGGTGATGATACTTTAACTTCCTTTGGTTATAAATTAACTGACCTTAAGGATGGTGATTTAATCTCTAAAAGTAAATTTGTTGAATGCTAATTAAATATCGTGTATTATAATGTTTTTCGTAACTACTAAACTAATGAAAACATAAAAAAATAAACTGTTTCTAACCTAAATAGTCCCATAACTTCCTTTAATCCATGCCAAGCCCAATACTGACATTTCCGCCCATGGGAATTGACAAGATTTCGACTCTGTTAGCTCGAAACCAATCCCACTGCCCACCCATTTCTCTAGCTTTTGGTCAATCGGAGTTCCCGATTCAAAAATATGTTGACCTGACTTTACAGGCAAAAGATCTAGAAAAAGTACTAGGTTACGGGGATATTGGCGGACAGATATCACTGCGGGAAAAAATTAGCAGCTTTTACGCCTCTATTTTAGGTGTGGAACTCCCAGTGTCACAGATATTGATAACTGATGGGGCGACTGGTGCATTAGTCTTGGCCCTGGGGCTGTTGGTGCGCCCTGGTAGCGAAGTCATTATACCAGCAGTCGGATATGCGGCCTATCCGCGAATTGTGAAGATGTTTGGTGGCATTCCAATATCGGCACCCCTGGATGCAGAGTTTAACCTCTTACCTCACCGACTGGCGGATTTGATAAATGCCAAAACCGCTGCCATAATCCTCAACTCTCCGGGAAATCCCCACGGAAATATAGCGAGTTTGGAAATACTAGCAGAAATTGCTTCATTCGGTATTCCAGTCATTTTCGACGAAGTTTACCAGTTAATGACCTTTGCGGGGGATTTCGCTCCCAGTGGGACGCAACTGCCTGGGGAACATTTCGTTGCCAATGGATTTTCTAAGTCCTTTGCCGTTCCGGGATTGCGTATCGGTTTTCTGATTGTACCGCCAAGCTATGCTGAAGCTGCCGAGAGTGTGAAAGTCTTGTTGAATATTTGCCCGAATCTGATCGGACAACTGTTGGCAGAAAGACTGCTAGAGCAAGCGCCGGTTCTGCTAAAGGCTCATCAAAGCTACTTGCGTCCCTGCCACAATTTCTTCTTGGCCACTTGCGATCGCAACTCTGTCCCAACACTCAGAAATTCCCAGGCTGGATTTTATGGCATCATAGAACTGCCTGAAGGGATGGACTCCATGACAGCAGCATCGATACTCGCCAAAGACTATGCAGTTGCCACTGCTCCGGGAAAGGATTTTGCTGAAACCGACCCTGGTTTTTTGCGCGTCAACTTTACTAAAAGCGGTCAAGATGTGTCCGAGGGAGTAAGGAGGATAGCAGAATTCCTTGCAAAAGTCAACCCTGAACACTTGCGATCGCATTCCCTTGGTGTTTCGAGCTTAAGCTTGAGTTAACGGCAAATGCAAATGAATATGACAGCACTACTACTGGCAAACATTGATTTAGAGGAATTATTTGCACAATTAATGGCAGAATTGAAAAAACGCAAGCCCAATCTAGATTTGCGAATCTGGCCGGAATGCGGGAAACCTGAAGAGATTGAGATTGTGCTGGCATGGTGTCCCCCACTGGGAGTGATGCAAAGATTTCCCAATTTGAAGCTGATTATATCCCTAGGAACTGGGGTAGAAGGGATTTTAGTAGACCCTGACCTGCCCGATGGCATCCCGATTGTGCGTCTAATCTCAGAGAACCAAACATTGGAAATGGTTGAGTATGTTACTTTTGCTGTTTTGCTCTTTCAACGGCGATTTATAGAGTATCAGGCATTGCAGCGATCGCGACGCTGGGAATATCTACCGGCACAAGATGCTAGATCCTTTACAATAGGGATTTTGGGAATGGGTAATCTCGGTTCGACGGTGGCTAAAAAGCTTGCAGCCATGAGGTTTCCTGTGCGGGGATGGAGTAGAACCCCCAAAGCAATTCCCGGAGTGGAGTGCTTTCACGGTCATGAACAGTTTAAGCTTTTTTTGAGCAAATGTCGGCTGATCGTGTGTTTGCTGCCCCTAACGCCGGAAACTCAGGGTATTCTCTGCCATGAAACGTTTTCAGCTTTACCGACCGGGGCTTACTTAATTAATGTCGGTCGAGGCAAGCACTTGGTAGAAGCCGATCTATTGAGTGCATTAGATTCCGGCCAAATTGCCTGGGCTTGTTTGGACGTATTCCATCAAGAACCCTTGCCCAAGGACGATCCTTTTTGGTCTCATCCGCGCATTATAGTCACCCCCCATATTGCTGCTATAGGTCCGGCTGAAGAGTTTGCCGTTAGTATTCTGGATGCAATCAATTGCAGTCGCGAGGGAAGACCGTTGAAGAATGCAATTGATCGAAACCGGGGTTACTAAGTCTTAATTTGGTGTTTGCTCAATAGTGGTTAAGTCTATGCCAAAGAAAGACTCTTTGACGATCAACTAATACCAAGCGTGAAAAAATAATGTTACGAATAGTTTAGTCAACTAAAATAGTTTAAGTCAGATGCATATTTGTTCAAATAGATTGTTTGAGGGCAAAAAATGATAATAATAACTACTTCTACTGACTACTGACTATTGACTACTAGAAACAGTATTAATATTTGTAGCAAACATTTATAAAATTGGTATAAATTCACCTTAATTATACAAGAAAGGAGCTATTTTATGGAACCAACACAACTTCCCGAAGCCGAGAGGGCTTTCAAATATTTTGATTTGTATGGCTCAATGCGAGCGCACAAAATCATGCTAGAAGATATGGCAAGGATGGAAGCCTATCACTCGGCGATATTCAAGAACAAGTCGGAAATGATTGCGGACAAGGTCGTCCTTGATGTCGGTACTGGAACAGGTGTATTAGCTGTTTGGGCGGCTAAAGCCGGTGCAAAACAAGTTTATGCTGTGGACGCCAGTAATGCAGCTAAACTTGCTAGACGCTTAGTTCAGTCGTCAAATGTGTCAGATGTCGTGACAATTCTCAACTCAAAAGTAGAGGAAGTGGAAATACCTGAACCCGTAGATGTAATTGTCAGCGAATGGATGGGCTGCTTTTTGCTCAAAGAATCGATGTTTGATAGCGTGGCATATGCTCGCGACAAATGGCTAAAACCAGGTGGATTGATGTTGCCTTCCCGTGCCACAATTCTCCTTGGACTGTACGCACCAGGGAATGATAGCGATCGCACCAATGTTGTCAAGTTAAAGTTGGAAAAAGAGATAGCAGAATGGAAGGAAACGGTTAGTAATCTTCAGAGTCTTGATGTGGACTACTCCGGTTTCACTTCGGAGGTGCTTCAGGACTTATCAGACTACTTTTTGACAAATAGTATGCGCGTCAACTACTTGTCCCCAGACGATCTCGCCTCAGCACCACAGAAAGTGCTTGAGTTTGACTGTGCCACAGTCGATCCGACCATACTCGTCCAGTTCAGCCAGGATTTCGAGTACACTATCAGCAAACACGCTGAAATTAAAGGGTTTCTCGGCTGGTTCACCACAGATTTTCCCAACGGAGTCGTTCTCGATACTGGGCCTGGAAAAACTTACAGCCATTGGGGACAGCAATTATACCCCCTCAAAGAGAGCTTAAAAGTTGCGCCGGGCGATCGGGTAGTGGGAACAATTAGTGTTAGCCGAGATCCGCATGAGCCGAGATTTAACGTAGTTGAGTTAAAGTACCAAGTTAATACAGGTCTAGAACAGACTGCTCTGTTCAACGTAGGCCATGTACAACATCTGGATGAAGGATCAAAAAATGTATTCGGCTGACCGGGTGATATGAAGCCCGATTGACATCCTCCCGACGCTGCTCTCACGAGACAGCGCGGGAAAACTATTTAAAAATTTAGTGTTACCGAAAAATTAAGGTTTAAAGCCTCTCCTTTAAAGGAGAAACAAGAAAAATTTTTCCTTTGAGTCAATCC
>NZ_RCBY01000156.1 GCF_003838195.1 Okeania hirsuta
GTTAACTTCCAACTAAGGGAGTTTTTGGCGATCGCTACTTTCATGCAACAAAGCCACTTTAATGTGTTAAATAGGTGATTAATGATTACAAAATTATTGCTATCTGGTATCTTTATAGGTTTCTTTATTGCCTTGCCTTTTGGTGGTAACGCAGTCCTTTGTACAAAAAATACTTTATCCTATGGTGGGAAGTCTGGCCTTGCTACAGGACTTGGAGCTGCTACTGCTCATACTACCTATAGTTTTATAGGATTTTCAGGACTCGTTGCGGTTAAATCCTTATTATCAAATTACCTTGGAATATTAGAAATAATAGGTGGGTTGTTTCTCTGCTACTTTGGAGTTTCTAGTATCCGTAAAGATATATTTGATATCAATACAGATAATATGCAAAAGTCAGGATTAATAAAAACCTATCTGGGATCGACACTTTTTGCCCTAACAAATCCTAAAAGCATAATTGTAGCGAGTATCCTAATAACTGAGTCAGAAATTTTTAATATGATTGACTATAATGAAGTTTTTTTATTGACTGTAATCCTATCAAGTATTTTCATGGGTTCAACCCTTTGGTGGTTAATATTAGTGACTTTCCTCAGTTTTCTGAAAAAAGTCTTAAACCAAATATATTTGGTTGTTTTGAACCGTATTGCTGGAGCATTAGTAATCTTTTTTGGTCTATTTTTTTCGGTGTTGGGATTCGCAAAGATCTGGCTTTTTCCTCACAGCACCTTACAATTTATAGGCTAGAATTTGTAAGCAGCTCGATCAAGTTTATCTTGTAGGGTAGCTTGAACTATGAAACCAATCCACTACAGGCGTTTAATGAAAATGATATATTGTTATATCATGTCCCGATAATTAGTGATCAAAAAACTTTCTCCTTCTTCATTCTTTCTACCCTCCTGTCTCCTGTCTCCTGTCTCCTGACTCCTTCGTCGTTTATTTATAACTGTTCAACCGGACATGATATTAGTATGAGTATTTTTGAAAAACTCGAATCCAATGTACGTACTTACAGCAGATCCTTCCCTGCAGTCTTTGAAAAGGCGAAGAATGCTTTGCTTTACAGTGAACAAGGCAAAAGATACATTGATTTTTTTGCTGGCGCTGGGAGCCTAAACTACGGACATAATCCTCCGGAAGTAAGTGCGGCCTTAATTGCTTACTTGCAAGAGGATGGCATCCTTCTCAGCTTGGACAAAGAGACCCGCGCTAAAAAAGAGTTTCTCGAACAATTTTCAGATTTAATTCTGACTCCTCGGAATCTTGAATATAGAGTGCAGTTCACTGGTCCTACGGGGGCGAACGCAATCGAGGCTGCTCTAAAACTCAGTCGAACCGTAAAAAAACGGCGTGGCATTATCGCATTTACCAACGCATTCCACGGCCTGACTCAGGGCGCACTGAGTGTTACAGGCAACTCATACTATCGGAATAATTTCTCTTTACAGGATGCCTGCGTGAGCTTCATGCCCTATGACAACTATTTTGGTCCTGAGCATAATACAGCATCTTTCTTAAGAAGAATGCTTGAAGACCCAAGCAGTGGCATTGATATACCTGCAGCCATCATCCTGGAAGCAATACAGGCTGAGGGTGGAGTTAATGTTGCCAGCAGGGATTGGCTGGAAGAGATTCAACAGATCTGCATAGACTTTGACATTCTGCTGATCGTAGATGATATCCAAGTGGGTAACGGCAGAAGCGGCTCATTTTTCAGTTTTGAAGATGCTGAAATTACTCCAGATATTGTAGTGATGGCAAAATCGATCGGTGGTGGACTTCCCATGTCTTTGGTACTCATCAAGCCGGAACATGACCAGTGGAAACCGGGAGAGCATACAGGCACCTTTCGGGGTAACAACCTGGCTTTTGTTGCATCGATATCCTTGTTGAATTATTGGAAAGATGACGGTTTAAAAGATGCGGTAATTAGAAAAAGCCAGGTTGTACAAGATAGGCTGCAAAATATAGCCAACCAATACAAAGAGATGAATATGGAAGTTCGAGGGAAGGGATTGATCCAGGGCTTGAAAATTCCTGAAGAGGGCTTTGGCCGCAAAGTATCCAAAAACGCCTTTAAACAGGGGTTGATTATTGAGACTGCCGGACCGTACAATGAGGTTCTAAAGTTGCTGCCGCCTTTAACCATTGAAGATGAGTTGCTCCTTGAAGGTCTCAATATTATTGAAAAATCAGTTAAGCAATCGTTTGAATTACAAGAGGAACAAGCATGATCTTACGTCGTTTGCAAGAGATTATCGGAACCGAACATGAGGTATTTGCTGAGAATAAAAACTGGGTGAGTCGGCAGTTACTCTTGAAAGAGGATGGAATGGGATTCTCTTTTCATGACACCATTATATTTGCCAATACAGAAACACATATCTGCTATAAAAATCATTTGGAGGCGTTGTATTGTGTGGAAGGTGAAGGTGAAATAGAAGTTATTGAGAGTGGAAATATTTATAAACTCACCCCCGGTACTCTGTATGCGCTGAATCTACATGACGAGCATTACCTCAGGGCTAGCAAGGATATGCGAATCATATGCGTATTTAACCCTCCCCTTAGTAGTCCAGAAGTGCATCTTGCTGACAGATCCTACCAGGCAGATCCGGATGCACGGCAATTCACAGTAAACCGCAAAAAAGATCGCATGACCTTTGCTTACCTAAATCTTAAGGGACACCCCAGAGGAAATTATATGCTGGATCGCCTAATCCAGGCTGGATTGGAACCTGCGCTCGTGATTGAGGAATGTTCTGATTTGGCTACGGCAGGTAGGCAGGAACTTGAGAAGCAATTGCAAAAGATTGCAGCGGAAACCCCATTGCCTCGAACCCTGCCAGAGATTCTCGCTGGACGCAATGTTCGCTGTGTCGAGACTGCCAATCATAACGACGCACAATCTGAAGAACTACTGACAGCGTTGTGCCCAGATTTGATTGTGCTGGGGGATACCCGGATTATCCGCAACAAGAATATCCTAGACATTCCCGATATGGGTATTGTCAATGTGCATCCTGGATATTTGCCGACTGTTAGGGGGAATAATCCCTATCTTTGGTCGATCGTTCACGATCTTCCCCAAGGCGTTACCGTACATTTCATCGACGAAGGGGTGGATAGCGGGCCGATAATTGCAAGACAAAGGTTATATCTACAAGCCAAGAGCCACTTACCCACAACTACTGGCTGCTATCAACCGACTGTGCGGAGAACTGTTGGTGGAAGCGCTCTGTTTTCTTAAGGCTGGTGGGGTGCAAAGTTTAGGGCAAGGGAACTTTGAGAATCCCGGTAAGAAAGTGTTTCGTTTATGTCCGCCTGAAATCAAGTCCGCTGCGATTCAAAAGTTGGAGAGCGGCGAGTACCATTTTGAAGGAGTTTAAGCAATAGTAGAGTTGTTGGGAAATAACGAGAGTGAAAAAAATCGGGGGAGATAACAATATATGGTAAGATAGACAAATTTATAATTACGGGAGTGGGTACAATTAAGAGAAGGGAAATATATTAAACTTAAACCCAATGAAAAAAGTATTATTTATAGTGAATATTTCCCTGGTTTATGGTTAGTTCGAGAGGCTTTACTTGCAGGTAATTTAACCCAAGTATTAGCAATTTTACAACAGGAATTAAATTCTTTATAATATCAAAAGGGGTGCATCTCATATTTGCAAAAATACTTTTTTCCTATATATTCCCTGTTCCCTGTTGCCTGTTCCCTAAAAGCAATAATTTTTTGGCTTTATTCAAAATTGAGATGCACCCATCAAAACTTTGTCAAAAATTTGAGCAAAAATATTAATTATGATATATAACACTTCCGAAAATCATTACAAAAATATCGCCAAGATTTTCGATAATCTCTGGTCGTACTCTCCTGAATATATTAAATTCACAACTCAAAAAATCATCGAATATCTACACCTAACTCCCACAGATACTTTGGCAGATATTGGTTGTGGAACAGGAATTTATAGCCAAGAAATTCTCAATCAAATTCAATTACAGCACCCGATTATTTGCGTCGATCCTTCTGCTGAAATGCTAGCAAAAATTCCGGCAAATAGTCGATTAAATCCCATAGAAATGGATGGAGTAAAATTCTCTAAAAACCCAGGAATTTATAACAAAATTTTCTTAAAAGAAGCTATCCATCATATAGAGGAAAAATTTATACTATTCCAGAATTTATATCAAAGATTAACTCCTGGGGGAATTTTTCTATTATTGTTGTGGCCACCTGATATTGAGCATCCTTTATTTACGAAAGCACTAGAGTTGTTTGAAAAAAACCAACCTCGCTATCAAGAAATGATTAATTTACTTCAGCAAGTAGGTTTTGTTGTTGATATGGATATGATTGAATACCCTTTAGAAGTGCCAAAAAATCAGTATTTTGAAATGGTAGAAAATCGTTATATGTCTATGCTTTCTACATTTAATGATACTGAATTGGCAGCAGGTTTAAAGGAAATCGAAGAAAAATATCAGGATAAGTCAGTGTTGAAATTTAACGATCTCATGGTTTTTATAACAGCAACTAAACCTGAGTAGATATTAAGTCAGTTGGGGTGAATGGCCATTCGCCCCTACGTTCTTGCCATGACTAAATTTGAGTAGATATGATATGGTAATCAGCATTACAATGAATAACCATTCCAAAAATCATTACAAAAATATAGCAGCAACTAAGCCTGAGTAGATATTAAGTCAGTTGGGGTGAAAGGCCATTTGTCCCTATGCTGTTCCTGCCATGACTAAATTTGAGAGGAGCGAGAATGTCTGAAGCATGTGCGTAGATCTGATATGGTAATCAGCTATTTCTGAAAGTACAGTCTCAGCAGGATTAATTTCTACTATGGGTAAGTTTAACCTGTTAGCTCCATACAACAAACTGTCAGATCTGATTAGCCATAACAGCCATATGGCTAATACATATGTTAGCAGTTGGGAACACTAAACGTAGGTTAGCCATCCCAACTACTCGTTGGAACCGAAACCGCCTGTTAACTGCCCAACAACGGTCAAGGTGTCGGTGCGCTTCAACTTCATTGTTATATGCTAGGATCTAGCTAACGCTGTCGAGACCAAAGGAGGACATAACCCTTGACTACTCATGAACCATTTCCACAAGAAGAGCTTGCCAACCGGCTCAAGGCAGTTCGCACCAATATGCTAGAACGCCAACTGGATGGTTTGATCGTAACCATCCCGGAAAATATCTATTATTTAACTGGCCTCGATCACTGGGGCTTCTTCGCTTGCCATGTATTGATTGTGCCTCTAAACGGAGATCTCACAATCGCAGCTCGAGCGATCGAAGAAGCCACTGTTTCGAAACAGGTGCGAAATACTCGATTCGCAGGTCATTCTGATACAGAAGATTCGGGAGAGTTTTTTGCCTCGATAATAAAAAAGGAAGGTCTTGGAAGCGCACGATTAGGTCTCGAAAAAAAGAGCTTGTTCCTGACTGCACATATTGCAGAAAAACTAGTAGAAGGACTCCCGGGTGTTGAATGGTCGGACATCTCATCGCTGATACACGAATTGCGCATGGTTCAGTCGCCTTTGGAACAGAATTACACTCGCCGTGCAGCGATAGCGGCGGATTCTGGCACTTTGGCCGCAACTGAGGCGTTGCATTCCGGTGCCAGTGACTATGAAGTGGCTGCGGAATGTCATCGAGCCATGATACTAGCAGGTAGTGAGTATCCCGGATTTGGGCCGTTTATTCGCTCTACTCGACGCAGGCCGGGTGACGAGCACACTACCTGGCGTGGGGATGTTTTTGAAAACGGCGATTCGGTATTACTCGAGATCGGCGCAGCCTATCGAAAGTATCAGGCCCCCATGGGCCGCCTGGTTTATGTGGGATCAGCACCTGTTATAGCTGAGGAAGCCGCAGAGTTGGCCATTCGAGGAATGCAATCCATCGTCAATGCCATTCAACCAGGGGTCACGGTCGGACACGTTTATGATGCCTGGCATGGCATTGCTGAAGAGGCTGGACTCGGAGATTACCATCGCCATCACTGCGGGTATCTGGTCGGTATTGGATTTCCTCCAAGCTGGACAGGTGGCAGTGCCGTCACAGGAATTCGTAGGTCTGGTGATTTAGTTTTGCGTGCTGGAATGGCTCTTCACCTCCATTCCTGGTTCACGGAAACAGGACGAGGAGATTATTTCATTTCAAATACAGCGCTTCTGACAGATACAGGTTGCGAAATATTGACAAACCGTTCTCCGGAAACCCTACAAATTCGATAATTTGGCGTGGTTCAAAAAAGGGGGTTTTAGGGTAACACTCTCAGCACAAAATAAGCCATCGATCACCCATGACTGAGAGGATCAATGGGGGTCAGGTCAGGTGCGTTGGAAGCGCTTAAAGCCCAATAACTCCAGCCAGTCAGGATTAATTTCTACTATGGGGAAGTTTAACCTCTTAGCTCTATACAAAGGTTTAGTAATGTATGGGTAGTCTCTGGAGATACCGATCAAAAAAATCAGATCAAAGGAAATATTTTCTACTATCTTGAAAGTTTCTTCTGAAGAACTCATATGATCTTCACCAAATAACTCCATATCAGGACGAATTAATCCTCCACAAGCTGGACATATAGGTGGTAACTCCATCGGTTTACTATATCCGGCGAGGAGTTCTTCTGCAGTTGTCTTGTAAGAACAATCTACACAATATAGTTCCGAGAGTTGTCCATGTATTTCAATCAAGTTTTTACTTCCAGCAGCGCGCTCGAATCCGTCTACATTCAGAGTCCATACCCATGTATTGGGTTTCCAAGCCTCAATTTGTGCAATTACCTGATGAGCACGATTGAATTTTGCTTTATAACAAGCTTCTCCAATTTGCCACAGATATTTCCAAGCTACTTCAGGACGAGTTTGTAACATATTGTTACTCATTGCTTCTTCGATTGGTATACCTTCTTGAGTGAGAACACCTTCAAAAAGTGCACCAACACCACGATATGTAGGTAGCCCAGAGTCTGCAGATAAACCCGCTCCAGCAATGAAAAGAATAGAATCTGCCTGGAGAATACAATCAGCGACAGCACTCATAACCTTATCCATTCGTCATATTATTGATATATTTACAAAAAACAGCCTTATAATTTTAGAACATTTCTGGAAATAAACTAAATAACTGGAGTTTAGACTAACCATAGCAGTGCATTATGGCATATTTAGACATTATTTTTTTGTAAACCTTTTCTCTTACTGTACTTTGAGCTGGAATGGGAGCCGTTACACATAATGCTGCTGCTTTCTGTACAAAATCAATAAATTTAACAATCATATTGTTTATGGCAACTCATCAAAAACCTCAACCTATTATCCCCTCTCTTCCCTCATACGATTATCAACCAAAACTCTATAACGGCCCTTCTTTGCAAGAAGTAGCTCATTTAAGACGAGAATATATTAACCCAGTGGTTTCCACTTATTATCAAAAACCCATTATGATTGTTGAGGGTTCGATGCAATATGTTTTTGATGAGACGGGAAAACGGTATTTAGATGCCTTTGCTGGAATCGCTACTATTAGTGTAGGTCATTGTCATCCCTCTGTTGTCAAAGCAGTACAAGAACAATCCGAAAATTGCAGCATTCCAGCACACTGTATCTACATCCTACCATTGCAGAATATGCCAAGATGTTAGTGGATAAGATGCCTGGTAATTTATCAAAGGTCTATTTTGTTAATTCTGGATCGGAAGCCAATGATTTGGCGATGTTAATGGCCAGGGTTTATACTCAAAATTTTGATATTATTACCCTTCGTAATGGCTATCATGGCATGGCGGGTCAAACGATGGGGTTAACCTCACAAAATACCTGGAAATATCCCATTCCTCATAATTTTGGCATTCATCATGCTATCAATGCCGATCCTGAACGCGGTTATTGGTCTCATGACGATGATAATATCACTGATAAATATGCTAACGATGTCAAAAACTTGATTGAACAAGCAACTTGTGGCAACATTGCTGCTTTTATTACTGAAGTAGGGTTTAAGTCTCTAGGGGTCGATCAATCCAATAAGTTTTATGTTTTCCAAAGGTAAATATTGTGGTGTTGGTGAATCAAGCTATGAAAAAAGATTAATAAGCCCCTTTACCAAAATTAATTTAGACTATGTTGACACTTTGACAAACATCAAATTCTTCAGCTATATACTTATCCTCCTGGCTCGAACAGGGATTAGCATTTTTGGTGATTTGTCTACTTGATAAGATTTTTTAGTTTTGTCTAGTTTTGCGAAAAGGCGACGTTGCTGAACCAAGGGATAAATCTTTGCATAAAAGGTAAATCCCGTCTTTATACTTCGTCTTTCTCTAAAACTATAATTCATCCTGCAAATATGCAACCCCATTATTGGTGTTGGTGAATCAAGCTATGAATTAAGATATTTGGATGAACCTCCTTGCTACACCTTCTGTGAAACGCCATAATATTATCCGTCCAATATTGTCAACTCTGAGCTATCGTAGTAAAAAAGTCCTTAGTTCATAGTAGATTCTCAAACAATGAAAAAATTTCTGTTTGTCTGCTTATTTTTAATTGGGCTTGGTTGGGCCTTATCTAACTTTACAGGTTTGGCCAATAAAGGAGTCTATGACTCAATTGTGTTAGACTTCCGTGAAGATATCGGAGTTACTAAAATTGTCGATGAAATTAAGACAATCTCCGATGAATACCAAGTCACTCCTCGTCTAAATAGTGAATTTTCATTATCAGATAATGTGTATATTGTCAAGGGCGATCGCCAACTTCTCAAAGAACTAAAAAACTCTCTAAACAAATATACTGAATACATAGAACCAAACTATGTTTATAGCGCCAATGCCATCATCTTTGAAGGCGGGAACGGCGTTCCCAACGACCCTATGTATGGGAAACAATGGAACCTCCGCAGCATCAACGTGGAGGAAGCATGGAATGAGACGAAAGGCGACGGCGTAACTGTAGCGGTAATTGATACAGGAGTCACCAGAGTTCCTGACCTGGAAAAAACTAAATTCGTTGCTGGCTACGATTTTGTCAACGACCGGACTTTAGCCACCGACGATAATGGTCACGGCAGTCACGTTGCAGGGACTATTGCCCAATCTACCAATAACGAATATGGCGTAGCAGGTATCGCCTATGAAGCTAGCATCATGCCCTTAAAAGTATTATCTGCTAGTGGCGGTGGTACAGTTTCCGATATTGCCGAATCTATCAAATTTGCTGCTGACAATGGTGCAGATATCATCAATATGAGTCTTGGTGGTGGCGGTGAAAGCCAAATAATGAAGGAAGCTATTAACTATGCTCATAGTAAAGGCGTAGTTATTATTGCTGCTGCGGGCAACGCTGGGCAAAATTCAGCAAGTTATCCCGCTCGTTATCCCCATGTTATCGGTGTCTCTGCCACTGACCCAACTGGAGAAAAAGCTTCCTATTCTAATTTTGGTGCAGGAGTTGATATTTCTGCTCCTGGCGGTTCCACTTCTGGTAAAAATGAAGCTGGTGGTATTTTGCAAGAAACCATTAACCCAGAAAATGGCAAGAGTGTATTTGCTTCCTTCCAAGGAACAAGCATGGCATCTCCCCATGTTGCGGGTGTGGCAGCATTAGTCAAAGCTAGTGGTATTGAAGACCCAGAGGAAATTGCCAACATTCTCAAAAAATCTGCCAGAGTTGTTAAGGAAGACCCACTGAATCATTTTGGAGCAGGTCAGTTGGATGCAGCAGCGGCAGTTAAGTTGGCAATAAGAGGTCAAATCACTTTCCGCGACTTCTTCCGGTGGTTGCATGATAATGGGTATCTCAGTCCTGGTTTTTGGCTTGATGGTGGTGCTGTGGCATTGTTACCGAAGTTGGCAATGGTCTTGGGGTCTTATATATTAGCTTGGTTTCTGCGGAATTATTTCCCTTTCAGTTGGAGTTTCCCTCTCCATACAGGATTAGTTGCTGGTAGCAGTGGGTTATTTTTCCTCCGTGGTTTCTATGTTTTCGACTTACCACAATGGCCGATGCGTGTGATGGGTAGTTCCCTACCTGAAGTCGGTGGAGCTATTCAAGGTAGTGGCATTTTGAATCCCATTTTTGCTAGTGTGTTGATTCCAGCATTGTTAATTGTATTGTTATTAGGAAATCAGCAATGGAAGTGGTTAGCGATCGGTACTACTATTGGTGTTGCTAGTTGTTTGGCTGTGAATGCAGTTGTCGATCCAGCAGTTTGGGGATTAGGTTCTGGTTTTGCTGCTCAAATTTTCCTAGTTGTGAATGCGTTTTTGTGCTTAGGTTTAGCACGTTTGGCAATTAGAACAGAGGACAAATTAGCATGAGTAGTATTACGGTAACTGGTACTGTGGAAAAGAAAGGTTTTGGTACTGGCACTTGGGCATTAGTAACTGAGAATGGTGAAACTTATGAGTTGAAGGATGCTCCTACTGAGCTATGTAAGTCTGACCTGAAGGTAAGCATTACAGGTACGATCCGAGATGATGTGATGACTTTAGCAATGATTGGTCCAGTGTTGGAAGTTGAATCTTTTGAGGTATTAGAATAGTGAATTATAGCAGGTTTCATTTGAGTAAACCACAAGGTAGGGACGTTGCATGCAACGTCTCTACAGGGTTTTCGTTTTTTTAATGTGATTTATTGACCTGAAAACTGCTGTAGTGCCTTTTTTGAGATTTACAAAAAGCCTGCAATACGGGCTTTTTTTATTGCTTTATTTCTTGAGTAATATCTACTCTTTTATCAAGAAAATAATCCTCGTAAGGTTCTTTAACATTAACCCAAATAGTTTTTGGCATAAACCGAAATAAACGTCGTGGTCCTGAGTCAAGAAAATATTTTTTGTCTCTTTTTGGTTTGCCACTTTTTGTGTAGATACTATCAATAGCTTTATTGAATATTTCGTTTTCTGCCTCAATAACTTCAGCTATACCTTTGAAATAAACACCAAATCCCTCTCCACTCAATGCTGTTGAATCATAAACAACTGCAAAAACCTGCCCATTATTAATAATATTTTGAGAGTGCTGATTTTCTATCCATGATGACCAATAAAATGTGTAATCTTCATCAAAACCATAATAGACAGGTGAGTTCCAAGGGTGTCCTTCTTTATCTACTGTTGCTAAGGTGAGATAGGTAATTTCATTGAGTACCTGTTTTGCTTTTTCAGTGAGTTGATCGATGGGAGATGAGATCTGCATTTTTTCAATTTCTCAAATGAATTTCTGGTAGTTGTACATTATACCATCGTCCACTACGACCTTTGCGCGTTATCCAAGCGTTATTAGCAATATTAGTATGATGTTGCTGCTGTTGGCGATACTGGTTAGCTTGGGCATAATAATCATCAGCTTGTGCCTTCAAAACATCAGACTGCTGACGATACTGTTGAATCTTCGCCTCCAAATCAGCAATTTCAGCCTTCACCGCATCAGTCTGAGCAACCAACGTATCCGGAACCACAAGCTGATATTGCAACTTCGTCCGAGCATCAGCAACTTCCTTTTCCGTCCGAGCGATCGCCTCTTCCAATACCCTTAACTTTTCCTCATATTAAGTGCAACTTCATGGAGAAATTGTATTAGGTTTTGCGACTATGTTGGTGATTTTTCTCCATGAATTAGGTCATGCTTTTACTCTGAAACATTTCGGTGGTATTGTGCCGGAGATTGGTTTATTATTTATGTGTTTTATGCCGGGAATGTACACCAGTAATTTTGACTTTTAACTTTTAACTTTTGACTTTTTTTATGGTTAGTTAGCAATTTTATTGGGGAATTTTTACCAGTAATTTTGATTTTTTTATGGTTAATTGGCAATTTTATTGGGGAATTTTTACCAATGATTTTGACTTTTGACTTGATTTGGAGTATAAATCAATGAAAATTCATCAATTTTTACAAGTAGTTGTGGTTAGCTCAATGAAGCACTATATTATCATTTGCACACTTTTGTTGATGCAATACCTACCAATTCTACTTTAACTATTTTTTCGACGTTTACCTAAAAGTTGAGCTGCGAATATCCCACCCAAAAAACCAAATAAGTGTGCTTCCCAAGAGACATCAGGATCGGAAGGCAAAATACCCCAGATTAAACCACTATAAAGGAAACCAGCAGTTAAGGCGAATATTACTGATAAAATAC
Organism: Okeania hirsuta; assembly: GCF_003838195.1. Lineage (GTDB taxonomy): Bacteria > Cyanobacteriota > Cyanobacteriia > Cyanobacteriales > Microcoleaceae > Okeania > Okeania hirsuta. The sequence goes on from NZ_RCBY01000156.1 coordinate 12,190, forward strand.
TGAAGTCAAATAAACTTCGGAGTAGCAAAAACCCGAAATAACCAAAAATTAATCCACTTGCACCAATATGAATAGAATTAGGCGCACCGAAACACCAAATACCTAAACCACTAACTATTATAGTAACGATACTCACAAAGAAAAAATCACCTACTCCCCGTAACATGATTAACCAACCGAGAATAATTAATGGGGCAATATTAGCCATTAAGTGAGCATAACTACCATGCAGAAATGGAGCAAAAAAAATACCACTAAGTCCTATAGAACTTTGAGGATGAATTCCACCATAATAGTTCAATTTTCCTGCTAAAAATTCAGAATTAATAATTTGTACAATCCAAAGAATAGCAATAATACTTCCTAAAATCGTTACTTGGGTATTTATTTTTTCAAATAATTTATTCATTGGTTTCTGGTTATAGTTGACTTATTCTTAGCTATTTTAAACTATAGCGCTACGCGCAAGGCAACAGGCAATAGGCAACAGGGAAATACAAAAGGGTTTGCTGCTTCTATTCATGTCAAACACCTTAATGCGTAGCGCGATGTAATACCAAATTGATAAATGTTTGCTACAAATATCTAGGGTATTTCTTAGGACTCAGGAGTCACTCCTCAGGAGTTAAAATGAATGACTTTAATACCATTTTTTAGGGCATAAATTATCTTTTTCTCTTGGTGCGCTACCAGGTGCGACTGGCGTCGTCGCGGGGTCGCACCGCTCTCTTGGTCGATTGGATATGGCGAGGAGACCCGTTCTTGCAGACCCGCTCCGAAGATCGCCATCCCACCCTACGGGAAGCTACGCTAACGACCGCTTTGTCAAAGGGACATCTCCTATAAAGTCTTTTTCTCGGTCTTACTATTCGTAACACTCTTTTTTCAAATTGGTATAAGACATCTGGTGGAAATTACACTTATGGATCATTTTTTGTGTCTTTTTTCATAAATTTCTTCCCTGTTGCCTGTTGCCTGTTGCCTACTTCTGCAAAAAGTCTATTCTTTTTCGGAGATGTCTATAAAACATCTTCAGTCAATAGCTTATTCATTCCTGATTTAGTTGTTTTTTTCTTTCTCGTTTTCTAGTAGCATGAGCAGATTTTAATATTTTTAAGCGATAAGGGTCAACATTAGTTTGCCAATAAACACGATGACCTTTAATTTCTGTACAATTTTCTTCTAAACATTTGAGCCAATTAATTCGGTTTTGAATACTTTTCAAATCATTTAATAGTCCTCTATCTTCTTCTTGTTGTGTGAGTTTAGCAAATTTTTCATAGTCTGGATAATCTGGTGTTACTAAAGCATCTTTTCTATGTAAAATTGGCGGATTATATTCATTTGTATAACTCTGATAACTGACACTTAAATCTCGTAAATCAATGTTCATACTTGTATGCAAAACTGGGTGAGCTTCTGTGTCAAAGTCTGGATAAAATAAATAGGATATTATCGGTAGTTTTGTATTAAATTTAATGATAGTTGCCTCATTTAATCTACCAATTGTACGATTAGCACAACCTTCATAAAGTCGTAATAACGGATCGAGTTTTGCTACAACAGAAACATGAACTAACAGAGAATTAGAAAATTTATAACCAATAGAACTATTTTTACAACATTTACTAATTAATTCAGAATCACCTAAACTAAATAACATTAAATCTGCTAATATACAGGCTTGGTTATAACTACCAAATAAAGCTTTAATATCATTTCTGACTACTTCTGCTAATTGGGAAAATTTAGGACGGTTGCCAAATTTACTCAAGGCTAAATATACTAATAAATCTTGGCGACGTTTATCAGTTATCTGGTCCCATTCTACAGAGTTTGTAGCTTGCATAATTACTCGAAAGGCACGACGAAAACTACCAAATTCTGCAATTAAATCTGCCTCTTCAGCAATTTCTCCTCTGACCGGAAGACGACCGCGATCGCTCATAAAATTCATCAGAGGTATAAGCTGTTCTTCATAATCTACAAACTTCTGATTTTTGGAGTTAATTCTAGGTGTAGATAAACGAGTTTTTAATCGAGATGCTCGAAAGTTTTGCCCCTGTTTTTCATCTTTAAACACAAAGAAAATACCTAAATCTATAGGTATAGAATCTACATTCAAAACTTGGTCAATATAAGACTTTAATTCTTCTTGTTCATAATATTTTTGAAAAGTATTACGAGCTGTAATTATGCCATCTCCATAACCAAGTTTATCCTGGTTTTTATGGTCATCAATTAATACCATAGCGGAAACAATTAAAACTTGTTTAGTCAACTTCCAGGCTTTAATCAAAGCCTCCCTACGTTCTGCTAAAGATTCAATTACATTAATTACATAACCAAGATTAACAATATCAGCAGCAATACAAGTATTATCGGGCAAATAATAGGGGTCCCATCCTGAACTTTGATAACCTTTTTGAGCAATCTGTTTAATATCCCCACCGTAACCACAACCATAATCAAAAAAAGTTGTACCTTCTGTAAATAGATTTGCTTCTAAACCCAAACGTACTGGTTTAGAAATTTGTTTACGGGCGATCGCTGCTTTGTGGCGTTCTATTTTGGGAATTGGTATTTCAATAGTATGTTGAATTACATGATGGTCTTTAATTTCAATTCCATGATTTTTTAGGTGTGTGAACCATCCTTGACGAGTACCAATTAAACGAGTATTATCTAACAGTCCTAATTTCACTTCAGCACTGGTCAGTTGAGCAAATTTTTGGTAGTGGGGATAGTCAGTATTCACAAAGGTTTCTTTGCGATGCAGTACAGGGGGGTTTTTACTATTGTGGTAGTTTCTATAATCAACTTTTCCACTATTCATGTTAATAGAAATGCTAGTTTTTAAAGCTGGATGGGGGTCGGTATCGAAGTCTGGATAGTGGAGATAAGAAATTGTGGGTTTATCAAAGTTAAATTTAATTAATGTGGTGATTTTTGTATCATCTTTCTGCTGAGAAACTGCTTTTAGATATAAACGATGAGCTAAATTTTCGTAGAGTTGTAGTAAAGGATGAAGTTGTGCCACTGCAGAGATATGAATATAAAAAGCGGTTGGTAATTTTTTGCCTATTGTGCTTTGTTTACAGTATTTTTTTATTGCACCTGGTTGGTAAATTTCTAGGAATATCTGGTTAGCATATTCACAGGCAGATTGATAAGTTAAAAAGTATTTTTGTATGTCGTCTATAATTGTCTGAGACAGGTCTGTTTCTAATTTAATTTTGGGTAATATTTGGAAGTCTTCTATATTTAAAGCCAGATATAGTAAAAGTTCAGAGCAACGTTTTTCTTGAAAATTATCTTCATCTTCCATTGCTAAAATATCTCTAATGCTATTTGAATAAATATTTGCTAGAAATCTCTCTTTCCTGTTTTCTATCAAAATTAGGTATTAGGTGTTAGGTATTAGGTATTATACCAAGCATGGAAAAAGAATGTTACAAATAATAAGGGCAGTTAAAAGACACATGCAAGAGATGTCCCTTGGAATAAAAAGATAAATTCCGACCTAATAAATGGTATTAAAGCTATTCATTCTGACCACTGACGACGGACTCCTTAAGAAATAACCTAGTTATTTGTAGCAAATATTTATCAAATTGGTATTATACCAATTTTATGTGAGGTGGCACAGAATTATTTTTTCCTTCTTCCTTCTCTCCTAGATAACTAAAGCCTTCTTCCTTCTGCCTTCTGCCTTCTTCAATAACTTGTCTATCTCGATCTACAGTCAACTCTGATTAAAATATTATTCTATGAAACTTAGAAATTAATTTTGCATTTTAATACAAAATATTTGTTTTCTACCCGCTGTTGCCTGTTGCCTTTGTCTAATTAATTATTAAGTGGAAAATAAATAAGCATTTTATTTAACCAATTTATAGGAAATAAATAGAGTTTTCAAACTCACAAAATCAATCATTTTTCGTACCTTTTTTTATCAAAATATCTTGCCTATTCCCTGTTCCCTGTTCCCTACTAATTTATTTAGAGTATTTTTCAATCTGTTAAACTACAAAATATTTGTTTTCTACATGCTTTTAGCTGTTGCCTTTGTCTAATTAATTATTAAGTGGAAAATAAATAAGCATTTTATTTAACCAATTTATAGGAAATAAATAGAGTTTTCAAACTCACAAAATCAATCATTTTCTGTACCTTAGTTTATCAAAATATCTTGCCTACTCCCTATTCCCTGTTCCCCATCCCAGAAAAAAATTTATATCTTTTTCACGTCTATGCCTATTATTAATTGTTGAAAAAATTGCATTAACTCCACATTCCTACATTCTGTGGCTGTTCATCAGAAGTTAGTATGGAGTAAGCTGAGGGTTGAGAAATAGGATCGACAGCTTCATATAACTCTTCTTCAGTTTCTGTAAAAAATTCTAAACGAAATTTTACTTTTCCTTTTCTCCAATAATCACCAGGTCTTAATAATTGACATTCTAGCCCATCATCAAATAAATTTTCCGACTCCAACCTAGCTAAAATCATCGTTATATATTCACTGACTTGAAATGTACATTGAAACATCAAAAGACTAGCACTTGTAGACAAAACATCATCATTATTTAGTAAAGTCACTTCAGTTTCCATATTTAATTATCCTAGATTTATTTTTAACGAAGAAAGGAAGTTAATTTAAAAAGTGATTTAAAAAACGAGAATAAGAAATCTTATTACCTACATTCCGCACTTCAAAGCCTAGTATAAAAGGCAATTAGTCAGTAGTCATTATTCATCAATCATTAGTCAGTAGGGTAATGATGCTGGCTAATTATCTGGCTCCATCAAATATTTATGCTTAATTTATTCCTCATAATTTGGCTCCCGTCTCAGTTAAATTATGAGGATTTATAGAGTATAAATACTGATCAACCCACTGATGTCTGTGGTACTTTTTATGTGACAAATTGACCTGTAGAATCTGAGTAATAATAACTGCTTCCTACTCCCGACTCTTTACTTTCCTCCTTTCTCTTTATTCTTCCTTTCTTACTGAATGCTGCGCCTTCATTTCTCGTAGCTAAACGAGTAAAGCAATTTAAAAAAACCATCCATAGGAATGTAAACCTTTACCCAAAAGATTTACTCCTAAATAACATACCCAGACTACAACAAATCCGGTAGCAGCCAAAATAGCAGGTCGTCGTCCTTGCCATCCTCTAGTAATACGCGCATGGAGATAGGCAGCAAATACCAACCAAGTAATCAAAGCCCAAGTTTCCTTCGGGTCCCAACTCCAATAAGAACCCCAAGCTTCATTTGCCCAAACTGCTCCAGCAATAATCCCAATAGTCAGTAAAGGAAATCCTAAGCCAATAATACGATAACTAATATTATCTAAAGTTTGGGCAATACTCAAACGTTGAGGAGAAAGAGTTACTTCTGTCTCAACTGCTTGAGTAGGTCTAGCCATTTCTAAGACAGCAGTTTGCCTGTGGCCATTTGTTGTAGATAGAGGAGAAGATTGATGGTTGTCCTCAATTTGATTCAGACTAGCTCCCTCTGTTTGAAGTTGCAAATTTTTTGAGAGCTTCACAGAATGATTATTTCTATAAGAACGAGTGCCAAAGGAACTGCCACTAAGTTCTACTTTTTGGCCACTGGTAACAATGAGAAAAGCGATCGCCAGTAAAGACCCCACCATCAAAGTTGCATAGCTCAACATCATGACACTGACGTGCATCATCAACCAATTAGATTTTAGAGCAGGCACAAGAGGTTCTGATAACTGCATACCGGAGGGCAAAGTTAGGGCCGCAAAAGCAGTAATACCCATTGCCAAGGGAGATGTAAAAACTCCCACCAGGCGACTTCCACTCATATTTTCAGCTATGAGGTGAATAGTAGTAAGTCCCCAAGTCAGGAAAAATAGAGATTCGTACAAATTACTAATGGGAAAATAGCCAGCTTCTAGCCAACGTGCTCCTAATAGGGTTGCAATACAGAGATTAGCGGTCACCATTCCGGTAGAACCCAAGACCGAGAGATAGGGGATACGAGGAAAAGCGGCACCTACCCAATAAATTAGCATTGTGGCAAACAAGATGGCAAACGAGATATTGTCCAATGAATTTTGGAGTCTGACTAGATCCATTTATTTTTCTCCAATGATGTATTTCAGTTTATTTATATTCTCGATCCTAACGACTATTGGCAAGGTTAAGAAAATATCAAGTATCTTAGTATTGGACTTTGGACAAAAAGAAAAAGTGGTTAGCGTAAGTATTACACTAACTAATCGGTGATTGTATTAGAAATCAAATCTGGAATTATCTTCGTTTCTCACATTATTTATCATCCTGAAGATCATAGGATGGGTCTGGTTCAATTTCTCCACCAAAACAAATATCTAAATAACTTTCTTGAAGGGAATGAACAACTCTCTCCAACTCATCAATAAGATTCCTTCGAGTCATTTTTTCAACTGCATCAATATGAGCTTCACTTCCCCCTTTTCCTAAATACTTATATTTAGTTTTTTTCTGACTATCAGTAGCCATAGGAAAAATCGGTGAAGTAGATTGTAATTTATAATAATAGTACAGTTTCTGATTTCTATTGACTTGATAACGAATGATATGACAATCACGAGGAATCACCTCTCCTTCTCGTTCAATTTTCTTAATTTTCTGCTTCATCTTACGGATTAAACTCTGAATTTGTTTCCCTCTAATGG
>NZ_RCBY01000157.1 GCF_003838195.1 Okeania hirsuta
CCCCAAGTAATGCGTGAACACCGTGTAGACGGTGGGGTATTAAACCCACAAAGAAAATGATAATCATAGATTTATATGGATTATCATAGGTTTCTAAGAACGGATAAGCATTCCAACATAATAAATGGTTATGTAGTCTGGGAAACAGTACAGTTAGCAGACCTAGGGAAAACAAAAAAACTCTTCCCTGAATATAAATCTATACACTCTCAGGTATTGCAAGATATTATCCAGCGTGTGCAGACAACAATGGATAATTTTACCAAACCTGACAAGAATGGTAAAACCAGTGGTAGACGTAAGTGTGATATTCCTGGAAGACCTACAGATAGTAAATTTAGTCCGGCGCTGTCAAGCTAAACTAGGAAAAAATCGTCAGTTTTTACCTAATGGTCAATCAGCTAAATCAGGATTAAATAAGTCTTTGCAAGATGCAGCAACTTATCAATTTCTTGAAGTATTAGAGTATGTTGCCTGGAAGCTAGGTAAGAAAATTATCAAAGTAGACCCAAAAGGTACATCTCAGCATTGTTGGGAATGTTTGAATCAAGTGCCCAAAAGCTTGTCTGAGCGTTTCGCTCCGCGACATGAAAGGCATTCATGTCCTAAGTGTGGACAGGAGTTAGACAGAGATTATAACTCAGCACTCCTGATCCAAAAAATTGGATTGCTATCAACACAGGGGGAGGACATCACCTCTGTTAAAACTGCGGTCAAAGCTTCTTTGGCTGAAGAATCCCTTGCTCTCCCGTAGGAGAGCGTCGGGAGTATGTCAATAATGATTACCTACTTTTCTATGATGCACCGCAGGTAAAATATCTGAGTCACTAACTCTTCCAGTATCCACAGCTGCATAAATAATCCAGTGGTCGCTTGCCTCCATCCGACTTACTACTTCGCACTCTAAATAAGCTAGTGCATCTCCTAAAATCGGACTACCATTTTTAGCAGTTTGAGTATTCACTCCGGCAAAACGGTCTGCACCGGGTGGAAAGCGCTTCAGAAAATGTCGCATCAGACTTTGATAGTTATCTTCCCGCAATACGTTTAAGATAAAGCGATCGCCTACTTGCATCAGCGCCTCAATTGCCCGGTCTTTTGCTACTGCGATAGAAACTCCTAATGGTTTAAAACTAGCTTGCACTACCCAGGAAGCTAACATTGCACTACTAACCTCACCTTTGGTAGCAGTGATAATATACAAACCCCCACTCAAACGACCTAAAGCTTTATCTAAGTCACTATCAAGAGATTTCATCTGCTTAATATTTTTCTTCAGACTCAATAACTGCCCTGCATCCGTGCCCGCTTCCTCACAAAGTTTATAAGTTAATTCTGAAGGAGTTTCTTTAATCAGAATATTGGGGAATGCTTGCTTGAGACCTAACTCCTTAAGTTTATTTGCTAGAGGATATACTGATAAATCATCACCACCACCAGATTCAAATAGACCGAAAGTCTGTTTTTTGTTAGCTGCTGCCAAAATAGTGTTGACTGCAGTTTCAGAAGTGCTTGCTGCCGGACCTGTGGTTGGTGGCGATCCAATGACAATTCCTTTTGCCATTTCTACCAATTCCCGCACTTCTTGGGGGTCGGCAGATTTGAGGTCTATCATTTCTACTGCAACGCCTGTTTTGGTTATCCCGTGGGCAATTGCTTGGGAGAGGCGATCGCTATAACCATAATCAGAAGTGTAGAATACTGCTACTGTTGTTTCTGCTTTGCTTTGTGCTTTGCTCCACTCCTCATAACGGTTGGTTAATTCTACTAAGTTATAACGTAGTAGGGGACCATGACCTGTGGCAATGGTATTGATATCTCCCAGTTTTGCCATGCGTTTCATAGCACTCAATACTGAGCGAGCATTGGGGGCCATCAGACATTCGTAATAGAATTTATAGTCTGCTTCTATGTCACTCAGATTTTCATCGTAAGTTTTGTCTGAGCAATAGTGCATCCCAAAAGCATCACAGGTGAATAGAGTTTGGGTTTTGCTGTCGTAGGTAAAAATAGTATCTGGCCAATGGAGATTTGGAGCAGAAACGAATTCTAAAACGTGACCGTTGCCTAAATCTAATTGGTCGCCATTTTTGACAATTTGTTTGTTAAATGGTGTGTGAACTAAATTTTCTAAAAATTGGATTGCTACTTTTGCCCCAACAACTGTAACTTGGGGAGCTAGTTCGATAATGTCTTTGGCTAAACCACTATGATCTGGTTCGGTATGACTAATAATTAGGTAATCAATTTCTGTAGGTTTAATTAGACCCCAGAGGATGTCTAAATATAACTGACGAAATTTTGCATGGGATGTATCAACCAGAGCATTTTTTTCTCCTCGAATAATAAAGGAGTTATATGTGGTACCATTCTGTAGACCAAATTCTATATCAAAGCGATCGCGGTCCCAATCAAGGGAGCGAATGGCCATGGTATCAGGAGCAATTTTACTTGTCTCCGTTGTTAGTCTATTTTTTACTCGGTCTGTTACTGCTACCATAAGAGACTTCTCTCTAATTTTTTTTGATTTTATTTTTAACAAGCTTTCAACTAGCAGTTTTCGGCTTTTTCTACGGAATTTTCCGTCAACAGCTTTGAGGTTTGTACCTTAAAATATCCAAAAAAATATCCAAAAGTTTTATAGCTCGGAGCTATTTTAGGATTTTTATCCCTAGTAGTAAGTTCGATAGTTGAGGAGAAGTTAAAATCTCCTTTTCAATTTTTTTGGATTTATCGCAGTCGAAGGGAAGGAGAGGACATATCAAAAGTGGAAAACTCAGACAATGTCAGATTTTTTCTTCTGCCTTCTGCCTTCTGCCTTCTGCCTTCTGCCTTCTGCTATAAGTCAACTTAGGCTGATAGCTTATTGCTGAAAGCTGAGAACTTTTTAATATCTTTACACAATTTAACTATAAGTTTTTTATAGAAAATTTTATTAGAAAGTTAAGAATATCAAATAATGCTTTACTTATTTTCTTTTTTGGGAGATATTTTTATCAAATTATGGTAAGGTTATAGGGTTTTGCTACTATCCAATAGCACAAAGGAGAAACAATGAAACACCGATTAGCCACCGTGGGAGTTGTTACAACTGCTTTAGTGCTGGGAAGTCTGATTCTGCCAATATCAGCACAGGCGCAGCTTTGTTATGGGTATGGCTCTCAAAAAGCAAATTATGAAACGGCAAACTTTAATATTAATATTTGCGAAACTCAAAAGGGTGAATATATATTCATTAGTCAACCTAAGAATGGAACTGAGCAAGATTGGCTGATTGTTGGTAATGCCACAAAAAGAGGTAGTTCTTGGGAAGCTTATGACCCGGTACGAGGAATTGAATATATTGTTAGCCCAGACCAATATCGTGTAGATTCTATAACACAGAATGGCCTCACAGAGCGTGTAATTAATTACCAGGCTAAAGCAAGGGCTAAATTAAAAACTTGTTATATTCTCAGGCCAAATGGATTATATATTTTTGAGTCACGCAATTCAGCGAGTCGTAGAATTGGAGTGCTAGAAAATGGTCAGAGAATAGAAGTTACCGGAAATGAAGAAATTGGTAGTGGCACTCAAAGGTTTATAGAAGTTACAAATCCATATCAAGGATATATAGTTTCTAGAGATAGTAGTGGAAGCTATATCTCAGATTGTTCTCCTTAATTAAGGAAGAAGGAAGAAGGAAGAAGGAAGAAGTTACATAGAATCTGGTTATATACAGCGCATCCCGTTGTTATGAGGTACACCCATCACGGGCAAGATGCCTGCACTACAATATTTTCATCATTTACCCTGTACCTCATTTGCCCGAAATATGCTGTATTATGTGTTCATAATTTCTTAAATTACTTAAATTTCTCCCACTCCCCTACTCCCCTACTCCCCCACTCCCCAATTCTAATGAATCAATACTATGCCAAGGTTGCTAAAGGATTAGAAGCTATTGCTGCCCAAGAACTAAAAAGTTTAGGAGCAGAAAACATCTGTCTAGAATTCACTGGGGTAAGTTTTACAGGGGATAAGACTTTACTTTATCGAGTTGATCTTTTAAAGTAAACTTTCAACTCTCAAGATTTAGCTTTCAGCAAGCTGATAATTAGGGTGTTTGGAAAAATTCTTTTGGTAAGGGTAAAAGAAAAGGTTGATTTGATTTTTCTGTTAGTTTTATCATGTCACTATCAAGGGTTAATAACTTAAATTTTTCTCTTTGACCTATTTGATTAGCATTAGCAGTAACTATTCCATTAGCTTCAGCAGACAAATATTTGCCATGAGCAGATAAAAAAGCCACATAATTATCAGATAGTTTTTCTATTTTAAACTTTTTCCAAGAGCTAAATTTGGATTTATTTAGAACTAAATTATTGTTATCTTCAGCACATAAAGAATAGCCATCGTTAGTTGTCAAAAAAAACTCTGATTTACCATTTTCGCCAGGAATCTCAACAGCTTTTAATTTAATCAAAGGATTAAAATTATTTCCATGTACAACTACTTTAGTATCTTGAACAGATACATAGAAATTTTCAAAAGTTGCAATTAAAAATATTCTAATTTTCTTGCCACTAAATAGAGTTTTATTTTCAACATCATTATTTTGACGACGTATTATGCACTTAGGTTTATCTACAATAATCTGAAGCTCGCGTTCTGAACAAAAACACTTCACTGCTCTCTGAACTCCAGGCCAAAATGGGTCAAAATCATCTCCTATTAATACTCCTTCTTCAGTTAGCAAATCCCAATATTTGACAAGATCTGAATAAACATTTTCAAAATCATGACCTGCATCTATATGGATAATATCCCCTTTAATTCCAAGATTTTTTAACATTATGGCAGCATTGACACTGGTTTGTGGTATTGGAATAATATTTTTTTCTAATCCTTTCCACATCACATTTGCTAAAAATTGGTAATATAGTTGAGGGTATCCAAACTTGAGCTGAAGAGATTGTTGAAAATTTTTCGGGTGTTTTGGTTTCCAATGTTCCGGACTACCTAAAAAAGTATCTATGGCAATTACTATTACTTCAGGATTAATTTTTTTAGCTATCTCTGCCATGTGAACTGTGGATTGTCCTTTCCATACTCCAACTTCAATAATCACTTTAGGTTTGACTTCAGATATAATTTCAGCAAACACTTTATGTCTACCATTCCAACCTTGCAAATCTTCTGGGTATTGTTGAAAATCAAAACCATTGTAAGGGTTTTCTGGAAATATTTGAGAAATTAGGTGACTATAGTTAGCTGAAGTTTTAGTTGGGTTTGGTTTCATTTTTTTATTTTTTATAGTTATGATTAAAGAGTTAAATAAATATAGCAATCAGGAGTCATTTGTGAGAATTGAGGTGTTCCTTATACCAATTTTATATGAGGTTGCATAGAATGATGAAATTCATTAAATCGATCTATCTTTATCTAGGCTTACTTACGGTTAATTCTGCTTGAAATATTATTCTATGCAGCTTCATTTCAATTTGGTATTAAAAGTATAGAATATGGTAACCGCTCAATAATCCGGGGTAAATAGGTAAATGGCAAGCCTAAAATGGCATAAAATCCTTCCTAAACTGGTAGTCTACCCCTATTTATTGAGCGGATACAGAAGATGGCAATTATTATATTCAAATAATACGTTTTTTTCTTCTTCTCTGTTCCTAGCTCTGGTGTTCCCTAAAAGTTTCCAATATCTCACAACTCAAATCTTATGGTTATAGTTTAATGAGTTAAATAAATATAGCAATTAGGAATCAGTTGTGAGAATTGAGGTGTTCCTTAAAAGTATAGAATCTGGCAATTATTATATTCATATAATACATTTTTTTCTTCTTCTCTGTTCCTAGTTCTGGTGTTCCCTAAAAGTTTCCAATATCTCACAACTCAAATCTTATGGTTATAGTTTAATGAGTTAAATAAATATAGCAATTAGGAATCAGTTGTGAGAATTGAGGTGTTCCTTAAAAGTATAGAATCTGGCAATTATTATATTCATATAATACATTTTTTTCTTCTTCTCTGTTCCTAGCTCTGGTGTTCCCTAAAAGTTTCCAATATCTCACAACTCAAATTTTATGGTTATAGTTTTTTGATTGATTTTATCAAGTACAAAAATCAGGAAATTATTAAATTATAACACTGAAACAATTAATCAATTAGTGAAAAAATTGCTTCATCCAATTTGGGTACATCTCAATTTTTAAGAAAGCTAAAATTTTATCCTTTCTAGGAAAATAGAAAGTAGGAACTGGGAATAGAAAAAAAGTATTTTTGCGAATATTTGAGATGAACTATCCAATTTTTCCAACTCTACCATCAAATCCTGTTATTGTAGGGTAAATACCAAAATTATTATTTCTAGGCAATGAATCAATACTATGCAAAAGTTGCTAAAGGTTTAGAAGCTATTGCTGCCCAAGAATTAGAAAGTTTAGGAGCAGAAAACGTCTGTCCAGAATTTACTGGGGTAAGTTTTACAGGGGATAAGACTTTACTTTATCGGGTTAATATCTGGGCAAGAACTATTTTTAGAGTTTTAGTTCCTATTGCGGAAGTTCGATGTGTTAACCGAGAAGTACTTTATAAAGAGGTAAAAAAAATTCCTTGGCAGCGATATTTATCTCCTAAAAATACATTAGCAGTTAGTTGTACGGGAAGTAATGAAAAACTAAAGCATACTCATTATACGGCTTTGCAAATTAAAGATGCTATTACCGAGCAACAAATAGAAAAGTTTCGCTACAGGTCAAATATAGATACTAAAAATCCTGATATATTGATTAATGCTCATATTCAAAATAATAGTTGTATCCTCAGTTTAGATAGTTCTGGTAGTAGTTTACATCAGCGTGGCTATCGTCTAGCAATGGGATTTGCTCCCCTAAAAGAAACTTTAGCAGCAGCCATATTAGAGATGGCAGAATATTCTCCAGATATACCTTTTTTAGACCCTTTATGTGGTTCTGGAACTTTACCTGTGGAGGCAAGTTTAAAAGCATTAAATATTGCACCGGGACTGTTGAGGAATAAATTTTCTTTGATGAACTGGCGTGATTTTGACAAGTCTCTTTGGCAAGATTTATTAACAGAGGCTAGAAATAGTCAATTAACAGAATTAAAATCAATAATTGTCGGTAGTGATCGAAATTCTGAAGTGCTTTTTCAAGCTCGAACTAATGCTGAAAGATGTGGGGTAGGAAATCAAATTAAGTTTATTAAAACAGATTTATCTAAATTAAAACCTCCCGCAGATAAAGGGATTATTATTTGTAATCCTCCTTATGGCGAACGTTTAGGAGAAGTGGAAGAATTGGGCGAACTTTATAAAATGTTGGGGGATATTTTTAAACAACGTTTTACTGGATGGACGGCATTTATTTTGACAGGAAATAAACAATTATCTAAACAAGTAGGGTTAAGAACTTCTCGGAGAATTCCTGTTTATAATGGAGCAATTCCTTGTACTTTATTGAAATATGAATTGTATTAAGTAAATTAGGATCAGGAGTCAGGAGTCAGGAGTCAGGAGGGAAGAAAGAAGCAAGAAGCAAGAATAAGAGGAGGAAAAGGAGAAAGTTTTTTTGATCACGCTCTTATCCGGACATGATATTAGGAATTAGAAATTTCTAATATTAAAGAAGAAGTTGGAGTAAACTCAATGCACGACTTTTGAGAAATTATATAGCAAATTCCTCGTATAAGAAGTACAGAGATTAACAATTGAATGAATGCAAGTGCGGGCATCTTGCCCGCGATGGGTGTACCTTACTTAAGTGGAATCTCCTGTATTATATTAAATCTGTTTAATTAGGTATAAAAATATTGGGTAGTCCTGCATAGTAATGGTAAATAGTAAAAAGGAATACCTGGCACGGGAGCTAGATGCTCCCACTGTTCTGGTAACAAATATAATGACAATGTACGACCATTACAATGAATAATCAAAAATATTGGCAAACTAAAAATTTAGAAGCGATTAAGCAAAGAATTTCTTGGGTATACGAACAACCAGATGGAATAATTTTTTCTCAACCTTCTGGCATACATTTTTTAACTATAAAAAAAATCAAATTTATCATTCAATTGGTATTAGTAGAACAAGTAACTTTAAAAATGAATTGGGTTCAATCTATACTTAATTTGGATAATCCCACATATTTAATTTTTCCTTATACTCAAGCAATGATGTTAGCTTTGGTCTGGAATAGTCAACCACAAAAAATTTATATAGCAGGTTTTGGAGGGGGTAGTATTCCTCAAGTTTTTCACCATTATTTTCCAGATACAATAATTGAATGTGCAGAGGTTGATGCGAGTATATTGTCAATAGCTCAGAAATTTTTTGGGGTAGAATTAAATGACAGATTAAAGGTAAAAATTCAGGATGGTAGAGAATATTTAGAACAACAAGACCGGGATAATCTGTATGATATTATGATGATTGATGTAGCTTTTGGTAATGGCTATATGTCTTATAATTTAGCTACTAAAGAATTTTATGAGCTGTGCGATCGCCATTTATCAAAATCTGGGGTTATAATCGTAAATACATTAAACAGTAATGACTTTGAAGCAGAGTATATAAAAACTATTAAAACTGTCTTTCCTTCTATTTATATCTGTCATACTACCGGCAAAAATACAATTATTATTGGTACTCGCAGTTATCCTGTGAATAAAGCAGAAATTAGAGAAAAAGCTCAATTTATTCAAGATTATCATCAATTTTCTTTTCCCTTAGTTGACAGAGCAAATGAGATAAAAATGATTGATGAATTATCAAATTTAAATTTAGACCAAGTTTCAATTCTCCAGGATACTGCTTCACCTGCTAATTACTTTGATTCTTGGTTATTTTAAGGAGTAAGGAGTCATTTCAGTTATCAGTTATCAGTTATCAGTTATCAGTACCTCTGCCTGTTTGCACAGCATTCCGTCCTGAGATAAAAAAGTAGGGACATTCCACAAAACATCCCTAGTCTAATAATAATAAATAAAGAGCTACAACTAGATCAAACTGGTCTAATTAGGAAAGGTTTTGAAATGTATTTTCTTTCTCTACCCCACTCCCTATTTTCTTCAATTTATCAACAGAGAAAAACTACTTTTCAATCTTCACAGAAAGAATTTTGTCACCTTGTCTAATAGCATTTACAACATCCATATCCTCTGTTTTGCCAAAAGTTGTATGAACACCATCTAAATGACGTTGGGGAGAGTGACAAATAAAGAATTGACTACCGCCTGTATCGCGACCAGCATGAGCCATTGATAAAGTTCCGGCCAAATGTTTATTATTATTAATTTCACATTTAATTTTATAACCAGGGCCACCTGTTCCTGTACCGTTAGGACAACCACCTTGAATCATAAAATTAGGAATAACACGATGAAAATTTAAGCCATCATAAAATCCTTTTTCACTTAGTTCAACAAAATTTTTCACAGTATTAGGAGCATCATTATCAAATAATTCTAGATTAATGATTCCCTTTTCAGTTTCCATGATAGCTCGTGTCATGTTTGGAATTTCTCCTCAAGTTAACTTGTAGTATTATACGCTATTTACCAACAATATTTTTCTAGTCTAGCGACGTTTAAAGAAGGAAGAAGGAAGAAGGAAGAGGGAAGAGGGAAGAAGATATAGGGGATAAGCAAGAAAGAAAAAAGGAGAAGGGATAACTAAGAAAGAAGAAGGTCAATCTTGCCTTGTTTGAAATATTCTATAAGTTCTAATAGTAATGGCATTTGCTATAACTTTTAAATTCTGAATTGACCTATAAATTAGTTAATGATGGAGAATTATGCAAATATGCCATGATCAAGCTAAATTTTTTTGGCTGTACTATTATGAAAAACAATCAGATAAATTAGTATTGGTTATATTTAGCTATTTTTGAGTCAGCCTTAACTATTGACCAGAAAATTAGGTTTCAAGCCTCCCTTTTCAAGGGGATAAAGAAAAGAAAATTCCGTATTTTCAAGCTTCCCTATTCCAGAAGCTACTGTTAACTGATAACTGATAACTGAAATTACGCCTTTTAATTTCCAATAAAACTTGCCATTTAATAATTAAAATTCTTCTCAATCAAATCAAAAATAACTCGAAAATTTAGATAATATTCAGACAGTTTTAGGAGCAGATATCTTGTCTTTGTTTATCCTAAATTTAATATCAAGTCTAATTAATTAAACGTAAATATTAATGCTCTTATCAATTATCTTGAGAACCTATTAAATTGTCCCCTATTCCCTACTTTTGACTTTTGACTTTTGACTTCCGCGTAGTGGCTAAATAGTCAAAACAATTTTACCAACCATCGACCCTGCTTCCAACATTCGATGTGCTTCTATTGCATCATCTAAAGCAAAAGTTTTATTCACATGAATATTTAATTTTCCTTGGTCAAATAACCGCTCACACTGTTGCAAAATGTTAGCTTGGTCTACTTGAGCTTCCATCAAACCTTTCATCATTGGAGTTAACATTAATTCCAACCCTATTCGCAGATTTCTTTGCCTAGCAATCTTCAAATTTCCTAAGTTAGTATCCGGTTCTAAAATTGTCACTATATCGCCATAAACTTTCACTGCTGGAATAGTGTCATAAAAAACTTTTCCACCAACAGTATCAAAAGCTAAATCTACCCCTTCCCCATTCGTCCAATCTAACACGGCCTGCACAAAATCTGTATTCTTAAAAATCGCTAAATCTGCACCTAAACTTTTGACAAAATCTGCTTTTTCTTCTGAACTAATAGTAGTAGCAACCTCAGTGCCTTGTAATTTTGCTAACTGTATAGCCACATGACCAACCCCACCTGCACCACCATGAATTAACACTTTTCTGCCAGCTTCTAATTTTCCTCTGTCATACAAAGATTCCCAAGCAGTAATTAAAACTAAAGGTGCAGCAGCAGCTTCAACAAAGGTTAAAGAAGTTGGTTTTTTAGCCATAAATCTTTCATCAACAACAGTCAATTCGGCATAATTTCCAGGAGTTGCTCCAATGCCACTATGACAAAAATAAACCTCATCTCCCACTTGAAAATTTTCTACATTTTTACCAACTTCTGCCACAATACCGGCACCATCACATCCTAAAATAGCAGGTTTTTGGTCTGGGAAAAAAGTGCCACGAGTGCGTAATTTTGTATCAATAGGATTTACTCCAGCAGCTTTCAAACGCACTAATATTTCTCGGTCATTTTCAATTACAGGGTCAGTAACTTGTTGCACTTGTAAAACTTCCGGCGCTCCTGGTGATGTCATGACAACTGCTTTCATGGTTGATTTTCCGCTGATTTAAACTCTGTTGGTAAAAACATTAAGTTTACATTAATTTTTATATTTTGTCTATAGGAAACAGGGAGTAGGAAGGTAGGGACGTTGCATGCAACGTCCCTACAGAGTCGGGGGAAATTTGATAGATTTTCAAGATAATTGATGAAGAGCATTTTTATTATCTCTAATTAATTAGACCTGGTATAGGAATTCCCAAAAAGTGTGAGGTACAAAATTCTAGGTTTTAGGCAACAGGCAACAGGCAAGATACAGCCAAGCCATGGATTTCAATCCTTGACTGATTCTTTGTCGTAGAGGGTTTCAAAGGGAATATAGCGGAGTTTTCCCGTGGCAATAATGGCGAGTTGTTTGGGAGAATAAGCTGTTATTTCTGTTTCCATGGGACGAATGAGATAGTCGTAGAGTTTTTCTTGGTTAAGGTCATGGTAGTCATCGTTGAGGTTTTCTAGTTGGGCGCGATATTCGGTGAGAAGGTGATCGAATTCTTCGGCATCAATGGGTACTTTTTTGACTATGGTGGGTTTGTCTCTGGTAACAAGGAATATGGCGATGCTATCGGGAACATTTGCAATACCAGTTAAAAGAGCAGGTTGAATAACAACGGTATCCGGTGCAATATTGGCTTTGAGTTTGTCAATATCTTCGGGTTTGAATTCAAAAAGCTCGGCAACTTCTGGGTATTTATTGGTAATGTCGGTAGCGAGTTGGTTGGTTTCTGCTTGTAACTGGTTAATTTGTTCGGAAAGTTGGGTACTCCATTCATCTTCTATTTTGGCATAGAGAGCTTGTAATTGTTGATTGTTTTGTTGCCAGTGGCGACTGCTAATCGATAGAGATGGTCAATATTACATATTCCCCTCTTTGCCAAAAAATGCTCCACCAAATGCTCATCCTCCCGTTGTCGTTATTCAGCAGAGCGATCGCGGGGAATATGTTGTTATTCTCAGCCCCGAAGCACCACCCTAAGTGTGGGGAGTGTGGGGAGATGGGGAAGTGTAGGGAGATGGGGAGTACAGCAATGTGCGCTGGGATATTTACAAATTACAGGAGGTATCCAATAGCTAAAATCTGATATAATCGGTTTTTCATTCCCCCTGTTGCCAGATGAGCTGTTGCCTACGCACAGCGCTATCACTGATGGCATAAAACTCAATGCCACCAGTGTCTCGTTACTCACCTACATAGTCAAAGACTGGGGGTTAGTTTCAATCAACTTTGCCAAATCTTGCAAGAAAGCAGCAGCGTCAGCACCGTAAATAATTCTATGGTCACAAGTAATATTCACCTGCATTTGTCGCTTAACTCCAATCATCCCGTCAGCAGTTGCTACTACCTGGGGTTGAGATGCACCGATCGCTAAAATTGAACCCTGACCAGGTGGTAAAATTGCATCAAACTGATTTACTCCAAACATTCCTAAGTTAGAAAGAGTAAACGTACCAGTGCTATATTCATCCGGTTGCAACTGCTTTGCCCGCGCCTTTTCTACTAAACCTTTCCAAGTGCGAGATAAAGAATAAATATCCATTTTGTCAGCATTTTGCAATACTGGTGTAATCAAACCGCCATCAGGCATTGCCACTGCCACTGCAATATTAATCCCAGAAGGATACTGAATACCTCCTTCCACATAAGCAGCATTTAATAAAGGATGTTGTTGCAAAGTCATTGCTATGGCTTTTGCTAACATCGCAGTCATTGTCACACCCTTAGACTTAATCTGTTTATACAACCCATCTAAGTTATCTGTAGCGATCGTGTAACCAACATGGAAAGTAGGCACAGATAAACTGACCATCATATTTCGCACCACTGCATTTTGCAGAGTATTCATCTTGACAACTTGTCCAGGAGTTATCGGAGTTGGAGGTGCAGATGGTGGAGGTGGGGCAGTAGGAATAGATGGTTGAGTAGGAATAACGGGAGTCGCGGTCTTCGCAGATGCAGCAACTGAAGTTGGAGTACTACCTGTTGCCATTTCTACATCTTCTGCCACAATTCGACCATGAGGGCCAGTACCTTTGAGAGTACTTAAATCTACCTTCAATTTTTTGGCCAACTTCCGAGCACGAGGGGAAGCAATAATCCGTCCATTACGGCGACCGTTGTTCTCTTTTGTTTCTGTTGTGATAGAAGAGGGGACTGTAGCAACGGCAGTTGCAGCAGTAGAAGCAGCAGGAGCAGTTTCTTGCTTAGTTGTAGCACCTCCTTGCTGTTTGGCTGTTTCAATTTCTGCCTCTGTTTCAGCCAATAAAGCGATCGTAGACCCTACGGCTGCTACATCACCAGCTTCTACAATTATATTGGCCAGATATCCAGAGAAAAAGGATTCTACATCCATATCTGCTTTGTCTGATTCAACTACTACTACTGTTTCTCCTTTTTCCACCCAATCACCAGTGGATTTTTGCCAAGAAACAATTTTACCCTCGGTCATAGTCGAACTAAGGGCAGGCATGAATACTTCGTTAATCATGTTAGTTTTCCGTTGTTTTTTTATTGATAAATAATTGTCGCTACGCTCTCAAGGTGGTAGGTTGTAGCTAACAAGATTTTACCTAACATCTAGTACCTAACACCTTTTTCAAGTAGAAGGTGGAAGGTCGTAGGTCATAGATTGTAAGTTGTAGGTAATAAGATTTTACCTATAGCAAAGAACGAGTTGGTTAGGACATAGAGTGATTATGAATCAAACACGGGGAAATGTTTTTTTCATTTTTTCTTATCTTGGTGCGGTTTCTGTTACATCTGTCGCCGACACGGGTTCGCACCGCTTTTCCCTGTTCCCTGCTATAACAATGTTTGGAGCAACCCTTGTGTCAAACCCGATCATCATGAGGGTTGTCCACAATATGATTGGGGTGTTAAGTAAGAAGGTTTTAGGTTGTAGGTAGCGCAGTCAGGAATAAGGATTTTATTATCTACACAAGTTAAATTATCCAAATTCAAAATTATGTGAGTTATTCAAAAAAAATCTGGACTTTATTGAGTCCTCATTCCTAGGTTTTTCTCACTTAGAACCTGCCACCTCCCGATTATAGGTCTTGGATAGGACTGTAAACTTTTTTCACCTAACACCTATCACCTTCTTTTTTCCCTCTAAACCTCACCTCGCACTTCTTCAATTACCCCATCACGCAGGAGAACTTCTACTTGCATTTTCTTGATCAAATTATCTCCTACATCCGCAGTAAATACACTTTCAATTTGACCTTGACTAACTTCTTGCTCTAATTCCAAAGTTTGTACTTGTTGTAATTGTTGTAAAGCTTGATTTTTCTGCTCTACAAACTCATTTTTCTTTTGGCCGATCTGTGCTTGTATATTATTAATCTGCTGTTGTACTTGAGGGCCTGGAGGTTGTACACTTTGCTTTCTAATTTCAGCAATTGCCTTTTGCCCTTGTATTTCAATCTGTTGTAATTGGCTATCTAAATTATTAATTTGGGTTTGTAGTTGTTGTTGGGCTTCTTCTTTCCAGCGTGGGGTAACGACTACTCTAACGTTAATCGCTCGCTTTAAAAGTAATTGTGTTTGAGAATACTCCATAAAAATTGTTCTTGTCAGTTTATTTTTGTTTGCACATAAGGACGAGAATATTGATTTTAGACTTTAAGATTTCAGAACATCTAGATGATACTCAATCCAAAATCTAAAATCTCCAAAGTCATTAATCAAACATTTTGTTAATCATATCGCGGTAATGGTCCGTGACAGTGGGACGTTTGATCTTCATCGTTTGGGTTGTCATGCCATTTTCTACCGTAAACGGTTCCAGAATCAAGCGAAATGGTCCAATACGGTCATCAGGCCGATATCCGGGGCGATTTTTTACCTCCCGATTCAATTCCTGGCGGAACAATTCTTGAATCGTCTGACTTTCCCAATCAATCTGTGGTTGAGATTCTGAAGGATTAAGTTGAATAGCCCATTGTTCCACTGCTTCAATATTAGGCACGACTAAAGCACCCAAAAATTTCTGGTCTTGCCCCACCAGCATAATTTGGTCAATATATTGACTGCGGGCACAAGCATCTTCAATGGGCTGAGGTTCAATATTTTCCCCATTAGTCAGAACAATTGTATCTTTTGCCCGACCAGTTAATACCAAATCATTATCTGGAGTTATCCAACCAATATCGCCAGTATTAAACCAACCTTCGGAGTCAATAACTTTCTCAGTAGCTTCGGGATTTTGATAATAACCAGCCATTATTTGTGGCCCTCTTGCCCAAACCACACCTTTATTACCAACTGTCAGAGTTTTGTTAGTTTCTGGATCTACTACTTTAATCTCAGTAGCTGGAATGGGTTTACCAGCAGACCCCCGGAGATTGTTCCAATAGTGTCGAACAGTCAAAACTGGAGAAGTTTCGGTTAAACCATATCCTACCAATAAGCCTATACCAACTATTTCAAAGAAATTTTCTAAGTGCATCGCTAGAGAACCACCCCCACTTATGGCAAATTTCAGGCGACCCCCAGTAGCTTGGCGGATTTTTTGATAAATGATTTTTTCTCCCAGACTATGAAGAGGTAATAATACCCAACTTTGCAAAGTAGCCAGCAATTTCTGAGACTGAGATGGTGGGTCAAGTTGCAAAACTAATCCTTGACTAATACGCCTAGCTTCAATGTAACGTTGACTTATGCCCAGGAAAAATTGAGCTAATTTTTGTTTATTGGCTGGTTGTTCTCTGAGTTGTTTTTGTACTCCTTCATAAATTAATTCCCAAACTCTAGGCACACTGGTCACATAGTGGGGTTTATATTCTTGGAAGTCTTTTTTCAGAGAACGTTTATTGGTATAAATTTGGGTACAACCTTGGGAGAGGAAAAAATATTCTCCTGTCCTACCAAAAGTATGCCAAGTAGGTAGGATGTTTAGGCTGCATTCTCCTGGATTGGGTTGAATAAGTGCCCCTAGAACATTAATTTGATAGAGCAGGTTGCCATGAGTCAGCATTACACCTTTGGGTTTGCCAGTTGTGCCAGAAGTGTAGAGCAAAGTAGCAAGAGTTTCCAGGTTTTGCTTAGTGGGTTTCAGGGGGCGGTCTTCTCCTGTAGCAATGACTTGAGAAAATTTGACTACAGGTAGGTTTTCCTCAGGGTTTGGCTCTTCATCGGATAGCAGAATAATTAAATGTATAGGTAAGTCTTGCAGGCGATCGCTCAATTTTTTCAACAAGGCCAAATTTTCCACGACTAAACTCACACTGCCACTATGTTGAAGAATATAAGCCAATTCTTCGATATCTGCAGTCCCACTTCTCACCACATCTGCTGCCCCTGCAGCAATAATACCTTGGTCGGCAATCATCCACCGAGGGCTATTGTCAGCAAATAAGGCCACTCTCGGAGGTATTGACGCTTCATTTTCCGTAGGGACAACCCCCAATGATTGTAAACCAGCAGCAAATTTTTGAATCTGTTGGTTTAATTCTGCATAAGTAAATTTGACTTCTGGTTTGGCATGGGGGTCATGGAGGGCGATGGTCTGATTATAATGTTTGGCAGCCAGTGGCCATATTTCTGAGAGAGATTGAACTGAATCGTAGATTGTTACTTGCTTGAGATTGGCACGTTCGCGATCGCTCATTTGCCAGGAGGTGGGAGATTGTATAGATGTCATTATCTGCTTCCTAAAACTATTGGTGATAAATCTAGTATCTGAGAATTTTGGATAAGTTTGCTAATTTTAGGGACAGTTTGTCAACTTGAATATTCAACTACAGGGAAAAATTAGCCAGAGATTACTTTTGACTTCTCAGTTGCGCATAGCGCTATCGTAAAAGATAATTTTGGGACAAAGAAATATGGAACTTTGGGATATTTCTGCCATTGACCAACACGCTCATAATTTATTGAAACCAGAAGCAATTGCTCGTTATTCTTATGTTGCTGCTTTTACAGAAGTTTATCATCCAGATATTATTAATTATCATGCTTGTTATACCCTATTTTATCGTCGAAGTTTGCGGGATATGGCAGACTTATTAAATTGTGAACCGCAAGAATCAGAAATATTAGCTAAACGAGATAATTTAGGGTTAGAAAATTTAACCAAAACTTGTTTTAATGGTGCAAATTTAGAGAGTATTTTGTTAGATAATGGCTTTCTCCCAGAGCAAATTTTACCTTAGTAATGACATCAAAAATTTTTGGGTATCAGGGAATTATTAAGAATAGAAAATATTGCCCAAAATCTCATACCTCAAGTAATGGGAAATGAATTAAGGTTTATTATGGTGTTTTATTGGTGGTTTTGAAGAGATTTTCTCTACCTCAATCACCGCCTGTACTGCAATTACAAACAAACTAATTCCAATTCCAGTTCCTTCTGCTGTATCAATACCAAAAGTAGAGAGTCAACCTTTAGAGAAAAAAAGCAGTGACATTCCCAGATGCTTGAAAATCAACTTAACTCTCAGCAACCTCGATGACTTAAAGATAAAGTCGAGGCAGACGCAAGCTGGAGAAATTTTAAGCGACAGAGTTGGGGAGAGGCGATACTGCTGAGGCAACGCTCCGCGAACGCTACTAGAAAAGAAAAAAACCCTTGAACTCTCTATCCATGAAGTAAGCAGTTATAATACTGTAGGTTGGGTTAAGTGATAGCGCAACCCAACATACACAAGCTTGTTGTTGGGTTTATCCTAACGGATAAGCTCTGTTAACACTTCGTTCTACCCAACCTACAAAGCGCTACAGTTTCCAAACAGAAGAAATTAATATTTTTTCTACAGTCTTCTGGAATTGATGGAGATGCAATTCTTCACGAAGAGGCAAGGTTAGTGATCGCTCAATTAAATTATCTACAAGCTAAGACAAATGTTGATTTTGCTTTAGCTGCTTTAAATTGCGCCAAAGCTAACAGGAATTACGAAGAATATAGAGTTATATAGAATCCGGTTATACAGTATATGTTTATAATTCTATACCACACTTCAATATTAAATCGGACTACCTCCCCATCTCCCCATCTCCCCATCTGTGCCAACTATATAATAAGTATTCAACCGGATTTGATATTAGAGTAACAAAATCGCTGATTAGACTTTGATTCAATATCTTAATTTTTGAGACTTTCTATCCGCTCTAGATTCATCCCTTGATTCAGCAAGGCCGTGTTTTTTGTAGTGGCAATTCATAAATTGCCCCTACAGGTAGCGTCCGTGTGTAAGTCCTTCTTCCTTACTTCCTTCCTTCCTACTATAATAAATCCTTAAACTTAGGATGATTAGCCAAACTCTTCAAAACTTGCTTAATATCTTGCGATCGCTCCT
>NZ_RCBY01000158.1 GCF_003838195.1 Okeania hirsuta
ATCCCTTAATTTATCAGGTTTAATTTTTTTATACCGATGCTACCGGATTTGATATTAGTGATTCAACTTTACATCAGTAAAATTTAAGTTGCAAGTGTTTTAGGCCAACTTCATTAAATCTTCATAAATAAAGACTGATCTTTACTAAATCTTCAAGATACAAATTTCATAATTCTGTGGCGAATAAAGGCGACCGCTGTAATTAAATAACAGTTATAAAGACCTAAGCAAAATCAAGTAATTAATTTGATTCGCTAAAATTTTTACAACAATTGAATTAATTATCGCTATAATTTTTACCTTTGCTGAACATAACTATCAAACCTTTCCCGTAACTGTTCAACTGTCAAATTCTGCATCCAATATTCTACCAAAGCGTGACCAAATGCCCAAGCATTCCGGTCTGGTGAAGAAGGATTTTCTAATAACAAAGGCCAAAGTGCCAGTAAGTCAAAACTACCTAAATTTGCATCCCCACTAAAGAGGGAAAATAAATCGTAAGCCATTTGTAACTTACCAATAACCACAGGCAACTCTTCCACCGGAATTTTTTCTGCCAACAAATAAGCTAAAGTTGGCGAACCAGTTGTCAGAGTAGAAACAAACTGCAACACTGGACTCTTTAACAAAGCAGTTAACCCCTGAGTAGTCGCCATTTGAAAAGTGTAACGATCGATAATTTTAGCTGCTGCAACAGTACGAACCTCGCGATCGCGCAAAAACCGAGCCAGACGTATTTGTTTAGCAGGACCAATAGCTTCTAGCAAAGACATAGAAATAGCATCAACATTCCAAGCACCTCTGTTACTTTGAATATCCCCCGTAACCACAGGCAAAACTTGATTACAAAAATCCCCAAATATTTCTGCGCGATATTGAGTCGCCTCCCGAATAGACTTTTCCTTCGCACCTTTACCCCAAACCCAATCATAAGGAGGTTGCCATTCTCGGATAGGTCGCAAACGGTCAACTTGGGTAACAATCACAATAGCAGGCAAATCTGCAATTTCTATTTTTATGTCTTGGAGAAAGTCTACATCCATTTGTAGCGCCGGGTCGAGAGCAGGAGTAACCAGCAACAATAAATCAGCAGTTTCAGCATAGTCGAGTACAAGTTCCCGCAAGTCTGGGCGGTTTGCTTGTTCGTAACCTGGTGTATCCCACAAATTGAGAGTCTCTCCAGTTTGCTGCCATTGATAATTTTGAATTTTATCGGTACTCGGTAATACATCAACTTCAGCACAGTCAGCTTGAAACAGAGTATTAATCAAACTACTCTTTCCCGCTCCAGTGCGCCCCACCAACAAAATATTAACAGGTTTTTGCTCTACAGTTTCAGCGGGTTGAGCTTGTTCGAGAATTTGTTCGAGAGTTTTAGTTTCTGCCTTCGGGAGACTAGGACTGGGAATAACAGACTCAGAAAATTCTAGGTTTTTGCCTCCGTAGAGAGCGATCGCCTGCTGGCAAAGATTTCGCAATGCCACTTCCCGTAATATCTGACTGAAATTCATCAATAACTGTTGGTTTGCCTGGTCACTGTAACGCCGACTTGCTAGTTTAGCTGCTGCTGTTACTGGGTTAAAAAACCATTGTGCTAAACCCCAAGCTTGGAAAAGTTTCCGTGCTGAAGGTTCTAATTTGCGATAAATTTCATATCCCTGATACGCTTGACCGACAGTTATTTGATTCAAGGTTGGAGATAATTTTTGCATCCATCGATTCATATCATCAACTGTACCTCGAATTAGACCGTAAGCTTGGGGAATGTAGATATTGAGCAGAGGATATTTGCCCTCCGGATGGTAAGTATTAGCAACAGCAACTATTACTGCTTGACAACGTTGCCAAAATGTTTGCCAGTCTTCCCACAGAGGAAGGTCGTTGCGTGATGATTTCAGAATTTCTTGCAGAGCAGTTTCTACCTGGAGAGTTGCATCACTTTTTGTGGGTAGGGTTGTCGTGTCATCAGTAAATTCTATTTGTTTGTTAACTTTTGCCATTACCTCTTTCATTTGTGCAACTGCCGGTCGCGTCCATTTGACCAGTAACCAACGCCATCCCACAAAGAGGAGGATAAATACGCCCCATATCCAGTTTATTCCCCACTGGTTGATTTGCATTCCGGCAGATATCATCAGGAAAGCTACAACACTAACAAGGGGAAAAGCTAAAATTACTAATTGCCACAGTTTTAATCGTATCATTATATGTTATTTATTTGAGTTTATATATTCAAAAGTTTACCTTGAGTTTTTCCCTGTGGCAGTTTTATATAGAAATTCCCATGCTGGAGAGGTACAAAATTTTTGGTTCTAGGGAACAGGGAACAGGGAATAGAAGACAAAATTAAAAGAAGATAGCTTGGCATTGGCAAATCTCAGAATAGCTGTGGAATTAGACAAAAGTCTTACAGCGATTTTCATTTGGGTAAACTACAGTAGGGGCGATTCGCGTTTGCGGAGCATTCCGTAGGAAATCGCCCCTACTGTAGTTTACCCAAATGAAAACCGCTGTAACTCTAGCTGAGGGTATTCCTATTAGACAAAAGTCTTACAGCGATTTTCATTTGGGTAAACTACAGTAGGGGCGATTCGCGTTTGCGGAGCATTCCGTAGGAAATCGCCCCTACACGATTTTTGCCTGTGAAGATGTGGTTCATCAATTTGAAAAGCGCTGTAAGGATTCGGCTAAGGAAGACTCTGATTTTAGTCATCTCTATTCAGATGAGCGATTTCAAGCCATTACTGCAACTGAACAGACTCAAGAATCAGTTCAATAATTGTTTTCTGAGTACCTGTACTGGGTGTGGTATTTAGATATAGCGCTATACAAATATGCTCAAGATGTTCTTCTGTTCCCTACTCCCTACTCCCTACTCCCTACTCCCTACTCCCTCAATAAAAAAATCAAGTAATGCCTGAGTTGTTTCCTCTGGAGCTTCCTCTGGCAAAAAGTGACCACATGGAAAAGCTTGACCGCGCACATCTATTGCTCTTTCTCGCCAAGTTTCCAGCACATCATAACATTTTTCCATCACCCCGCGCTTTCCCCACAACACAAGTAACGGACATTCTATTCTACTGTTAATATCTTCTGCATCATGTTCCAAATCAATACTAGCTGCGGCACGATAGTCTTCACAAGTTCCATGAATACTGGCAGGGTCGCTAAAACAACGAATGTATTCTGCTATAGCATTCTCGGTAAAAGCAGCTTGGTCATAACTCCACTGTTTTAGTTTGCTGACAAGATAAAATGCTGGGTCAGAACCGATCAGGCGTTCGGGAATATTGTAGGGTTCGAGCAGAAAAAACCAGTGAGAATAAGCAGTCGCCAGTTGTTGGTTGACAGTTTGAAAAATTTTCCTGGTTGGTACAATATCGAGAACTGCTGCTTTTTCCACACAGTGGGGGTGGTCGAGTAAAAGGCGATGGAGAACTCTACCTCCACGGTCGTGACCTGCTGCCAAGAATTTGGAGTAACCTAGAGCTGCCATAACTTCTACTTGGTCTTGGGCAGTCACTCGTTTGGAATAGGTGAGATGTTGAGGATCGGAGGGTGGTTTGTCACTCTCGCCATAACCGCGTAAGTCTGTGCAGATGACGGTGAAGTGTTGGGCAAGAGCGGGAGCGACTTTGTGCCACATAATATGAGTTTGAGGATAGCCATGTAATAGTAGTAGGGGATAACCTTTTCCACCTTTGACTAAATTAATGGTGGCATTGGAAGTGGGGATTTTGTGGTAGGTAAATTGTTCAAACATGAAAATTTATTTGAGTTATAGCGTTTCACGGAATTCAAAAGTCAAAAGTCATGCATTCAAAAGTTAGATTTTATCAGTTCAAAACTTTGATGCTACCGAAATTATTTAACATTTAAAGGAGAAAAGCGGTCGAGGGATGGTGAGGTCTTCTCGCCATATCAATGAGACCAAGAGAAAAGAAAAAATTTTCCTTAAGCGGTCAATCCTATCCGTTTTCAAGCAAAGGTAATAATTAATAATTAATAATTAATTGTTGAATCCCTTTCTATAGATTTTTGGAAACTTTCATCTACATCAGAGAATACTCTATGAGTAATTTGTACTTCTGGGTGAATTTCAATCCATAAATTTGTTTCCTCAGTATGATGAGAATTATGTTGAGAGGGTTGATAGATAATTTTGCAAGGTCCGAGAATATCAGCTTCATGGCATAAATGATGGCGATCGCCCTGCTGAATATTAATTGCTGGTAAACAAGTGCCGTTTTGATGATTAGCATTGATAACGGTAGGCAATATCTGAATAACTGTTTTGCTTGTACGTTGTCCTTTATTCCAAGTACCATCAGGACCACGCCTACCTGGAATAATTTCTGGTATCCCTTGACTATTAAGAGGAATTAGCCAAGATCGTCCTTTTTTATTAGCTCCCTTAATCCGACCTTCTTTCAGTAATACCCGCACCCTAGCAGTTGAGATCTTTAGGAGAAAAGCTGCTTCTGTTGTACCTACTACCATCTGAAAAAACCATTACGAAACACTTATATGATCAGTATAACGTATAGTAGGCAACAGGGAATAGGGAATAGGGAATAGAAGACAAATTTAGTAAGATAATTAATAAAGCTTTTATCGTCAACTAAAAGCAATAGCTGATAGCTGACGGCTTAATGCTTACCATTTCCCTTTTTTTCAAAATTTACAACATTTACAACTGATAACTGAAATAACCCCTTCTTTCTTATACCAATTCATTTTAAAGATGTCACAAATAGTTTTGCTCCTTTAAATGTTAAATAACTTCCGTAAATTACTGTAGCATCAAAGTTTTGAACCGATAAAATCTAACTTTTAACTTTTGACTTTTGACTTATAACTTATTTTCTTCTTTCTTATACCAATTAATTTTAAAGATGTCACAAATAGTTTTGCTCCTTTTAAATGTTAAATAACTTCCTTCAAGAATTGATAATGGATAATTGATAATTACCTCTCTCTCCCTAAAAGGAAGAGGATTGAATCAAAGGAAAATTTTTTCTTGTTTCTTCTTAAAAGGAGAGGATTTTTACCTTAATTATTCGGTAAATTACTGTAGCATCAAAGTTTTGCGCCGATAAAATTTAACTTTTGACTTTTGACTTTTGACTTTTGACTTTTGAGTTACTTCCCTCTTCCTTCTTCAATAATTTTTGAACAAATTGCATAAAAATCTTATCTAGGACAGATATATATATGGCAGTCGAAGGAAAGGTGTTTGACATATCAAAAGCTCAAAACTCAGATAACACAAGCTTTTTCCTTCTT
Organism: Okeania hirsuta; assembly: GCF_003838195.1. Lineage (GTDB taxonomy): Bacteria > Cyanobacteriota > Cyanobacteriia > Cyanobacteriales > Microcoleaceae > Okeania > Okeania hirsuta. The sequence continues at coordinate 5,287 of NZ_RCBY01000158.1, forward strand.
CCTTCTTCTTTCTTCCTTCTTCCTTCTGCTATATATGGGGTCTAAGCCAAAATAGTTAGAACTTTGATAAGCTCGACTCATAATCTTCAACTTTATGTGATAGGAGAGCGATCGCTGTGGAGGACCAATTACAAAATCTAATTACCCAAATAAAGCAATATCAAAATCCGAGTCTAGAACGCCAGAAAGCTATTAATCGTCTATTGATATTAATTCAACAACTCCCTGGACTATATAGTTCGTCCCACCAGGATTATCTGGAGGCTTTTAATCGGACATTAGAATGGGTCTGCAAAAATATTCAAAATTTTGAATCTCGGCCTCCTTCCTGGGAAAGAAGTTTTGTTGTTTGGATTAATGGCTATTTGAAATGGCGTATCCAAGACTTATATACCCCAGATAATAGATATGAAAGTTTGGATAAACTTATTAGTAGTGAAGGAGAAAATTCAACAACTTTAGGAGAAATTTTACCAGCTAATAGTCTAAGTTTACTAGAACAGAAAATTGCTGAATTGCAAAAAGCAAAACGTCAAAGAAAAGGTGAGTATTTGAGGCAATATATTGAGACCGATCCAGAAGAAAAGCTCAGGTCATCTCATCCGAAAAAACATCCTGAATGTAATTGTCAAGTATTAGCAATTCAGTTGAATTTTACAGAACCACCAAAAAAAATAGCCGATATTTCCAGAAGTATAAATATCAGTAACCAAACTGTTTATTCCCACTGGAAGCGCAGATGTATTCCATTATTAAGAGAAATCGCTAATCAATTTGGAGAAGAATTATGAGTATGACTTTTTCACAAGCATTAAAAGTTTTTGTGACTGCAGAAGCTCATCGTTATGCAGAGCAATTTGCAGCAGAACAAGCAACTCCTGAAAAAGGAAAACAAGTTTACCTAAATACTCTTGCTGTTGTGGCAGTTCAAAGTTATTTAAAGTGTTTAGGTATTCAGACCGCGATTCATCAAGGTGATTGTTGGCATCCTGGTTCAAGAGCAATATTTAATGTGGCTGATTTAGTTTTACCAAATATTGGCAAAGTGGAATGTCGTCCGGTATTTCCTGGTGAAAAAGAATTATTTTTGCCTCCAGAAGTTATTGACAACCGCATGGGTTATATAGCGGTTCAATTTGAGGAGGATTTAAACCAAGTACAAATATTAGGATTTGTTTCTGTGAGAAATATTGATGGGTTTCAAGATTCTATTCCCCTCACACAAATAGAATCTTTGGATGCTTTAATTGACGAAATTGATTGGTGTCAAAAATGGGTTAATTTAGGTCGGTGGTTTGAAGGTTTTTTTCCGGCAGAATGGCAAAGTTTACAGTCACTATCTACATCTACAAGAAGTTTAAGAGTTTCAAGGGATAGTATTTCTCAATCTCCAACGGATGATTTAAGTATTAGTTGTGGGAAAATTATTAATTGGGGTAGTGGAGTAAATGAACAAGCTACAGAATTAGCGGTAAAACTAACGGATAAGTTTGAGGAGGAAATAGATATTTGTGTGCGACTTTCTACTACGAATAAAATTCCATTTTTACCTGCTGGTTTACGAGTGCAAATATTGGATGAATCTGGTAATTCTTGCATGGAAACTGAAGCTAGGGAAGCAGATGATTGGATACAATTAGAGTTTGGTTGTAAACCTCAAGAACAATTTACTGTAGAAATGAGTTTAAATGAGCAAATAATTAGGGAAAATTTTGTAGTTTAAGGGTAATTATTTCGTGCGGAATGCTGCGCAAACAGCTATTAGCTATCAGCTCTCAAATCTCATAATAAGATTTTAATTAATATAGACTTTCAAAGCAGTTTTGATAGTAAAATTTAATTCTGACTCAATTAGTAAAGCTTTTATCTAATATCATGTTCCCCCTCCGGGGGAAGCTACGCTAACGGTTGAATACTTATAAATAACTGTTGTGAGTCATCAGGAGTCAGGAGGGAAGAAAGGAGGAATGCTTATGAAATATGTTCATTAATGGATAATGGATAATGAATAATTGATAATTACCTCTGGTTAAAACCGTTGCGGAATTGAATATAAGGAAATATTATTTCTTTTTTCCCCTTAAAAGGGGAGGCTTTAAACCAGAATTATTAATTATTAATTATTAATAATTAATAATTCTGGTTAAAACCGCTCTTGATTGAATATAAGGAAATATTATTTCTTTTTTCCCCTTAAAAGGGGAGGCTTTAAACCAGAATTATTTAATTATTAATTATTAATTATTCGGTAAAATAGTATGGATAATTTCAGTATTTATTTGGTACTGTCAGCCCTTAAATTTTATTTATAACTGACCCGTCCGTTAGCGTATCTCCCCCGGAGGGGAAACATGATATAAAACTAAAAAAAAAGTAATAGCTGATGGCTGATAGCTGATGGCTGAATGCTTAAATTTAAGATGACCGGAGATAAATATGGAAGCTATTAAAATTATTAAGATTAAACTTATAGATAGTGGTGAAAATGGGTTTCATGTGATTTTAAATTCAATCGGTGCTAATTTTGAGCCTATTGATGGTTTTTTACCATGTCTACCTGCGGAATTAGAAAAATCGTTTAATCAATGGCAGTCAGCTTATTCTCAGTTAGAAGATGTAAGAAAAGTAGCAACTCGGATTAGTCCACAATCAGTAGTTAATTATTCTAGTAATGAGGAAAAAGAACAAGTTAAAATAAGTCTTAATCAATGGTTAGATAGTGGTGAGAGTAGTTGGCAACCTGTACGGGATGAATTAATTTCTGTGTTAAGTTCTCTAGGAAATTCTGATTCAGAAATTCGTCTATTTTTGGATATTCAAAATCCTAATTTATGTCGCATTCCTTGGCAAGAATGGAATTTATTTCAATCTCGTTTTCCTCAAACAGAAATTGCTATCCGAGTTAGAGGTCAAGGAAGATTTAGACGGCCTCGTAAATCTTCAAAAGTAAGAATTATTGCCATAGTTGGTAAGAGTGATGGTATTAATACACAGTTGGATTTAGAAGTAATTTAAAAGTTAAAAGAAAAGGGTGCAGAGGTAAGATTTTTAAATCAACCAACACAGGAGATTTTATCTGATACTTTGCGGGAGGAACCTGGTTATCATATATTGATTTTTGCCGGGCATAGTTGTAGTAAAGAAGATGGTTCAATTGGTTGGATTTATTTGAACGAACGGGATAAATTAAGTATTAAAGAATTTAAAAATTCTTTGAGATATGCAATAGATAATGGGTTGCAGTTGGCAATATTTAATTCCTGTGATGGTTTGGGTTTAGCAAATCAGTTAGCGAAGCTTGGTTTATCACGAATTATTGTTATGCGAGAACCTGTTCCTGACCTGGTGGCAGTTAAATTTTTAGAGTATTTTTTTGCAGAATTTGCGAATAATCAATCTCTGTTTAAATCTATGAGAATAGCTCGAGAAAGATTAGAACATTTTGAGTCTGAATATCCAGGGGCAATGTGGTTACCCACTCTTTGTATTCAAGAAACAGCTTTGTCTCATCCTTTGAGTTGGCAGCAGTTAATTTCTTCCAATTTATGGCAGAAAGTTATCAATAAATTTAAGCTGCCTTTAGGACTAACGACAGGAATTTTATTGGTAATTTTGGGGATAAATTTAGTTAAAAATCAATTCACTGAAACTAAGGTTATCGGGATACAACCAGCAATTTTACAAAATATTAGTCAGGGGGAAAAGTTGTTAATTTCTTCCGAGAAAAATCCGGCAAAAGAAGAAGGAATTGAAAAATTTTATAATGGTAACTTTGCTCAGGCGATCGCTCAATTTCGCCAGTCTCTCCAAGTCAAGAAAAATGACCCGGAAACTTTGATTTATTTGAATAATGCAATTGCTCAACAAAAATCTGATACTAATATTGGGCAAAAGATAGAAATAGCAGTTAGCGTTCCTATTAGTCAGGAATCAGATATTTCCCAGGAAATTTTGCGAGGAGTTGCTCAAGCTCAAAGCGAATTTAATTGTGGTTTACCGGAAATTTCTCTGGCTATTAAAGATACTGAAAATCAACTAAATTGCTCTGGTAGTTTCAATGGTAAATTTTTAAAAGTTACTATTGCTGATGATGAATATCTGCCAGAAACTGCCGAAAAAATTGCTCAAACCTTAGTAGCAAAGGAAGAAATTATTGCCGTTATTGGTCACTCTTCTAGTGATATGACTTTACAAGCAGGAGAGATTTATAACAAAGCAGAATTAGTAGTAATTTCTCCTACTAGCACTTCTATTCTTTTGAAAAATTTCGGTAAATTTGTCTTGAGAGTTGCACCAAACGATCATCTAGCAGCTCAAACTCTATGGAATTATTTGGAACGACAAAATTGGGCAGATAAAAAAATAGCAGTTGCCTATATACCTGGTAATATTTATAGTCAGTCTTTAACTAAAGAATTTAATAAATTACTGCCAGAAAAATTCGTATATAAGTGCAATATTTCGTCCGGGAATTTTAGTGCCAGTGACTGTGTAGAAGAAGCACAAAATCGAGGAGCAGAAATAATGTTTTTAGTTCCAGCTACAGACAGAACTTTGAGTAATGTTATCGGCATCATTAATAATGCTAAAGGATTGAAATTATTGGGTGGAGATTCTATTTATAATCCCAGGGTATTAAAAGATGCAGGTCAACAAGCAGACCGAGCAAATTTAACTCTTGCTATTCCTTGGCATCGTCACCCTAACTCCCAATTTAGTCAAACAGCTCAAAAGTTTTGGAATGCGGAAATTAATTGGCGTACTGCTAAATCTTATGATGCGACTAAAACTATTATTAAAGCTGTAGATGAAATGATGGGTAATTATTCTCGTAAACAGTTACAAAGAATCTTATCTAATCCCAATTTTTCCCTAGAAGGAGTAACAGGAAAAATTAGATTTAGCGAGTCAGGCGATCGCCAGTTTATCGAGAAAGATAAACCAGTATTAGTTCAGGTAAAACCTAATGTTAAATCTGGAAAATATGAATTTGTAATTCTGGAGCAATAAATTACTATTTTAATTTATTTACTTAGGATAAAATGGGTGTATCTTGTATATGTAAAAATACTTTTTTCCTATATATTCCCTGTTGCCTTCCGGAGCTGTTGTCTGTTGCCTAAAGTGGAGATAAGGAGTAACAGGAAAAATTAGATTTAGCGAGTCAGGCGATCGCCAGTTTATCGAGAAAGATAAACCAGTATTAGTTCAGGTAAAACCTAATGTTAAATCTGGAAAATATGAATTTGTAATTCTGGAGCAATAAATTACTATTTTAATTTATTTACTTAGGATAAAATGGGTGTATCTTGTATATGTAAAAATACTTTTTCCCTATATATTCCCTGTTGCCTGTTGCTTAAAAGCGATAAATTTTTGGCTTTATTCAAAATTGAGATGCACCCAAAATTTTGGCTTTATTCAAAATTGATATTTACCCGATAAAATGACTCAACAAAATATTTGGTATAAATTTATTCAGCGAGCAAAACTACCCTTAGAATTGACAGGATTATCCATTGCAGCTATTCTACTGCTCAAAGATGTAGACCAATTAATTAAAACCATAATTCCAGAGATTCCAAAAATTAATAGTAGCATTGGCGAAAAAACCATGTTTCCTTCTGGGAAAATATCCTCAGAAAAAAAATTAGGAATGGAAGACTTCAACAACAAAAGATTTAGTAGTTCTATTGCCCAAATCAAAGAATTAATTCTAGAAAGTCGCACAGATAGCGATGGAGATAAATCCTATAGATTAGAGTTAGTATACCAGCAGAAAATCGAAATCATCAGTTGGAAATCACTTTAATAAGAGATTCTGAAATTGAAAAAGTTAAAAAATTAGCTAATGTTGTGGCTGATTTTCTCGAGATACCCTATCAAGAACTGTCAAATAAGTGATCATTTTTTTTGAATGCTTTGGGTGAGTTTAGTAGAATGGAAATGTCTATACATCTAAAATGTTGAGTTTTGTAAACGATACTAGTAATATCTGTAAAATTGCCATGTTTTGTTGATGAATAATATAGTCAGGTGCTTTAATTTCTTACGATTTATTCCTAGCTAGATCGAATTTTGCATAAATTTCCAGAAATTAGCTGATTACTAAGTATAAAGATAAATAGACACTTAATATATGACGTCAATTATGAGGGTGCCTATAGAAAATTACATCAATCTCAAATAGGTGAAATATGATCATGAAAATAGGCGAAATTCTCATCCGCAGACAATTAATTTCTGAAGATCAATTAAATCAAGTAATAGATATTCAGAGTTCATGTGATCAAAAAATTGGTGAGCTTTTATTATTTCAAGGTTGGATTCGAGAAGATGACTTAGAATCAGCTTTAAGAGAACAATATTGGCGAGAAAATGGTTATTGGATCATTGATTAAGTATAGAAGAAGGAAGAAAGCATTTAGTTCTCTAAAAATCCAGCGTTTTCTGAATTTTAAACTTTTGATATGTCCGTCCCCTTTCCTTCAACTGTGATATACATAGGACTTACGCACCTGCAACGTATTTCCGTCCGAATCGACCGACAACGACGAAGCAATCTCAAATCCTAATTTTTCCTACCTTATGCGTAATATCAAGTCCGGTTAAATACTTGTCATTGCGACTGTAGAGGAGTAATCGCCAAGATTACGGAGATTGCTTTCCGTTTCGGAATGCTCCGCAAACATTCCGAAGAATGAGGCATTATTATCTGTGGAGGATTTGCAAAGATAACTATTAGAAGTTAAGAGTAAGCAAAGGTCAAATTCTGATATTACTCAACAGCACTTAGAACAATTAGCTGCGAGTTTAGAACGAAATATTCAGTTAGCAAAAGCTGGAAAAGATACTCGACAAGCAAAAATTCTTAGTCTGTATACAATGGTTCAAGATTCGGCAGGATTATTGTAAGAACTAGAGAATAAATTGCGGAATGCTAATTTGAATGAGTTGGCATAAATTCAATAATTATACAGTTTAATTGACGAGTTAAATAGCTATCAAAATAATATGAAAATATTTGTTTGATAAGAAGGAAGAAAGAAGAAGGAATAAGGAAGAAGGAAAAGTATTACATTGCCTAAGTTTTAGAGCTTCTATATCTGCCCTGACCTTTGCTTCTACTGCTGTACTTAGTTACTAATCTTTCACAGTTGAAAAAATGCTACCACATGAATACTCTAAGTAGATTTATTTAATTGTATTTCTGAAAATAATTAAGTTTGCATAAATCATTAAATTCTTTCTGATATATTTATAAGTACCAGAAAGAAAATTATGGACAATAAACTTGATTCTCTTTTGTTGGTAGTACTTTTCATAACAACTATGACTTTTTTACGAGAGGATAAAAGACTAATAAATCAGTTAAATGATAGTTTTTCTGAAGCTGAAATAGCTATTATTCAACAACAAAAAAATCATCAAGAGAACTAACAACCACCTGTTCCAGATAAAAATGCTGGCAGTCGTTAAAATTAATCTCATAATATTGGTGGTTTATTCTCATCTGCATATCTTAAATATCACTGAGAAATACATTATATTAACACGGCTAAAAGATGTTAATTTCAGGCGGATTTGATATAACTTTACGATCGCTAATCAAGTGAACCTGATATTGGTGGTTTATTCTCATCTGCATATCTTAAATATCACTGAGAAATACATTATATTAACACGGCTAAAAGATGTTAATTTCAGATCGTTTTGAACTGAATATTATAAATTTAGCAGCAAAAACAAGTTGTTATTTGACATAGAGTAATGATGAATCAAATTACAAGGGAATGTTTTTCCCACTATTCTCTCTCTTGGTCAGCATTCCCTCTCTTGGTCAGCATTCCGCAAGCGAGCTGGCGTCGTCGCGGGGTCTGACCGCTTGCATCTGTCGCCAACGCGGGGTGGCACCGCTATTTCCTGCTATGTATTTAAACAACTTAGTCCATTTCGTAAATTTCAGTATATTTAACTAGCTATCAGCTTTTTAAGCTTGGATTAAAATCCCCTTCTAAACTTTAGAAAAATAATCTTGCTGAGTGCTGAGTGCTGAGTGCTAACCGCTTTTTTAATGTAGAATATTTTTTTTCAATAGCCTAAAATAGAATTACAGACAAAAAAATAAATCTCATATAAATATACATTGCGTTAAGGATACTTAGGGAAAATGTTTTTTCTAGGAATTGGATTCTTAATTCTAGGTCTAATATTAGCAATAGTAAGCGGAATATGGGGCTTAGTTCAAGCTTTTAGTGAAGGCACATTATGGGGTGTTGCTTATTTATTTATTCCTTTTGCTTTTGTCATTTTTCATCTAACAAATTGGAGTCAGAGAAAAATCAGAAAAAATTTTATCTTGATGATAATTGGTTTGATTTTGTCTCTTGTAGGGAGTGGAGCATTAGGAAATCATATAACTAATAATTTTGTGGTTAATTCTGCTAATATTCCCGAAAATCCAACTATTACTACTAACTCCGAAAATACTTCAACAAAGATAGAAACAACCGAAGTTATTTCAGACCCATTTATAGAGGGAATAAATCTAGCAACAAAAGCAGCCGAACTTGATCAAATAGCTAATACTCAAACACAGTGGAATGAAGTAGCGATAACTTGGCATCAAGCTTTAGTTTTAATGAAAGAAGTTCCTGAATCTCACACTAAATATGAGGTAGCCCAAAACAGAATTGATTTATATCTAAATAATCGAGAAATTGCTAAGAAAAAGGCTAGCTATTAACGAAGTCAGAAGTCAAAACTCAGAAGTTAGAAGTTATTTTTGGAGGGTTGTTCAAAATCCCCATTATAAAAATATTTCACCTTCAAAGGAAGAATTTTAGACTCAATTACTTTGATAAATTAGGAAAAATCAGGAAATGCGTAAATCTAAATTAATCTTAGCAACAATTGTCTCATTATTTTTGGTTAATGAAGTTAGTATTAATCCCCATAGTAATGACATCAGCGAATTAATTAATACAGATACCTCCATTGCTTACGCAGGAAGAAGAGGAGGAAGTTCGAGTAGAAGTAGTTCTGGAAGTTCAAGTAGAAGTAGTTCTGGAAGTTCGAGTAGAAGTAGAAGTAGTTCCCCCAGTCGCAGTAAACCTGTCCGTTCCCAGTCTCAACCTCGTAACTCAAAACCCAAACCTACCATAAATAATATAGTTAAACCGACCAATAACAATCGCCCCACAACAAAACCAGTCCCCACTTCCGGTAGTAATTCTCAGCGCAGTGGTTCATTTTCTCAACCTAGCAACAATACCAAACCAAACAATAATACTCGCCCCACAACAAAACCAGTTCCCACTTCCGGTAGTAACTCTCAGCGCAGTGGTTCATTTTCTCAACCTAGCAACAATACCAAACCAAACAATAATACTCGCCCCACAACAAAACCAGTTCCCACTTCCGGTAGTAACTCTCAGCGCAGTGGTTCATTTTCTCAACCTAGCAACAATACCAAACCAAACAATAATACTCGCCCCACTACCAATAACACCAACACTGGTGGACGGACTCGCAGTGGATCGTTTGCTCCAACTACAAAAAAACGTTACTCTGTGGAACCTGCTACCGGACGACGTTATTATACCCGTCCAGGAACTCAAGAACGTTATTATCAGGAAGCAGGTACAGGGAGATTTTATTATGTACAACCAGCAACCCAACGACGTTACTACATGAATATTGATAATGGGCAACGTTATTTTATTGATAGCAGCACTAGACGATATTATTACGAGCAACCTGGTACAAATCGATTTTATTATGTGCATCCAACTACTAGAGTCCGTTACTATTACCAACCTACTGTCCACGAACGAGTTGTTTACAGCTACTACGATGGACCCGCAACAGTTTTACCAATGTTTCTCACTATACTTTTAATTGGAATTTTGCTGGTATGTATTTTTTATGTTTTAATTATGGCGATCGCTCCTGCTTTTGACGGTCGTCGAGAAGTATTGGTAGCTGAGGAAGATGAATATATAGAAGTTATTGAGGAGTCACCAGGATATGTGGAAGTTATTGAGGAAACATTGCCAGTTGCAACTATACCAGAAGATTTGGTTAATGATATTGTAACTGTGAGTAAGTTACAGGTAACAATGGTTGCACCAGCAAATAATATTCAATCTAACTTAGCAAAAATGAGTGAGGAGATCGATATTGATACCCCAGAAGGTAGAGTAGAGTTATTATTGATGTCGGCGATCGTCCTGCTGCAAACGAAGGAATATTGGACTGATGTTGTTGCTAGTTCGGAAACCGTGGAGAGTAGACAGGAAGCTGAAAGAATTTTTGAGCAGTTATCTTTTGCTGAGAGGTGTAAGTTTGAGGTTAATACTGTTGATGATAATGTGCAACTAGATCGTCATATTATTGTGACTTTGTTGTTGGGAACGGAGGATGATTATCCTTTATTTGCTGAAGTTAATAATAGAGAAAGTTTCAAGCAAACTTTGAAAGAGTTAGGCAAAGTTACCCCTGATTATTTATTAGTATTTGAGTTACTTTGGACTCCAACAGCTTAACGAAGTCAGAAGTTAGAAGTTGTTTTTTAAACGGGGATTTGATATTATTCTGGTTTTTTGACAAACTCTAGACAGATTGCTATGTTAGAGAAAATACTCTTTAATTTAAGGTGTATTTTTATATTATTTCTCGTGAGAAAATACAACAGATGGCTATTGTTTTTGGGAGGTTGACTCATCGCCTCAGATTTTTGTTACTGTTGCTGACATTATTAATTACAAGTTGTCAGCAAAAACCGATGGAAGTTAAGGTTTTACAAAATCTTGTTTATGGAAATTATAATTATCAAAATCAGGAAAAAGCACTACTTTTAGATTTATATTTACCAGAAACAAAACCAGAGAAACCTTTACCTCTGTTAATCTACATTCATGGTGGTGGTTGGTTACAAGGAACTAAAGAATATTGCCCTGGAAAAATTGTGGTACAGAGAAATTATGCCATGGCTTGTATTAGCTATAGATTTAGTAATGAAGCACTATTTCCTGCCCAAATTCAGGATGTTAAAACAGCAGTTCGTTGGCTGCGAAAAAATGCAGATAAGTACGATCTAGACCCTAAAAATGTTGGTGCTTGGGGACCTTCTTCTGGGGGACATTTAAGTGCTTTATTAGGAACATCAGCAGGAGTAAAAGAATTGGAAGGAACAAATAATCCAGAAATATCTAGTGCCGTACAAGCAGTTTGTGCATGGTATCCACTTACAGACTTTACGAAAGTACCTCCCGCTTTTGAAGAATCTATTACTCCTGCTGTTGAGGAAAAGTATAAAGATAAAGAATGGTATATTTATACTTTAGTAACTCATAAGTTATTAGGAGGACCTGTCTCGCAAAAATTAGAATTAGCAGCATTTACTAACCCCATTAATTATATTGATGCTCAAGATCCACCTTTTCTAATTATGCACGGAGAAAAAGATAATGTTGTACCAATGAGTCAAAGTGTTTTATTAGCAGATGCTCTATCAGAAAAAGGCGTAGAAGTTCAGTTAGAAAAAAAACCTGATTGGGGACATTATCATGGTAGAGGTGAAGCTTTTGACCCCGCTTTAATAGATATGGCAATGGATTTTTTTGATAAACATTTGGGCGTTGGTAAATTAGGGTATGATATTAATCTTAATTACTTAGGAGTCAGGAGTCAGGAGTCAGGAGTCAGGAGAGAAGAAAGAAGAAGAAATAAGGAATAGAAGGAGAAAGTTTTTTGTTTCCTGGCGCACAACGCACGTTAACGCGGAGTGCGGAACGGTGTTCTATCCCGCTCTTATCCGGACATGATATCATACATGTTTTCACTAATGCCAACATTTGAAATAACACATAATATCATCTTCGGATAATCAGTTATAAAAAACTTCTGGCCTTGAACCAATATTCCCTACTGCCTACTGCCTACTGCCTACTGCCTTCCTTCCTCCAAAGTGTAAGTATTCAACCGAACATGATATAACTGATGAATTCAAACTCCCAAACTCAAAACCGCAAAGCAGACCATCTCAGAATTTGTCTGGAATCAGATGTCCAATTTCATAACATTACTAATGGTTTAGACCGCTACCGTTTTACCCATTGTTGTTTACCAGAACTAAATCGCAACGAAATAACTACAAACACTACTTTTCTGGGAAAACAATTAGGTGCGCCATTGTTGATATCTTCGATGACAGGTGGCACTGAACAAGCAAAAATGATTAATTATCGGTTAGCCAAAGTTGCTCAAAAATATAAAATAGCAATGGGAGTGGGTTCACAACGAGTGGCGGTGGAAAATTCTCAAGTGGCCGATACTTTTGCTGTGCGATCGCTCGCTCCGGATATTCTCCTATTTGCTAATCTAGGGGCAGTTCAACTAAATTATGATTATGGCATAGAGCAGTGCCAACAAGCGATCGACATCTTAGAAGCAGATGCTCTGATTCTTCATCTTAATCCTTTGCAAGAGTGTATTCAAACTGAAGGCGATACAAATTTCCGTGGATTATTTGACAAAATATCAAAATTATGCTACTCATTGCCAGTACCAGTCATTGCCAAAGAGGTAGGTAATGGCATTTCCGGAACAATGGCTCAAAAATTAATAGATGCTGGAGTAGCAGCAATTGACGTAGCTGGGGCAGGAGGAACTTCTTGGGCAAAAATTGAAGGGGAACGAGCAACAGATATACGTCAGCGCAGGTTAGGAGAAACTTTTGGCAACTGGGGTATACCAACAGCAAAATGTATTACTGACATCCGCGCCTTCAACTCAGACATTCCGCTCATTGCTTCTGGAGGTTTGCGCAATGGGGTAGATGTGGCAAAAGCGATCGCTCTCGGTGCAGACCTCAGTGGGCTAGCTTGGCCATTCCTTCAAGCTGCGGCTGAATCAGAAGAATCTCTCAATATATTAGTAGATATTTTAATAGCAGAAATTACAACAGTCCTCTTTTGCACGGGTAATGCTAATTTATCTGAACTGAAAAAATCTGGCAGTCTAGAAAAGAGGGAGTAGGGAGTAGGGAGTAGTAGTCCAGTAGGGTGCGTTAATCAAATGTAACGCACCATCTAGATTTTAATTTTCGGTGTGTTTCGCTGATGATTTCATATAGAATCCGGTTATACAGTATATGTTTATAATCAGGACTTACGCAGAGACTCTACATATAGCGAGGGCGCCATTCGGAGCTTTGCGTTAGCAAAT
>NZ_RCBY01000159.1 GCF_003838195.1 Okeania hirsuta
TGAAACAGAAATCAGGTATTCTCCAGTCTATGGTAACTCGTGCTGCTTTTTTGTCTGACGAGTCTCACCGGATTCGCTTTGTTTATATCCCTAAACATACTTCTTGGCTGAATCAAATTGAGTGTTGGTTCTCTATTTTGGCCAGGCGTTTACTCCGGCGTAGCAGTTTCTCTTCCACCTCAGACCTCAAGCAGAAGATACTGAATTTTATTGACTATTTCAACTGTACTCTAGCCAGACCTTTTATCTGGAAATTTCAGGGGTTTTCAGAGGATGATTAACCAGATTCAGATTCATGGTCATACTGACTCAAGGATCCAACTCAATGCCGATCATTTTTAGCTTGGCTATTGACCATTTATTTTACGATCGCGATCACACTTCTGAGTATTCTATCTCAGGAAGAAGGCATTGCTTCTACTGGTCACTTATTTCTGCCATCCTGCACTAGGATACAGGTCGCCTTATATGCGTAAATTTACAAACTTGGGGATGGTTATAGCTGAAGTCAGAAGTTAAATTGAAGAAGGCAGCAGGCAGGAGGAGATTCAAGACTTCTCTTTGAAGGCAGAGGGCAGGAGGCAGCAGGCAGGAGGAGATTCAAGACTTCAATGTAGTTCTACCATTGTTACTTTTAACTTTTGACTTTTGAATGCATGCCTTTTGACTTGAAATGGAGCGATCGCTTATTTATTACTGTGAGATGGGGGCGTTTTGGTTGAGAACGATTAATTTAAGATGGAAACCGCCCCTACTGTTGCAAAATTTTCGGCTTTTGTTACTTTTAACTTTTGACTTTTGCCTTTTGAATTAATTGAGAGTGATCGCCCTCTTCTTACTTTTAACTTTTGCCTTTCTAGCTCCTGCTTACTGCCTTCTGCCTCCTGCCTTCTGCCCCCTGCCTTCTTCGTAAAAATCACTTCATTAAAACCAACTAATTTTGTACCTCACCATCACAGAAATTGTTATATAATCAACACAAAAATAAAGTAAGTAGTAAAAACAATGAAGTTTATCAGCCCCAAAACTGACTTTGCTTTTAAAAAAATATTTGGTTCTATTCACAGTCAAAATATTCTCATTAGCTTTCTCAATGCCATAGTTTATGACAATCAAAATATTATTCAATCTCTCAAAATAATTAACCCCTATAACCCTGGAGTTACTAACACTATGAAAGAGACTTATTTTGATGTAAAAGCACTTTTAGATAATGGTTCTACAGTCATCATTGAAATGCAAGTATTGAATGTAGAAGGTTTTGAAAAACGAGTAATTTATAACCTAGCTAAAGCTTATGGAAATCAATTATATGTAGGTCAAGGTTATATGATGTTAACCCCTTTTATCGCTTTAAAAATTACCGATTTTGTTTTATTTGAAAATGAAAAAACGGAGAAAATGATTACTAAGTTTAAATTTAAAGAAGAGACAGGATTGTTTAATTATCAAGATGAATTAACTTTAATGTTTTTAGAATTACCGAAATTTAACAAAGAATTATCAGAATTAGAAACCCTCAGTGATAAATGGATATATTTTATTAAATCAGCGCCAAATTTAGAAGTAATACCCTCTTCATTAGGAGAAGTATCAGAAATAGAGGCGGCATTAAATATAGCGAATAAAGCAAATTTAAATAATGAAGAATTAGAGGAATTAGAGAAACAGGAAACGTTGATTAGAGATAAGAAAGGACAAATTAGTTTGGCGATAAAGGAAGGAATTGGTATTGGACGGGAAGAAGGAATTGGTATTGGACGGGAAGAAGGAATTGGTATTGGAATGGAAATTGGACGGGAGCAAATAGTGAAACAAATTTTACGTCAAATTCGCAGAAAGTTTGGAGAAATAGCTCCAGAAGTTAAAACTCAGATAGAGCAGTTATCTATGGAAAAATTAGATATTTTAGGAGAATAAATTTTTGATTTAGCAACCATCATAGATTTGGAAAACTGGTTAGCTAATTAACAAACAAAAAGCAGAAGGTAGGAGGGTTAGGAGGCAGGGGGCAGGAGGCAGAAGGCAGGAGGAGATTCAAGACTTCAATTTTTGTCACTTTTGAATTTTGACTTAATTGGGAGCGATCGCTACTTTCTGCCTCCTGTTATAATTATGTATCAAGAATCAATGAAAAAAGAAGAAAGTACAGAAGACACAGTAATTTTTTTCTCGGATTATAAGCCTGTTAATTGGATTGTAAATGATGAAATTATCGGGAAATTAGTAGAAGATTTAATGAAGTTTAATCGTCATAAATTACCATGTTACATAAATGGAATTAAAGCCATGAATAAACTACTTAATATTTAATTATTTCTGAGCAACTAAAATTAATAAAAGTGAGTATGAGTGATCATCTGATTTAGAGGGCAACTTGAACTATTGTTCAACGCCGATGGGGGGTGTGGTGCGATCGCACCACATCCTCATCTATTCTCAATAATGGTTCTCTTTTAGTGGAAGTATTCTTCAGCTTATTCGATAAGTCCATCTCTATATATAGCTTTCAGCTACCTTGTCACCCCGTGAGGTGCCAACTATATAATAAGTATTCAACCGGATTTGATATAATTGGGTCGCGCAACCCCGCCAGGAAATGGCGTTCTGGTTTTTGGAGGCTTGCTCAAATCCCCTACTTCCCCTCCTGGATCCCCTCCTGGGAGGGGCGGGGGTGGGTTGGGTTAGGGGTGGGTTAACTTCTGAATTCTGAATTCTGACTTCTGACTTCGTTAATCTCCACTAATATGAATTACTAAGTCTCGGGTATGACTACGTTGACGATGTTCCCAAACATAAATTCCTTGCCAAGTACCTAATACTAATCTGCCATTATTAATCGGAATTTGTTCTGAAGTATGGGTTAAAACACTGCGAATATGAGCAGGCATATCATCAGGACCTTCAGCACTATGAATATAATGATAACCTTCTGGTACTAATTTTGAGATAAAGTTTTCCAAATCAACTAATACATCTGGGTCGGCATTTTCTTGAATTATTAAGCTGGCGGAAGTATGGCGTAAAAATAGATTACATAAACCTGTTTTTATCCCTGATTTTGCTACACTTTCCTGTACTTTAGGAGTAATTTTTAACAGAGACTTGCCGGAGGTATTTATTTGAAGTAATTGTTGATAGTGAGTCATTTTATTTTTGGTCGGATATATCTTGATTAAGGCTAATAGATAACTTTACTATTGATTTTTGCGTAGTTTAACCCGTAGAGGTTTTAAAAATATTGGAATAGGTTGATCGTTACTCAGTGTTATATGATTAACCACCCTAAGTTCAATATTTGCTTCTTCAAAAGCTTCTTTGATCATTATGCCTAAGACTTTCTGAATAATTAAATGTTTTCCAGGTTTAACTTGTGTAACTACTTCGATTAATATTTGATTGTCAGAAAATTCTTCTACTCCTTCTATTATTGTTGGTTCAATTATGTCTTCTGAATAATTCTCTAGAAGTTTCTTTCCAACTTTTTCTATAATTTCATTGACTTGACTCATCTTAACTTGATAAGGAATTTTCAGCATGACCACTGCATTACTGTAGCTAGAGTGATTAACTATATCTTTAACATCACGATTATGGATAATATAATTTTTATCTTCATAATTAATGCGAGTTGTTCTTAATTCTATTCCCGTAACAAAACCACTTACACCATTTATCTCTACAAAATCTCCTACTAAGTAATAATTTTCAAACAAAATAAAGAAACCTGCAACTATATCTTCAACCAGACTTTGCGCTCCCATTCCAATTGTTAAACCTAAAATACCTACACCTGCTAGAATAGGAGTCGGGTCAATTTTAATAGTATAAAGAATTGCTATACCTGTACCAAAGTAAATCAGGTATTTTGTACAACTTTGAAATAAAGGTAAAAATGTCTCTCGTCTCTGTTTAGATAAATCATCTGTATCACTCTCACGCAGTAGTACTTCTTCTAGTAAAAGTTGACCAATTTCTTGCACAACACGACTCATAAATATAATCCCAATTATTTGCAAAGATAAAAGACCATAAGGAGCTAAACTAGCAATAAAATCAACTTTTTGAACTACTAAAGTAGCTGTAGTAATATAGATTGCATATTCAAGACATCGTTTGGCAAGAGGAATTAATTTACGTAGGCGGTTGTAGATCCGCACAATATTTCTTTGATCGGAATATTTTTTGCTAACAGCATCCAAAGTTTCAATAACTGTTGTATTAGCTTTAGTAAATAGTAATCCCATAATAATAATCATATAAATCTGCAAACTTATATATAAATATTTGACAATTACTTCTGGGAATACCATAATTTGAGCTGATATAGTAACATATAACAGCCAGATAATATTATTAAAGTTACTCTTGAAAAATTCAAATAATTTTTCAATACTGGCGTCATTGGCAGTGATTTGATCGACGTTTTTTGCCCACTCTGTTAACCAAGTTATAAATTTTTTTATATATGGAATACTCCATTTAGTTAAAATTAGTATGCCCAAGATTTTTAGGACTCTAATTCCTATAACTAGCAAGTAATTAAAGGAAATATTTTTAATCAAATAAGTTTGGTATTCGATTAAATTTTTTCCTTGATAAATAAGCCATCCATTAATTCCTGCCACTAATAGACATAGTAGTAAACAACTTACAGTTAAGAATATCTGAATATTTTGGTAGATAAATTCAACCTCTTTTTTCTTGTTTTTGACTGATGGTACTTGTATTAATTGTTTATATGCTCTGCCGAAAACAAATTTAATTGCTACAAATAAACATATTATAAATACGATTTCAACTCCAGTTCCAATGATACTGTTCATATCAATTTCAATGAAGTTATTAATATTAATCTTAGGGTTCATAATTGTTTTCCTTGAATAAAATAATTGGACAGTTGAAAATAATTATTGTAAATAATCTACAACAGCTTGAGCGATCGCTTCACTACCATTTTTATCTAATTTTTCAGATTTACGGGGTGGTTGTAGGGGTTTTCTGAGAAATTCCCAATCACCATCAAAAAATTCTGTTGGAGGTAATATTTGATGATAACTATAATCTTGAATTCCTTCTAATAATAATTTCGATTCGGCAAAACCTTCTCTAACTAATGACACAATAGGTGTTTCTAACCGTAAAGCTTCAGCAAAGGTACTATACCCTGGTTTAGAAATAATCCTGCCACAAATCGGCATCAAATCTACTGGGCGAATATTTGGTAAATTTTTATCTATTTTTTCAAATTCTTTTCTGACATTTATTAGATTAGGAAGTTCAGGGATATTACTATCAAATGTAATAAATTGCCAGTCAGGAAAACGAGAAAGATTTTGATAGGGAATCTTGTCTAAACCTAAACCGCCAAAAGTAAGTAAAATAGTTTTTTCTTGGTCTGTATGAATATTAAATTTTGCTTTAATTTCCTCTGGTTGATAACGTGGAGTTCCTCCAGTCAAACCAACATCAACAATATTAGGAAAAGCGCCCATAGGTTCGTGGAGTGGGAGGCGAAATAAACGGTCACATTTACTGAAACATTCTCCTATCCAATCAGCAATTTCTAGAAATTCACCACCCCAAGGACGATAAATAAAATCCCAACCAAAATTATTCAACATCCAACCAGGAATATCGGCAGTTTGAGCAATTTTAGCAGCAAGTGGCGGAATATCTGCTAATAATAAATCTACTCGATTTTGTTTAATAAAATTTACTTCTCCAGCAATAATTGACCGTTCTTTACTCCGAATTTCTTTCAATTTTTCTAGGGTAGTTTGTTTATCCATTGTGATACTGTCTGATTGAATAACTCCCACATCAAAAGCACGGGGACGATAAATAAAATCACCAGAAATATAAGATTCTAATAACCAACGGGGAGCAGTTGTCACCATAATCAATAAAACATCTGGACACATTTTTTGCACCAGATTAGCAACTGATGATATGGGTACAGCATGACCAAATCCATGGTTAGTAATAGCAATATATAAGGTAGGTCGAGGCATGAGATTTTTTCAATTAAAGATTAATACTATAGCAATTCCCAAAAAGCGTGAGGTACAAAATTCGAGGTTTTAGGCAACAGGCAACAGGCAACAGGGAAGAAAGATAAAAGTACCTCACGCTTACTGAGAAACGCTATATCCTATAACAAATTTCTATAGCATTCATTAGTAATATGCTCATAAAAAGTAAAGTATTTTATTATAATTAGAGCGCTATTCAAGTAAAATATTACCAGTTATGTTTTTTTTTCTAAAAAAGCTAATTTTTTTGTAATATCAATTTTGAGTAAGGGGCTGTTTGTAAACAAAAAATTAAGTGGGGTTTGTGGTGGCACACTTACCATTTCTGGAATCATTGTCGGTTTTACACCTAACCCACCATGTGCTGTGGGATAGTGCTTTATGTAACACACTTCACACCCTACGCGATCTAATATTTATTTGATAAATATTCTCTAATAGGAGTAGAAAATCCAGAAAAAAACTTATTGATAGTTTCAAAAATCTCCAGTCTACATCTGGTCAGATTTATATTAAAAATTTCACAAATAAACCCAATTATCAAGCATCTATTCTTTTAGTAGAACATACTTTGATTAACCCTAATAATATTTTTTAATATATTTGAATTATCAAAATATTGAGTAATACTTCACAGTCATAAAGATAAAAATACTAATTTTAAAATGTTGTCTAATCATCCAGAAAAAATAATTTTTGACGCAGAAAATAAGCAAGATTTAGATAGTAAAACTACTACACAACTGATAGATTTATCTTATCTAGATATCCAAATTCCAGCAATCATTAAAAGAATTGAAATAGATACTTATGGTGAAGTATTAGTCAAACGTCTTAAAGCTATGGGAGTTGTGCCAGAAAAACAAATAATGGTATTACGAAAAAGTTGCTTTTGCGGACCACTTCATATCAGAGTAGGTATCAGTACAGAATTAGCAATTAGGAGAGAAGAAGCAAAAACAATTTTTGTAAAACCGCTAATTTTATAAACGAAGGCAGAAGGCAGAAGAAACAATTCCCTTTCCTAGGTCATGCTGCGCAAATAGCATAAGTGCCTCCTGCCTTCTGCCTTTCCTGATAACTGTTTAACCGGATTTGATATGAAGTACAGATATTATAGCGCTACGCTCTAGGGAACAGGGAACAGGGAACAGGGAATAGCAAACTGTAAAAGAGTTTTAGGATTGAAAAATGTCCTAATATCAAATTGGGTTAAACAGTTATAGAATCGTTAACTCCTTCTGAGTTAACTCACCCCTCGCCCCTGCCCCTCCCCCTCCCAGGATGGGAAGTCAGGAAGACCGAGTCAGGAGGAGAGAGAATTACAAAGATGAGCGTAGTTATGACGATTGGAGAATTTTTTTATGTCCAATAAAACAGATTTGATATAACCAATTTTTGTAGCGCTATAACAATTAAATTTTCCCAGTTCAGGCATCTTGCCCGCTATATATAAATCAGGCGTTGGTGAATTATTGTATGATATTAACCTTAATTACTTAGGAGTCAGGAGAAAGAAATGTGCTTTTTGGTCAATTCAGTAAAGACAATATCTCATCTTGCCATTCAAAGAATTACTCTTAATTTACCTAAATTACTGATTTCATACCTCCAATCACCAATGCCATAAATCAAAAGGGGCAGCCATAAAATGCTACCCCAAAAAAATCGATCGGATGCCCTTTGAGACTACAGCTATCTAACGATAAAAGTTGTTGACCCTATTTACCATATTATTCTTGATAAATAAAACCGCTACATCCCAATAGCGATCGTCTGTATCTTTAATATCGCACTTAATTTTCCATTCTTCATCCTCAACAACAGGCATGATCGTCAATGCTGAAGCTTTGTGTTTTTGCTTTGCTCCGGAATTAAATCCGGCAATAACTGCAGTCCATTCTGACGCTGAATATCCAGTTTTGATTGTGGGATTACCTTTGACCTGATAAGTCCGATATTCCATAGGTTTTTGGGTAGTATCAGTTTCATCAGTCGTTGATGTGGCGTCTGTTTCACCAGTCGTTGATGTAGTAGCAGGTTGATTTACTTTCATTAGTTCGTTAATTTCCTCTTGAGATAACACTCGGTCATAAATTCGCAGATGAGCAACTTTACCCTCATAGAACCCATAACCACAACCCAATTTAATTTGAGTAATTTGACTTAATTCTTGATCTTTACCTGTAACAGTTTGCCACAGACTACCATTGAGATAGATTTTCATCTCACCGGTAGTAATATTCTTTGTAAATACCCAGTGATTCCATTTACCCTTAAAATCAGAGACTTGAGCTAATTGTTCAATTCTGTCAAAAGAAGAGGTTTTATTTCCACAATCAAAGTATACGGTACTGTCTGACCACGGTAAGTGAATATTAACTACCCTGTTATTAGTTTTATCTTCTGCTAACAAAATAGAGCTTTGTTTGGGTAGAGACTCTCCGCCATTTGCCCAAAAACTAATTGTGAGTTCATTAGTTTCGGGAATAGCGGTTGGGGGTAGTTCGATATAATCATCTACTCCATCAAAACCTATACAATCGCCAAAGTTAGGGTCAGCTATGACTTCAGCACCATAAACTTTGCCATTGAGTGTTCCATCTGAGGCATCAACTACTTCTTTTTCTTTTGCTGAGTTTTCTACTATTTCATTGAGTGGGAGATGGAGGTGTAAACCACTATTTATATCTATAGGTTTAGGAGTTTGATCCGTTGTTGATGTGCTATCGGTTTCACCAGTAGTCTCAGTCTCATCCGTTGTTGATGTGCTATCGGTTTCACCAGTAGTCTCAGTCTCATCCGTTGTTGATGTGCTATCGGTTTCACCAGTAGTCTCAGTCTCATCCGTTGTTGATGTGCTATCGGTTTCACCAGTAGTCTCAGTCTCATCCGTTGTTGATGTGCTATCGGTTTCACCAGTAGTCTCAGTCTCATCCGTTGTTGATGTGCTATCGGTTTCACCAGTAGTACCAGTCTCATCCGTTATTGATGTGCTGTCGGTTTCACCAGTAGTACCAGTCTCATCCGTTATTGATGTGCTGTCGGTTTCACCAGTAGTACCAGTCTCATCCGTTATTGATGTGCTGTCGGTTTCACCAGTAGTACCAGTCTCATCCGTTGTTGATGTGCTGTCGGTTTCACCAGTGGCATCAGTCTCATCAGTTGTTGATGTGCTATCGGTTTCACCAGTGGTCTCATCAACTGTCATCAATTCGTTAATTTCTTCTGGAGATAATACTCGGTCATAAATTCGTAGATGAGCAACTTTACCATTATAAAAACCATAACCACAACCAAATTTAACCTGAGTAATTGAGCTTAGAGGATTTTCTTTACCAACACCACTTTGCCACAAACTACCATTAAGATAGATTTTCATCTCACCCGTAGCCACATTCTTGGTAAATACCCAGTATGTCCATCGATCTTTAAAGTCACTTGCCTGGGATGGTTTTTCGATACGGTCATAACTATTATCAGTAGTAGTTGTATTTCCACAATCAAAGTATACGTTACTATTTGACCAAGGTAAATGAATGTTGACTACCCTGTGATTACTTTTATCTTGTGCCAAGATAATAGAATTCTGATTAGGTAGAGACTTGCCGCCATTTGCCCAGAAACTAATTGTAATTTCACCAGTTTCGGGAATAGTTGCTGTAGGAAGTTCGATATAATCCTTCGTACCATCAAAGTTGATACAGTTGCCAAAGCGATCGTCTGCTACAACTGTTGCACCATTAACTTTACCATTGAGTTTTCCTGCTGATATATCAACAACTTCTTTTTCTTTAGCAGCATTTTCGACAATTTCATTCAATGGCAGATGCAGTTGTAAACCACGATTAATATCCATAGGTGGAGGAGTTCCATCCACTTTCATACATTCATTAATCTCTTCAGGAGATAATGCTCGGTTATACATCCGCAGATGCGACATTTTGCCATGAAAAAATCCATCTGCTGACCAGTTACTATCACCAATATAATTTTTAGTGCGATTAAGATTATTAGGTAGATGTACTAAACCACTCTGTACTTCTTCACCATTCTTGTAGATTTTGCCACTACCTGACCCATCAACGGTTACTGTTAAATAAAGCCACTGGTTCAACTCTAGCATTCCATCCACTTTAATCCTGTTTCGAGTAGCACCTTGATAAACATCGAAGACTAAATTCTGAGTAGTACTTTCATTCGCAAACAGAATGTTGTTGTTACCTGGACCTTTTCCAAAATCAATAATTCTCGACCAACTCTTGAAACTGCTATAGTGTACCCAAGCTTCGACAGTCAAACCTTGTGAATAGTCAATATTCATTTCTGGCATTTGGATATAATCATCCACACCGTCAAAATTTAGACAATTGCCAAGTTTGGAGTCTGCTACAACTATTGGTTTTCCATTGACTTTGCCATTGAGTTTTGCTGGAGAAACATCAACAACTTCTTTTTCTTTGGCTGCATTTTCCACTATCTCATCCAGTGGTAGATGCAATTGTAAACCACGATTTATATCCATAGGTGGAGGAGTTTGATCCACTTTCATGCATTCATTGATTTCTTCAGGAGATAACGCTCGGTTATACATCCGCAGATTTGACATTTTGCCCTGAAAATATCCATCTGTTGACCAGTTACTTTTACCAATATAGTTGTTAGCGCGATTGGTATTGTTGGGAAGATTGATTAACCCACTCTCTACTTCTGTACCATTCTTGTAAATTTTAGTCTTCCCCGAACCATCAACTGTTACTGCCAAATGTAGCCATTTGCTCAACTCTAGCTTTCCATTTGCTTGTACCCTGTTGGAAGTTGTTCCTTTAAAACTATCGAAACATAGATTGCTTGTTGTGGTTTCGTTAGCAAACACAATGTTGTTATTTGGAGTACCATTGCCAAAGTCAATAATTCTTGACCAATGCTTAAAGCTGTTATAGTGTATCCAAGCTTCTACAGTCAAACCTTGTGAATAGTCAATATTCATTGCTGGCATTTGGATATAATCATCCACACCGTCAAAACTTAGACAATTGCCAAGCTTGGAGTCTGCTACAATTATTGGTTTTCCATTGACTTTGCCGTTTAGCTTTGCTGCTGAAACATCAACAACTTCTTTTTCTTTAGCTGCATTTTCGACAATTTCATTCAGTGGCAGATGGAATTGTAAACCACGGTTAATATCTATAGGTGGAGGAGTTCCATCTTCTTTCATACATTCATTGATGTCTTCTGGAGATAATACTCGGTTATACATCCGCAAATGAGCCATTTGCCCCTGAAAAGCTTGGTTAGCAGCAAATCCTCCTCCCAGCTTATCTTGCTCTTGCCCTAATACCAGTGCTCCTCCAGTGGCAATTGGATTTCCTTGACTAATGACTTTAGAGTGTACTTCTTTTCCGTCTTTGTACACTTTAAATTGTCCATCGCTACTTTGCCAAGTAATTGCTACACAATGCCATTCACCATCGTTGAAAGCAACTCCCGTACTATACCACTTGTTATTAACAGTGGGTGTGATATTTTTAATGTTGTATATTTGAAACTCGTTATACCTCTGTGCGGAAGATTTTGCGTATGAGATAACTGTACCTTCTTTCTGTTGGTTGTTCGATCTAACCCAACATAATACTGTCATTGCTTCCGAGGGAAAGTTGGGCATGGGATTAATGATCACATAATCATGATTCCCATTAAAGTTTAAACAATTGCCAAAGCGTGGTTCAGCTACAACTGTTGCACCATTCCCATTAAAGTTTAAACAATTGCCAAAGCGTGGTTCAGCTACAACTGTTGCACCATAAACTTTACCATTGAGCTTTCCTGCTGAAATATCAACAACTTCTTTTTCCTTAGCAGCATTTTCCACTATTTCATTCAATGGCAGATGCAGTTGTAAACCACTATTTATATCCATAGGTGGAGGAGTTCCATCCACTTTCATACATTCGTTAATTTCTTCTGGTGATAATACTCGGTCATAAATCCGCAGGTTTGTCATTTTTCCGTGAAAATATCCTGTTCCTGACCAATTACTTACGCCGATATAGTTTTTGGTTCGATTAACACTATTGGGGACAGCTACCAACCCTCCCCCTACTTCTTGACCATTCTTATAAACCTTGGCATTTCCTGACTCATCAATTGTTGCTGTTAGATGAAGCCACTTACTTGCTTCGAGTATCCCTTTTACCTCAATAGCTTTTCTGGTCGAACCAACAAACACAACTAATAATCCATCATTTGTTGTAGTATGATTCCCAAAAATGATATTGTTTTTACCAGGACCGTTAGCGAAATCAATAACTCTTGATTGGTACTTGAAACTGTTATAATACACCCAAACTTCTACAGTAATACCCTTTGAATAGTCAATATTCATTTCCGGCATTTGGATATAATCATCTACCCCATCAAAACTTAAACAGTTACCAAAGTTTGAGTCGGCAACAATTGTTGCACCATGAACTTTGCCATTGAGTTTTCCTCCCGAAATATCAACTACTTCTTTTTCCTTAGCAGCATTTTCCACTATTTCATTCAATGGCAGATGCAGTTGTAAACCACTACTTATATCCATAGGTTTAGTTTCAGGCATTTTGCTAATTGGACTTGTAGAGGTAGTATTGCTAGCAACATAAATATCATGTAAATCATTAGGTATTACACCTTTAATCTTTTTTTGTTTAAAAGTAAGGGTAATAGATGTATAACGTTGGTCGCTCGGTAACTGAAACAAACCTAGACCCGTATCTGTGCCAAAAGAAGTACCTGGGTTGGGTGGAGTTGGGCAAAACTCTTGTTTACCTTGAGAGTTTTTACCAGAGATAGTTTGAGTCGCTGCATCTAGGAATACACGAGCATTATTTCCTTGGCCAAGAGTGCCACTGTTGAATAATTTCCAGTCAGTTAAATTTAGTGGACTACCATCTAGAGTTGTTGCTGTGACTTTTATGGTTGTATATCCAGCTGCAGTACCGTTGAAAAATCTTGATATGGCCAAATATGTGTCACCACAGGTAGCGCCATCAGTTGCTTTTGAGCCAGTTAGAGAAGCTTTGTAGTTACTAAAATCTAGAGTAACAGAATAATTATTTTCACGTCCTATAGTCCTGATTTGAGGCATAGTAACAGTGATACCTTTTACTTTACCTGTTAAGCTAAATTTATTCTCTATTTCCCCAGATAGGAGGCGGTCTTCTGTAATGGGGGTATCTCCATTTGGCTTTCCTTTCCAACCACGGTCATTATAGTCTATTTGATTGTAGGTTATACCTATTGTACCTCCGAGACCATCAGAGATTTGCGCTGTTTGGCCAAACCCTGGATACTTATAGTCGGTAGTATCCCAAAAGGTGAGGTTTTTAGTAGCGACTTCAGACATTATAATGCTCCTTATTTATTAATTAATCGGCAATTTCTAGCGACACTAATCATTCTCTGATTGTCTTTAAAAATATACAATCCAGATATTTTTTGGCTTCTGTCTATAAACAAGTATAAGGTAAGCATTTCCTCCGGAATGCTGCGCAAACAGCTATTAGTTGTCAGCTATCAGCAACAAGACTCTCTCCTTAAAGACAGTGCTTAAATTAATATAGACTTTAAGAGCAAGGGAGCCAACTTTTGTAGTAAGACAATTAATAAAGCTTTGATCGTCAACTAAAAGCAATAGCTGATAGCTGATGGCTGACAGCTGAATGCTTACAGTATAAGTTTTTTGATGCACAAGCTAAACATTTCTTAATAATACATTTTACCACTGATGAAATTATCCATAGAGTTAAATTTTATTAAGGATTATTGCTAAATTTTTGGTAAGGATTCAGGTCAGGCCAATTTGTTATAAAGTCCAATATTTCAACGATAATAATGGCCTACTTTAAGCTGATAAAATCAAAAACTTTCTATCATTAAATGGTTAACTATATCAAAAAAAAATAATGAAATTGATATTAATTCGTAAAGTCGATATAGGTTGTTCTTGAAACTAGCAAAATTAGGATTGGCGTTGGTAAAGCGCGTGTATGATATTAATCTTAATTACTTACCGAGAAATTGTGGGTATGCGCCTCCCCTTTTCAGGGGAAAAAAGAAAAAATTTTTCCTTTGAGTCAATCCTCTTCTTTTCAAGGAGAGGTAATAATTAATAATTAATTATTAATTGTTGAACACCCCTAACCCCTCCCAGGAGTGGAAAGACCGAGTTAGTAGGAAAGAAAGAAGAAGAAACAGGAGTAGAAGGATAAAGTTTTTTGGTCGCGTAAAGGTCATGGACTTCTATCGCGCTCTTATCCGGACATGATATCATACCTCAAATTACCAACACCTTAGGATTAAATATATCAATATTCCTGATATTAGATTATGCAAAATATCAAACTGCTAGTTGCTGCAAGACAATACAAAAATATGCTCTGAATCTGTATTGCCTTTAATCAATAAATAAGGAATTTATTTGAGGCGATCGCTTATTTATTTATAAAGAGTAAATCTGAATTTATCAATATAGCCATTATGAACAAATAATATATTTTTATAATTAAATGGTTGACAGTTACTCAAGTCAATTCCTTGACCAAGAGTTGTACTTCTAACATAAGTTATAATACATCCTGACTCTATATAACGACCGATAATTACTGATAATACTGATAATAAAGTTGGCGTTGCATAAATGTGGGATGATTTTAATAGTTTTGTGGAATTGGCATCTTGCCCGTTCCTGATATTTTCCCGTTCCTGATATTTTCACTCCTTGGACAGAAAAATTCTTTCCCTCTACTGCCTACAGCAAAGCTGCCTATGTGTGGAGGAGATGTCTATTAGACATCTGGTAAAAATCCCAAATCAAATCAATTCTCACACATAAATTATCAATTATTTCCCCTCCCAGGAGGGGGAGGGGCGAGGGGTGGGTTCCCTACTGCCTACAGCAAAGCTGCCTACTCCCTCTATAATATTCATCCGGCCTCTCAGCAATGCCCAAAAAGGAATACAGGCACGGGAGCAAGATGCTCCCACTACTGTGCCTCGTAACAAACATTCGTACAGAAAAATTCTTTCCCTCTACTGCCTACAGCAAAGCTGCCTATGCGTGGAGGAGATTTCTATTAGTTTACACAGTAGCTATCAAACCACTATGTCTCAACAAAGGTTCAGTATTAGGTTCCCGACCTCGGAAAGTTTTAAACACCTCCATCGGATGCAAACTACCACCTAATGCTAATACTGTATCTCGAAAACGTTTACCACAAGTGGCGATCGCTACTTCATCTTCTAAACCAGCTTCTTCAAAGGCAGCAAAAGCGTCAGCACTCAATACTTCTGCCCACTTATAACTATAATAACCAGCAGCATAACCGCCAGCAAAAATATGTGCAAAAGCACATAAAAATGAATCTTCTGGCAATGGAGCTAACACAGTAGTAGTTTTAGCGATGCGGTTACGCACATCCATCACTGTTTCCTCAGCACCTGGTTGATAACGATGATGTAGCTCAATATCAACTAGCGCAAAGTGCAACTGACGTAACATCCCACTGCCACTCATATAATTTCTGGCAGCCAAAAGTTTCTGATAATAATGTTCTGGCAGAGTTTCCCCTGTTTGATAATGTTTTGCCATTCCAAATAATGTGGCGCGGTCGTAACACCAGTTTTCCATAAACTGACTGGGTAACTCCACCGCATCCCACTCTACATTATTAATACCAGCAGCTCCTGCATAGTCAACCGTTGTCAACATATGTTGTAAACCGTGTCCGAACTCATGGAAAAGAGTTTCTACCTCACGAAAAGTCATCAAACTAGGTTTACCATCTACAGGAGGTGTTTGGTTGCATTGCAAATAAGCTACTGGCAAACGCAAAGTAGTTTGACCATTTTCCATAAGCTTTGCGCGAGCAATACATTCATTCATCCATGCACCACCCCGTTTTTCTGCCGGGCGACTATAAGCATCAAGATAGAAGTAAGCGATGGGTGTATTTTTCTCATCACTAACTTGGAAATAACGCACATCTTGATGCCAGACTGGTGCTTCCCCATCAGCAGCAGTAATATTAATACCAAATATCCGTTTGACTAAAGCAAATAAACCATCAAGAACTTGGGGTAGTGGGAAATATGGTCGTAACTCTTCGGCAGTAAAAGCAAACTTTTCTTCCCGCAGTCTTTCCGCCCAAAAACTGGTATCCCAATGTTTTAGGTCATTTGCCTCTAGGGCATTTTTACTGGCAGCAAATTTTTTCAATTCTTCTAAGTCTGTAACTGCAGCATCATAACTCACACTGCGTAGCTCTTCTAATAATTTTTCCACTGCTTCAACACCAGGCGCCATTTTACTAGCGAGACTCAGTTCTGCATAACTATTAAAGCCTAAAATTTGAGTTTTTTGTTGACGTAGCTCTAAAATACGTTGAATTAAAGGATAGTTGTTTAACTCCCCACTAGAAGCACGACTAATAAAAGCTTTATACAGTTGTTCTCGTAACTCCCGTCGTTTGCTGTGCTGCATGAAGGGCGCAAAACTGGGATAGTCGAGAGTGATGCGCCATGGTCCGCTTTCTGGAGTTGCATTTTCTGCTCCAGCATCTCTGGCACCTTGAGCTGCCAAACTTAATAAACTGGGAGGTAAACCATCGACTTCTTCTTTGTTTGTCAATGTGAGACTAAAAGCTTTTGTGGCATCAAGGACGTTATTGGAAAACTTTGTAGAAAGTTCTGCTAATTCTAGTTGAATGGTGTTGAAACGTTCTCGCTGTTCCCCTTCTAAACCTACTCCAGAAAGTTCTGCATCTCTGATAGCAGCTTCAACTATGCGTTTTTGTCCTGAATCTAGATTTTGCCAACTATCACTATTGTGTAATTTTTTGAAGGCTTGATAAAGAGGTTTGCTTTGGCTGAGTTTATTAGAAAATTCTACTATTTTTGGTTGTATTTCATCATAAGCTTTTCTTAGTTCAGGGCTATTTTTTACTCCCATTAAATGCCCTACTATTCCCCAACTCCAACTTAAACGGTCTACTAATTTTTGTATGGGTTCTACTAGGTCATTCCAAGTAGGTTTAACTGTGGCTTCTAAGTTTGTTAATTCTTGCTCTAATTCTGTTAGAAGTTCTGTCATTGTAGGGACTACATCTTCTGGTTTAATCGATTCAAAAGGAGGTAATCCTTTACCATTTAATAATGCTTTATTTGTAACTGTAGCTTGAGCATTCATAAGCAGTTTTTCTTGATATCCCAATCATCTTTATTTTTGGTATTATATTATTGTAGCTTAACTGAGCAAAAAATCGGCGTTGGTGAAGCGCGTGTATGATATTAATCTTAATTATTTAGGAAGACCGAGTCAGGAGGACTGAGCCAGGAGGAAAGAAAGAAGGAAGAAAGAAGAGGAGGAAAAGGAGAAAGTTTTTTTGATCGCTAATTAGGGCTTGCTGATTAAATCTAAAAGTATTTAAAGATAAAGGTTTTAGCCTTTTTAAGTATCAAAAAGTACGAGGTTTTAGGTGGTAATGGTTCAAAAATGAGCGGATTTTGGTCAAGAGTTGGGCAGAAAAATTAAGGGACGATTCTTGCTACTATCTCCTCTATAATTCCCATTTCTCCTGACTCGGTCATCCTGACTCCTGACTCCTCCTCTTACCGAAAAATTGTGGGTATGCGCCTCCCCTTTTAAGGGGATAATAAAGAAAAATTTTCATGATTAGTCAATCCTATTCTTTTCAAGGATAGGTAATAATTAATTATTAATTATTAATTGTTGAACAAAAGACTTCCATCAGCAAACCCTAATTATCCGGACATGATACAGTATTTAATTCACTTGAATATTAATCGATGTATCAGTAATATCATGTCCGTTAGTATTGTTCGTGTAAAACAGGACTTATATAGAATCCGGTTATATAGTATATGTTTATAACTATACTTAAAGCCTTCAATCTCCCCTACTCCCCTACTCCCCCAACTATATAATAAGTGTTCAACCGGATTTGATATTACGCATAATATCATGTTCCCCCTCCGGGGGAGCTACGAATTGCGGATAATCAGTTATAATAAAATTTAAGGGATCCGGGTATCGACAGTACCAAACAAATACTTAAATTATCAATACCCCCAATACGAATATTTGTTCTTTTTCTCCAATATTTCCTCCTGACTCGGTCCTTCCCCTCCTGGGAGGGGGAGGGGCGAGGGGTGGGTTGACTCCTGAGGACTCACAACAGTCATTTATAAGTATTCAAGCGTTAGCGTAGCTCCCCCGGAGGGGGAACATGATATAAGGTACGAAAAATTAGGATTTGAGATTGCTTTCCTGTCGGTCGCAATTACGGAAATACTTTGTATAGCGCTGTGCGCAGGCAACAGGCAACAGCGGTGCGACCCCGCGACGACGCCAGTCGCAAGGGAATGCGCACCAAGAGAGGCAACAGG
>NZ_RCBY01000016.1 GCF_003838195.1 Okeania hirsuta
AAAACCAATATCAGTCAATGCTTTGATATTTAACCAGCAAGCGCTAATTAATAATTACCTCTCCTGGAAAATAAGAGGATTGACTAATAATGAAAATTTTTTCTTCTCTTGGTCGATGGTCGGCCAGCGAGGAGACCAGCTTTTGACAGAGCCGCTCCGAGGGCCATCCCTACTAGCAAAAATCCACGCTCGGATAGCTAATATTCGTAAAGACGCTATCCATAAACTAACTACCTATCTTGCTAAAAACCACAGCATAATAAAGATAGAAGATTTACAAATTAAGGCATTCTTAAAAAATCACAAATTAGCAGGTGCAATTGCAGATTGTGGGATGTATGAATTTAGATGCCAATTAGAATATAAAACTGAGAAATTCTCAAGTCAATTAGTGCTTGTAGATAGAATGTTTCCAAGTTCACAGATTTGCTCTAATTGTGGGAATCATCGTCATCAGATGCCATTAAAAAACCGCGTTTATATTTGCCCTGATTGTGGTCACATTGAGGACAAAGATTTAAATGCCAGCAAGAATATAGAACGATAGTTTGAAGGAATATTCCCATCCGACTCTACCAAGTCAAACGGTAAGCTCTACGGGGATGGCCTGCGGAGTGGACAAACCCTTTAGTTGCCAAACTAAAGCCACGTTGAAACAGGAAGTTAACACCAAAACTACATAACGTCCAGTTAAGTCTAGATTTGCTGAGTTTTGGGTCAGTTTAATAGAGCGGAATACCATAATTACTTAAGGAATACCATTCAAGGGTATACTAGAAACATTATGGTGGCCAAGGAGATTTATAATGGCAAAAAAACGTAATGGTGCCACCTCATATTCAGAAAGCAAGGTTAAAGTCGGTGTGTCTCTGACTCCCACTAGCGCTGAGAGGCTAAAGGACGTAGCAACTGAACTTGGTCTATCTAGGTCTGAGTTAATTGAGCGCATTGCTAGAGGAGACCTTGCAATTTTGAGAGAGGCGGCACAGATCCAAGTAAATTTGGACAATAAATCGGAGACAGAAAATAATGCTCTGAAGACAAATGAAGTATCTGATGAAAAATTGGATATAGTAACAGTTCCAGAACCATTAGTTGACTCTGTAGAAGTACAAAATCAGTTATCGGAAAGTTATCAAACTTTACAACAAGAGTTGGCATCTCAGATGGCACAGATTAAACATTTGGAATACCAAATGACTGCGATGGTGTCAAGAGAAAGTTATGAAACTT
Organism: Okeania hirsuta; assembly: GCF_003838195.1. Classification (GTDB taxonomy): domain Bacteria; phylum Cyanobacteriota; class Cyanobacteriia; order Cyanobacteriales; family Microcoleaceae; genus Okeania; species Okeania hirsuta. The sequence continues at coordinate 1,234 of NZ_RCBY01000016.1, forward strand.
TACAGAAGCAATTAGAAGAAGATAAAAAAGTAATCGTAGAGTCTCAAGCACAACTAGCTCAACTTAAACAACTAGAAGAGCAAGTAGCTTTGATGGTATCTCAGGAAAGTTATAAAACTCTCCAGCAAGAATCTCAAGGACAACTAGCTCAACTAAAACAACTAGAAGAGCAAATTGCTTTGATGGTATCTAGGGAAGTATACGATTCTTTGCAAGACCAATCACAGGAGCAAATTGCTCAAGTTGAGCAACTAGAATCTCAGATAGCTTCAATGGTATCAAAGGAAGTTTATCAGAATCTTCAGCAAGAGTCACAAGAGCAAATAGCTCAATTAAAAGAGCAAATTGCTTTGATGGTATCTAGGGAAGTATACGATTCTTTGCAAGACCAATCACAGGAGCAAATTGCTCAAGTTGAGCAACTAGAATCTCAGATAGCTTCAATGGTATCAAAGGAAGTTTATCAGAATCTTCAGCAAGAGTCACAAGAGCAAATGGCTCAATTAAAAGAGCAAATTGCTTTGATGGTATCTAGGGAAGTTTATGATTCTTTGCAAGACAAATCACAGGAGCAAATTGCTCAAGTTGAGCAACTAGAATCTCAGATAGCTTCAATGGTATCAAAGGAAGTTTATCAGAATCTTCAGCAAGAGTCACAAGAGCAAATAGCTCAACTTCAAAAACTAGAATCTCAAATAGCTTCAATGGTATTGCGGGAAAGTTATGAGACCCTGCAAAATCAGTCAGAAAAACAACAAGATAAGTTGCAACATCTAGAAGCACAAATTACCACAATGGTTTCTAGAGAAGTTTATGAGACTTTGCAGCGTCAGTCAGAAGAACAGCAAAATAAGTTGCGAAGTTTCGAAGAACAGACTGATTTAATGGTGTCAAAAGAAAATTATGAAGCTTTGCAGCACCAGTTACAGGAGCAACTCAATAAGTTGCAATATCTTGAATCTATAGTTGGTTCAATGGTATCACAGGAAACTTATGAAGCTTTAGAAAAACAGTCAGAATTGCAGAAACAAATAATTACAGATTATCAAAATAAACTGACTAAATTGCAACAAGAATTTCACGATCAAGTCGAGACAATACAGGCTTCAAGAAAGCAAATTTCTGAGTTACAAACTACATCTATGATTGCAGAAAATCACATTCTTAATAGATGGCAAAATCGTACCTTTTCTAGATAAAATCAAAGAAATATGATTCTTTTGATTAATTCCAAAATTTGAAATTTTCAGTTGGGAAAATTCAAAACAAATCAGGGAGAAAAAGGTAATTATTTATTTCCCAAGCGACAAATGCTCTCCGCTAATTGCTAATTGATGAATGTAGAGATTAAATCTTTGTATTCCACAAGGAAGAGCGGAGAGAATCCAAGTCGCATAATGGTTTATCATGATCGGGTAAATAGTGAAATATTTATAGCAGGGAACAGGGAACATGGAACACTGGGAAAAACATTGTCTAGTGATTCATCATTAGTGTATGTCCTCACTGCTCTGGCTATTGCTATAAAATGAAAAAAAGGTATCAAAAAATATATCTGAATATTAAATAGAGTTTAATAAACTAATTAAATCATGTCCGGATAATTACTGATGAAAAAAATTTATCCTCTTTTTCTTCCCTCCTGACTCGGTCTTCATGACTCAGTCTTCCTGACTACTCTTCTCGTTATTTATAACTATTCAACCGGACATAATATTATTTAGATGCCTAAATCATCTCTAGGCAGAAATCTTAACTTTCGTTTTTGAATATTATTTTAGTAAAGTGAATTTCTTACGAGTAGCAAATATACAAATAATTTTTGTCTACCTACTAGAAATCTCGAAAAACGGTTCTCAAGCCCTGACGTCACCATTACAAAATTGGCAGATTTGGATATGTCTACTAATATAGTTAATTTTCTATTTTAATGACAATTTGACCAAAGCTTAATTGTTGATAATTTTACACTTTATCCAAAGCCCAAATAAATTGCAGGCGTTGCAGATTTGCGGGATGAATGATAGGTTGGGACAGAGCAAGTCAAAGGGAAAAAATGTGGAATGTCCAGAGTGCCAATCTAAACATATCCGTAAGAACGGTCGCAGACGCGGCCAGCAGAACCACATTTGTGTCAATTGCGGTCGCCAATTTGTATCGAATCCTCAAACTTAACTAGGATACAGTGACGATGCTCGTCTCATTTGTCTAAAAATGTATGTCAATGGTATGGGTTTTCGTGGGATAGAACGGGTAACAGGAATTCATCATACCACCGTCATCCGATGGTGACGACAGGTCGGAGAACAGTTACCAGATGCCTATGAACCCTCCGAAATTCCTGAAGTTGGGTTCCTTGACGAACTACAAACTTTTGTCGGCTCAAAAAAAAGAAAATCTGGCTCTGGACAGCAGTTGACCACTTCCAAGCTGGTATATTAGGTTGGGTGGTAGGAGACCATAGTGCTCTGACTTTTGAACCTCTATGGCAGATTGTTGGACTGTGGCAGTGCTTCTTCTACGTTACTGATGGGTTTAAGGTGTACCCCCAGTATATTCGTATCGGGCGACCAGATAGTGAGCAAGACCTACATGACCCGAGTAGAGGGAGAAAATACAGGTCTAAGACATTATTTGGCTCGCTTACATCGCAAGACCTTGTGTGATTCCAAGTCAATAGAGATGCTTAAACATTCCATCCGACTATTAATTCACTATCTTAAGTTTTGGGATTTGCCCGTTCCCTCTAGATTCATCCCGCCCCTCAGCAACGCCAAATTGCACGCTAACTATCGTCACCAATATATCCAATATATATTCTCTACAAAATAATTGGAAAGTACTAAAATATAACTAATTAATTTCTGTTAACTTAAATTAATGATTAAATAAAAATATGCCACCCAAAATAATTATAAAAAATCTCATTAAAATTTATGGCAAAAAACATCTTGCCGCTCTTAAGTTGTTTCGGGAAGGTAAAACAAGAGATTATATACTGCAATCCACAGGTAATGTATTAGGATTGGCCGATATATCTCTTGAGATTAATCAAGGGGAAATATTTGTATTAATGGGTTTATCCGGCTCAGGAAAATCTACCCTGGCTCGATGTATTAATCGTTTGATTCATCCCACTAGCGGACATATTTATATTGATGATGAAGATGTTGCTCACGTTGGTGAGACACGAATGCGAGAAATACGACTTAATAAAGTCTCAATGGTTTTTCAACGTTTTGGGTTGTTTCCTCACAAAACAGTCGCTGAAAATGTAGAGTATGGACTAAAGGTGCGGGGAGTTGAACGAATTAATCGTCGCCAGAAAGCACTAGAAACATTAGAAGTTGTGGGTTTAGCTAAATGGGCAGATTATAAACCGACCTCTTTGAGTGGGGGAATGCAGCAACGAGTGGGTTTGGCCCGTGCTTTGGCTACTGATGCAGAAATTTTATTAATGGACGAAGCTTTTAGTGCCCTTGACCCATTGACTAGGGGAGAGATGCAAGATGAATTGTTGCGACTCCAGAAAGAATTACACAAAACTATTGTGTTTATTAGTCATGATATTCAAGAGGCTTTGAAACTAGGCGATCGTATTGCTGTAATGAAAGCAGGGGCAATTGTTCAATTGGGGACACCAGAAGAATTACTCACTCAACCAAAAAATGATTATATCACTGCTTTCATCCAAGAGGTAAATCCTGCACAATTTATTACAGTAGGTTCTATTATTAATCAAACAGCTTCTCTGAGGATTGGCCAAGATTCTGTTGGCTCTGGGCTGAAAAAAATGTTAGACCATAATCTCCAAGTTATGTATGTGCTCGATCAACAGAATAAACCTGTTGGTTTGGTAAAAAAAGAACATCTAGAAACCAGTCTCAAACAGGAAAAAGAAGATATTATGGGGGTGATAGAAACTGATTTTCCTATAATTGATGTTTCTGCTCATCTAGGAAATATTTTTCACCTTTATAAACAAGGATTTCCTCTAGCGGTAGTTGATGAAGAAAAAGAATTTAAAGGTATGGTAGAAGCTTCTGATGTACTTACCAGTTTGGGGCGACAAACTACTCAAGAAAAATTACCTACTCCTTAACAAATTTCTTGAAAGCTTTTCAAGAAAAAAGAAAGGGTAGTCCTGCATAGTAATGTTTAAGGACAAAATTTGATATTTACCGAAATATTTATTCTCCCAGATATTCAACAGTATTTTGAGAGTAAGTCGTGAAAAATTATCGCTCCCTCTAACTTTTACCATTACTATGCACTACTACCAAAGAAAGCATTTGAACTATTTTGTGTAGCAATAAAAGTCTCTGTAGTTTAACTTTTTTTTCCAGTAATAATAAATTTAGGGTTTACACAAAAACACCACCCAAAGTAAATCGAGAAATTAGGTAAAACCACTATATATAGTAAAGAAAAACTATAACGTCTTAGATATGTAGTGTTGAGAACTGAAAAAACCATCTATATCTTAAAATCTCAAACAAATACCAAAACACCACCCAAAGTAAATCGAGAAATTAGGTAAAACCACTATATATAGTAAAGAAAAACTATAACGTCTTAGATATGTAGTGTTGAGAACTAAAAAAACATCTATTCTCAAACAAATACCAAAATATTACCCAAAGTAAATCGAGAAATTAGGTAAAACTACTATATATAGTAAAGAAAAACTATAACGTCTTAGATATGTAGTGTTGAGAACTGAAAAAACCATCTATATCTTAAAATCTCAAACAAATACCAAAACACCACCCAAAGTAAATCGAGAAATTAGGTAAAACCACTATATATAGTAAAGAAAAACTATAACGTCTTAGATATGTAGTGTTGAGAACTAAAAAAACATCTATTCTCAAACAAATACCAAAATATTACCCAAAGTAAATCGAGAAATTAGGTAAAACTACTATATATAGTAAAGAAAAACTATAACGTCTTAGATATGTAGCGTTAACAACTCAAAAAACCATCTGTTTTGAGCACTGATGCCAAAATACTATCCAAAATAAATTGAGAAATCAGGGAAAAACACTATATATAGTAAAGAAAAACTATAACGTCTTAGATATGTAGCGTTAACAACTCAAAAAACCATCTGTTTTGAGCACTGATGCCAAAATACTATCCAAAATAAATTGAGAAATCAGGGAAAAACACTATATATAGTAAAGAAAAACTATAACGTCTTAGATATGTAGCGTTAACAACTCAAAAAACCATCTGTTTTGAGCACTGATGCCAAAATACTATCCAAAATAAATTGAGAAATCAGGGAAAAACACTATATATAGTAAAGAAAAACTATAACGTCTTAGATATGTAGCGTTAACAACTCAAAAAACCATCTGTTTTGAGCACTGATGCCAAAATATTAATTTCGAGCCAGAGTAATATAAATATAAATTAAATAGCTTCCCAGAGACTATTTATCAAGCACTTTAGGAGGAAGATATCTGTAAGTCCCTGCTACCTAAAGATTTGAATAAAACCTAACACCAAAGGAGCCAATAATATAGTGTTCAAATTTTTTCCCATATCAAATTACTTTATAACTGCAACTCAAGGAGGATTAGACAAAATATTTAATCCTTTCCAGTTTTACACTTTACCCTTAGACGAATGGGTTAACACTGCTGTTAATTTTCTAGTTGATAACTTTCGTCCCCTATTTCAAGCTATCAGCTTACCCATAAAAAATACTCTGGAAATAATTAAATCTGGTTTTCTAGCTGTTCCCCCCTTGATTTTTCTCATAATTATTGTCCTGCTGGTCTGGCAATTAGCAGGAAGAAAAATAGCCATCTACAGCATCATCGCTCTTTGTATAATTGGTTTTTGTGGCGCTTGGGAAGCAGCAATGGTTTCCCTGGCCCTGGTTCTAACAGCCGTAATATTTTGTATGTTAGTAGGTATTCCTCTAGGTATTATTAGTGCCATTAGCGATCGCTTCAACAAAATATTACGTCCCTTTCTAGATGCTATGCAAACTCTTCCAAGTTTCGTCTACCTAGTACCTGTAGTAATGTTATTTGGAATTGGAGAAGTTTCGGGTATTATTGCCACATTTGTTTTTGCAGTCCCCCCTCTAATTCGTCTGACAAATCTGGGCATTAGGCAAGTATCTCCAGAAGCAGTAGAAGCAGCTTTGGCTTTTGGCTCAACTCCCCAACAAGTCTTATTAGAAGTACAAATTCCTTTGGCTTTGCCTACTATTTTGGCTGGTACAAATCAAGCGATTTTGTTGGCCTTATCAATGTCAGTTGTCACCTCAATGATTGGGGTAGAGGGATTAGGACAAATGGTATTACAAGGTCTGGGTCGTTTAAATGTCGGACTAGCTACTGTAGGTGGTTTGGGTATTGTTTTAATTGCGGTGATGCTCGACCGTATCACTCAATCTATTAGTCAGGGAAAAGTTAATTCTTGGCAAGAGCGAGGTTTAATTGGATGGTGGCGGTCTCGTGGCTTTTCCAAAAAAAAAGGCACAACTCTAGGGATAAGTATTTTGCTTGCTTTGCTGGTTGGTGTTACTAGCTGGCAATTAATGTCCCAAACTACTATCAACTCAAAAAATGAAGCATTACCAGGGAATGGAATAATTGTCCGGTCTACTTCTGGTCTGGAAACATCGGGTATATTTGTTACGGAGATTGTGAATATTGGGCTGGAGAAATTAGGCTATCAGGTGAAAGGAGCAAAACAATTGAATGTTCCGGCAATGCACATTGCTGTTAGTAATAATGATGTGGATTTTACTGGTGTTCATTGGCAAGTTGCCCAAAAAGAATTTTTTGACAAGAATGGTGGGGAAGATAAATTAGAAAGGATTGGAACGCTAATTTCTGATTGTCAAGCGGGGTATCAGATAGATAAACAGACTGCTGAGAAATATAATATTACTGATTTATCACAACTCAAAGATCCAAAAATTGCTAAACTTTTTGATTCAGATGGTGATGGTAAGGCAAATTTAATCGGTTGTACTGCTGGTTGGGTGTGTGAAAGAATAATAAATCATCATTTACAGGTTTATGGACTTGAGGATACTGTTGAGCAAATTGAAGGAGATTATTCTTCTTTGATGGTGGATACTTTGACTCGTTATCGGCAAGGTAAACCTATTCTTTATTTTACTTGGACTCCTCATTGGTTAGCTTCAATTTTAAAAGTTGAGGAGGATGTGGAATGGTTGGGCGTTCCTTTTACATCCTTATTAGAAACTCAGGGAAACTTCACCGCAGAAGATACTTCAGTAAATGGAAAAAATCTTGGTATTCCAGTCGATAAAGTTCGGATATTAGCAAATAAGAATTTTTTGCAGGATAATCCAGTTGCGAAAAGTTTATTTGAACAGATTGAAATTCCTCTAGAGGATGTTAATTTTCAACAGGAAAAAGTTAAAAATGGGGAGAATAAACCTGTAGATATTCGCCGTCACGCTGAAGAATGGGTTGCTAGTCATCAAGGGTTATTTGATAGTTGGTTAGAAGTAGCAAAAAGTTAGGTTTTTATCACTCAAAATAAATAAGATATTTGTCAATTATCAAGGGTTTTCATATTGCCTCTGTCATCAATAGTGCTTATTACTAAACTGGAATGTAAAATATGGCGTTGGTAAATGAAGGTATGATGAGGAAAGAATGCGATCGCTAAATAGTTAGAAGTTTTTGAGCTAATGGTACAGGAATAGTTAGACATTCATGTTTTAGCTCATTTGAATAACCTTTTTGTGTTTGATAACAGTCTAAAAACTGTCGAGAGACAATCAACACAGATGTAATTCTGTTTTCCTTTCTTAAATCCATTTTTGTTAACGTGAGTTGATTGGCATGACCGACATTGCATTAAAGTTCACCTATAAGGGCTTTTTGGAAATATCATACCCTAATTTACCAACGCCAAAATTTTTTCATCACTAATTATCCGGACATGATATAACTCGATATTAGACTTGTGGCTTGATATGGTAAAAAATTGCCAAAACTCTTGGTGTAGTTTGAGCGTTTTTTTCAATCTATTTAGCAACAAATCTATTGTTTAGGATGAGATTCTAGCAGAATTTTTTTGAATCATTTCTTCTAATTGTTTGCGAGTAATACAACGACGTTCGGAGCAATAGGCCATCAAATTAACACCATTCATCATTCGCACTGTACTAACTCTGACTCGAAAATCATCTGTCAGAAACCAACAACGTTCTTGTCCTTGGTTTCTTTCATATTCTGTGTCAATTGTCAAGACTCCATCCGTGGCAAAATGATATCTACCCACTACAGGAATACCTTCAACATAACCACGATTACGCAAAAATTTTCCAGTTAAGCCTGTTTGAGAATCAGGAATATCTACTAAAATAGCAGCATAATTGGGATTAGGTTCATCATCATCTAAATTATCTTGCCAGTTAAAACTTGCACCACCTGTTGCTAAAGCTGGATTTAAATTTTGTTGTTCACAAACTTCCAAAACTTTAGGGTCATCTTTTGTTAAAACTTTGACGATTAAATTAGATTTCCCTGACTCATCTTGAACAGAATCAAAATGATGAACAGTACGTTGAGAAAACCATATTCCCTCACTTTTGAGAAAAAAATCCATCATTGTCATTGGTGGTGTGAATTTCATTTTTTTTGTCTCTAAATTTTTGTTAACATCTAGTGGGACTTACACAAAATAGCAGCAGAATATAGGCTCAAATATAGACAGGTAGAGGTTTTTACGTCAAAAAGGTATAAATCCTTTATTACCAAGGGTTTTAGCCATTTTTAGGGCATTGACGTAATTCCCTTGTCTAGACTGACTTTCAAGCCGTTTTTCTGCCAAAAAATGTCTAAGTACCACTAGGATATTTTTAGTTAAGGAAAAATCAATAAAAATCTAATTGAGAGTCATAAAATTATAGGATAAATCAAATAGACATCTCCTCCAAAAGAGGGAGTAGGTCGTAGGGACGTTGCATGCAACTACAGATTAGAAAAAAATAATTGATAATTTCTGTGCAATAGTTGATTTTATTTTTTATGACCGGAGATTTCTAATATATACTTTAGACTTTTATAGATATAGCAATCACCGAATCGGATGTGATAATTTTATTGCTTCAGTGTTTCTCATTCCCAGCTCCGGTATTCCCTAAAAATCTACAATATCTCACAACTCAAATAAGATTGATATATCTAATTAATATATAATTAACTAAAATCTTTATACATAGCAAACTCTCCTCAAACAAAATGCAGTTTCAATCAGCTACAGAAATTATTCAATCTTATCAGCAAGACAAAAATCTTACAGGTAGTAATCTACAAGGTATAGATATTAGTCAAATTGAACTATATCAAGTCAATCTAAGTCAAAGCAATTTACAACAGGCCAATCTAAATAATACAATCCTCATTGGAGCTAACTTGAGTGAAGCAAACTTAAGTGGAGCAAATCTCAAAGGTGCTGATTTACGAGGAGCAAATCTTCAGGGAGCAAATTTGAGTGGAGCAGATTTAACTGATGCCTATCTCAATAGAGCTGAATTACAAAAGGCTAATTTGGCTAATGCTAATTTGGCAGGAGCTAAACTACAAGTAGCTTACTATAATAGTGAAACAATTTGGCCTGAAGGATTTGCTTATAAAAAATCAGGAGCAGTTGGACCAGGAGCTGATTTGAGTGGAGCTTTTTTAAATACAGCTTACCTCCGAGGAGCTGACCTTCAAGGGGCAAATCTGCGGGGTGCTTATCTGAGTGGTACTGATTTGACAGGCGCTAACTTGCAAGGTGCAGCTCTTAGTGGTTCTAATATGAAGGGAGTTTTTTTAGTAGGTGCTAATTTGCGTGATGCTCGACTCAATGGGGTAGAGTTAGAAGGAGCTGATTTACGAGCTGCTGATTTGACGGGGGCGAGTTTAGATAATATTCCTAGTATTGCTGGAGTTGATTTTACTTTGGTGCAGGGATTGAGTGACTCTAGTAGAGCTATGTTATTTGGATATTCTGGCAAAGATTTAGGAACCTGGAATTCTTTTACTCGTACTAATACTAAGAGTAGTTTGTTCTCTAATTTAACTGATGTTTAATTTATTCCAGAAAAGAGGGAACAGGGAACATGGAACAGGGAACAGGGAGAAATAATTGATAATTTATGGATAATAATTGATTTTATTTTGAATTTTCACACCTATGTCTAATGGAAAAATTTCTACTGTTTAATTTATTCCAGAAAAGAGGGAACAGGGAACATGGAACAGGGAACAGGGAGAAATAATTGATAATTTATGGATAATAATTGATTTTATTTTGAATTTTCACACCTATGTCTAATGGAAAAATTTCTACTGTTTAATTTATTCCAGAAAAGAGGGAACAGGGAACAGGGAACAGGGAGAAATAATTGATAATTTATGGATAATAATTGATTTTATTTTGAATTTTCACACCTATGTCTAATGGAAAAATTTCTACTTTTATCGCAGTTGAAAGAAAGGTTAGAACATATCAAAAGCTTAAAACTTAGACAACGCAATATTTTCCTTCTCTCCTAGATAACTAAAGTCTTCTTCCTTCTCTCCTAGATAACTAAAGTCTTCTTCCTTTCTTTACTTCTTTGGCACAACAAATCTCATTCCTCCCTTAACTCTTGAAGTATCTTCCTGATACCGAGGGATAACATGAATATTTGTGTGCATCATTTTTTGTCCTCCGGCACGATTAACATTTATCCCTACATTAAACCCATCCGGATTATATTTTTCCTGTAAAATTTTCTGTACCTGATTTACCATTAACCAACAGTCTAATTGTTCTTCTACAGGTAACTCAAAATAATTTGCTAGATGACGCTTAGGTATAACTAAAGTATGCCCTTTTGTAACTGGATAGCCATCAAGTATTGCATAAGTTTTTGCTGACTCTGTAATTAACTGTAAATTTTTACGCGGGTTACAAAATAAGCAATTGTTTGTGTAATTTTTTTGCTGATTATAATGAATATATTCATAAATTTCACACAACTCATCTGTGTGGATAGATTTAAAAGGTAAATTAACTAAACACTGATAAGTTGGTTTTTTGTGTATATAATGCTCTCGAAAACCCTCACGCTTCAAACCTCTTCTAACAGAGTAATAAGCTTTACCTCCAGGTTTTAATAATTGTGAAACTTCCATCAAAACTTGAGTTTGTGCTTGGTCAAATAAAACATTTAATACATAAAAACAGAGAATAGTATCAAATTTTGTCTGGGGATATTGTGGAAAATAATAAGGGTCATAACCAGTGACTGGAAAGTTTTTTTGTTGTAGTAGTTTAACATCATTACCAAAACCACAGCCAAAGTCGAGAATTTTACCAACTAGCAGATTTTTATCTAGCAATAATTGAGCTGGAAATGAAATAAATTTACGCTCTTTAGCAGTAAGGTGGCTATATTGGTTTGATTGTTTATTGGTAAACAAGGATACTTTTGTGATGAAGTAATGCAGAATACAATAATTGTAATTGGTAATTGGTAATTGGTAATTGGTAATTGGGAAGGCGCTAAAACAACTTCGCTCTTTATTGAATGGCAGAGAATGTCAAACTTCTCAATAAAATCTGAGTACTGAATCCATATCACAACTGATTATTTAGAATCAATTGGCAATCCGGAATGATTTATGAGAATTTTATTACTTCGGTATTCCCTATTTCATCACAGGTCACAAGAGTGCCCTACCAGGTGCGTCTGTTGCACCCCACGGGGTCACACCACTATTCCTGAAAAGTCTAGAATATTTCACAATTAAAATAAGATTGCTATCGATTTTTGAGAATCATTAGATTGTCAAAAAAGGAATAGAAAATGGTGGATGGTTGAAAATAATTTTTGTGATTAAAAATGACAATAAATTTTGAGCAACTCATTGATAAATACTATATTTATAGCATGTTGATTTCATTCTAGATTTTGGCAATGAATTTATTGATTTTCAGACAGCGAAAGATAAATTTCCTCAAGCTTGGAATAACGTAGTTTCGTCAATACATAAAATCGCACAGTTTAGAATGAAACAGCTCAGTATTTATAGAGAATTTTAACAGTATATGGGTGATCGAATTATAGGTTTTTCATTAAACAACTTCATAAAGAATAAAAATTACATTTTACCGAATAATTAATGATTAATCATTAATCATTAAATAATTCTGGTTTAAATCCTCCCCTTTCAAAGGGAAAAAAAGCGGTCGATCTTCGTAGCTTCCCGAAGGGTGGGATGGCGATCTTCGGAGCGGGTCTGCACTCTTCGGGTCTCCTCGCCATATCCAATCGACCAAGAGAAGAAATAATATTTCCTTACATTCAATCAAGGACGGTTTTAACCAGAGGTAATTATCAATTATCAATTATCAATTAATGAACGCCTTGGTATTTACAAATTACTCAAAGCTTTATTTAGTCAGATTTTTCCCTAGTATACCTCATACCAATCCGATGGCTTTTCTAACCTAATCTTAGCCCATAGCAATATAAACAACATACGGCAATTGATGAATCAGTAAACAAACATAAAACAAAATATTCTTGCTTATACTTATCTATATAATTTGTTCAATTATTTGAATATAGCAGTCTACAGATAAATTAAACATAAGCATCTGCATAGAATTAGTTACCTACTCTAATTTTCTGTAAATTTTGTAGCAAAAAGGTTTGAATGACGGAAAATGTGCAATTAATTTTGTTTAATTCCTATTAAGAATTTTCCTCAACTAAAAAAATCCCAATCAATGAATAAGAATTAATAACTAATTTTAATACCAACTTATAATATATTTTTCCTATTTCCTATACCCTTTCAGCAATCACAATATATTTGAAGGTTAAGCCAATGGACGACCCCAGAAAAAGCTGGTTCCATATAATTTTTGACTTTAAAAGTTCAGTCATTCCCAATATTTGGCTCAGAGTATTGGTAATTATGATATTTGCCCTTTTAGTTACTATAGCTCATGGTAATAATTTGCCCATGAATCAGCCAATTTTAGGTAGTATTATTCCAGGAATAGTCCTTGGTTTATTGCTAGTTTTTAGAACTAATACTGCTTACGATCGCTATTGGGAAGGTCGGAAATTAATCGGACTTATTTCTAAAAATTGCTGCATTATGGCAAAAAATATCATAGTGTTTGTTCCTGATAATAACAGTGAAGATTACGCTCAAAAAATATCTTACATCAAACTATTAATTGCTCTTTTTATTGCGGTCAAACTTCAAGTCAGAAAGGAAAAAGTTAACGAAGAAATAAAAAAATATCTCTCTGAAGTTCAGTGTTTAGAATTGAATAGCAGTAATAATATGCCTCTACAAATTACTAAATGGTTAACAATATACTTTGATAGACTTGCAAAAAATAGTTCTATCAATGAATTGACTTTAATCAGTTGGAATCAAAAAATAGAAGAAATTTTTATCGCTTTTGGAGGTTGTCAAAGAATTGCTACAACACCTATTCCGAAAGCTTATTCTATTCATTTAAAGCATTTATTGCTCATCTATTGCTTTGCCATTCCTTTTCAATTTGTTGCAGAATTAAGTTGGTGGACTATTCCTATGTCAGGTATTATTAGTTTTGCTCTATTAGGAATAGAAGCCATTGGTCTAGAAATAGAAAATCCTTTCGGTTATGACAGTAACGATCTTCCTATAGATAATATAGGCAAGAAAATGACAGAGGATATTTTAGAACTAATCAACTCTGGTTCTTTTAATAATTCTGAATTATGGGAAGGTTGGGTAAGTTTGCAAGAAATAAGTTAGATGATTTGTTTGTAGAGAACAAGCAAGAAGAATTAATTTTTCTTTTTGGGTAATATAGCAATCCTAAATAGGTTGCGGGTAATCAAAAAGTGAATAAAAAAACTGAAACTCTTACCTGTTCCCTTTTCCCAGTTAAGTGTTCCCTAAAAAGCAGTAAGATTTTTGACACGAATAAAATAGGATTGCTATAGCTAAAGATCGTAATCATTATTTTTCATAAAGTGATGTAGCAATCACTACTAAAATCATAATAAATAAAGTTTAAATAAATCAGAAACTTTAGGATTTTAGGCTGGAGATAGTGAGATAAAATATTAAGTAATAGCTCCCATACCAACTTAATTTGTAATTGGTTTTAGGAGTTAGTCAAAAAACTGTATTTGTTGTAGTTATATATTAATCAGAGGTTAAGCCATGACTAGCATCGTCAAATCTCCCCTAAACAAAGAACAAACTACAACCTGGTTAAGAGGACTAATGACCGTTGCTTATGCTGATGGGGAATTAGATGTGACAGAGAAAGATTTATTTGACCACTTTAGTCACGAAGAGTTTGCTTCTAAAATTGAAATCTCAGAATTACAACCCATTAATCCAGATGATTTAGCTAGGGTACTGGGAGAAAATCCTACCATAGCAGAAAATTTTATGAGAACTGCGGTAATGGTAGCCTTGGCAGATGGAATTTATTCTATTACTGAGGATGACATACTTCATAGATACTGTAACGCTTTAGGACTAAAGGTTAAAGCTTTAGATGCCCTGAGAAAAAATCTGGAAAAAGCCAAGGAACAAGCAACAGAAGATGATTTAGACAGTTGGATTGAAGAAACAGAACATACTGGCACTTTCATTATTCCCCACGACACCGAACATTATCAAACTGTACTCGCTCCGATCAAAGACTGGTTGGATGGATGGGATATCCATGACCCAAAAGTGGCTCACATGGTATGTAAAATGATTCCCCCTCAATGTCCTTTTGAGCGAGATATTGTGATTTTTGGTAAGAAAGTAGCCCACATTCCAGCTATGTGTAAACTTAATCCACTTTACGACCAGTTGGTTGGTATGCGTTTTCGTGCTTTATCTTATTTGGCAGATGAATGTCAGGAGGATGTGTCTAAGTATTGTTGATGAACTGACAAGAAACTTTCTTCCTCTCTTCCTTCTTTTTTCCTATTTCCTACTGACTCCTGAATTCTGACTTCTAGCAAAAAACTGAATCGCCGACAAAGATACGGTCAGGGGTTCTATAGATATATCGAAGCGATCGCTCAGGTGACAAATCACCTCACCCAAATCTCATTGTGTGAAGCTCTAGAAAAAAATGGTGGAATGTGGTGTTGCATCTCCAAAAAAATTGGGATAAGATGTAATCATTGGGGGTTGCTCGCCCTTATTCATGATTTTTTATTCAACAAAAAATCAGCATTACCTCTCAATGATTATATATATGAAGCGATCGCTCAACTGACAAATCAGATCACTCAAATCTCATTGTGTGAAGCTTAAAAAAACGATGGAATTGAGTCTTGTATCGCAATTTTTTTTGAGATACAATATAAGCATTGGGAGTTGCTCGCCCCTATACATGACTTTTTATTCAACAAAAAAAACAGCATTTGGGATAAATGATAAATAGAGATATAGGAGCGATCACTCAACTGACAAATCACCCCACTCAAATCTCATTGTGTGAAGCTTAAAAAAAATAGATGGAATTGAGTCTTGCATCTCCAAAAAAATTGCGATACAATATAAGCATTGGGGGTTTTTCGCCTCTAAGCATGACTTTTTATTCAACACGAAAACAGCAGGATATAGATATACAGAAGCGATCGCTCAACAGAGAAATCTCCCAGATGTCATTGTATGAAGCTCAAAAAAAACTGGGAGGATATTGTATTGCAACTCCCCAAAAATTCTGATAAGATGTAATCATTGGGAGTCGTTCGTCCCTACGCATGACTTTTTATTCAACTAAAAATCAGCAGGATGAATCTATAGATATATAAATATACAGAAGCGATCGCTCAACTGACAAATCACCTCACTCAAATCTCATTGTGTGAGGCTCAAAAAAACTGGGAGGATATTGTGTTGCAACTCCCCAAAAATTCTGATAAGATGTAATCATTGTGAGTCGTTCGCCCCTCTGCATGACTTTTTATTCAACTAAACAGCATTTCCGATAAATATGCAATTTATTGACCAAGCAGAAATTCAAGTAGAAGCTGGTAAAGGTGGTGACGGTATGGTTGCCTTTCGGCGAGAAAAATATGTGCCTGCCGGAGGCCCATCTGGTGGAAATGGTGGCCGTGGTGGCTCCGTGATTTTAGTGGCGGTTGAAAATCTTCAAACTTTGCTCGATTTTAGATTTCAACGTATTTTTAAAGCAGAAAATGGTAAGCGTGGCGGTCCAAAAAATATGACTGGTGCTTCAGGGAGCGATCGCTTAATTGAAGTGCCTCCTGGTACAATGGTTTATGATGCGGAAACAGAGGAATTGTTGGGAGATTTAATTACACCAGGACAAAGTTTTTGTGTTGCTAAAGGTGGTAAAGGTGGGTTAGGAAATAAACATTTTCTCAGTAATAGTAACCGCGCTCCTGAATATGCTTTGCCTGGGTTGGAGGGTGAAACTCGAATGTTAAGATTGGAGTTAAAACTGTTAGCTGAAGTGGGAATTATTGGGTTACCAAATGCGGGAAAATCTACTTTAATTGCTGCACTTTCTGCTGCCCGTCCGAAAATTGCTGATTATCCTTTTACTACTCTAGTACCAAATTTAGGTGTTGTGAGAAAACGGACGGGAGATGGTACTGTTTTTGCTGATATTCCAGGATTAATAGAAGGTGCTTCTGCTGGTTTGGGTTTGGGGCATGAATTTTTAAGGCATATTGAACGAACTAAATTATTGTTGCATTTGGTCGATATTACAGATATTAATCCGGTGGATAATTTTGAGACTATTCAAAATGAGTTAAAGGTTTATGGGCGAAATTTGGAAGATAAAAATCAAATTTTAGCTTTGAATAAGGTTGATGCTGTAGATTTAGAAAGTGCAGAAATTCAAGAGTTGGTTAGTAATTTTAGAGAGATTAATAGGGGAAAAGTTTTCCTGATTTCTGCTGTTGCAGGTATTGGTTTGAAAGAGTTGATGGAAGAAGTTTGGCAGGTTTTGGAATTGGAGGAAAATGTTATATCATGTCCGGTTAAACAGTGATAAATAAATAACTACGGAGGAGTCAGGAGACAGGAGACAGGAGACAGGAGGAAAGAGGGAAGAAAGAAGAAAAACTGGAGTTGAAGGAGAAAGTTTTTTTATAACTAATTATCCGGACATAATATTATTCAATAATTAATAATTAACAATGAATAATTAATAATTACCCCTAATGAAAATAGATGTAGGTTGGGTTGAACAACAGTGTTAGCGGAGCTTCCCGGAGGGAAACCCAACATTAATTAGGGTTTGCGCTCAAAAGTATTTTAGTAGGGGTAGGAGACAGGAGACAACCCACCCCTCGCCCCTCCCCCTCCCAGGAGAGGAGAAATGGATCGGGAGCGAGGAAGTAGGAGCGGGCGTTTTGTAAGAATGATTTTTCTGCCCAACTATGCGCCTAAAATACGCTCCTTTTTGAGCGTTTTAGACTGAAACAGGCGCACTTTTTTTGTTCCCAAAAAGGCTAAAGTCTTTATATGTCAATGCTTTTATATTTAATCAGCAGAGCAATAATTATCATTTTCTTTGTGGGTTTAATACCCCACCGTCAACGGGGGTGTTCACGCATTACTTGGGGGAGCGAATCCCCATGTAATTTTCCTCCTGTCTCCTGTCTCCTGTCTCCTGTCTCCTTCTTCAAGGCATTGCATAATTGCGGGATGATTTTGTCAGAGAGCAGAAATCATAATCCCTGTGTCCCCATGTCTCCGTGTCCCTGTGTCGGCCTCAATTATCCCAGTATTCAGCAACGCCTTAATTATGGTGTTGGGTTTCGTTTCTCTCAACCCAACCTACAAATTCTACTTCACCATTACCATGCAGGACTACCTAATTTTTTTCTTTTTTCCCTTCAAAGAAAAGGCTTTATACGTTAATCTTTTGATAATGTAGGTTGGGTAGAATGGTAGTATTAGCGGAGCTTGTCCGTTAGGATAAACCTAACACAATAATGGAGGGAAATTAGATAATGTTGGGTTTCGTTTCTCTCAACCCAACCTACAATTTTAATAGCAGTATTTTCCGTCTAAAGCTTTGGCATGGTCTTTTCCAGTTCGGACTACCCCTAATAGGGTGGAAATAATCACGCACCTTTTTGGTTTGTCTTGGTTCTGGTGTTTTATGCCAATACGCCCTTTTGCTTGGATGCTAGTTTGTGTACATTGGTCAGTAGGTTTGTAAACTGGGCAACCTTTGTAATTGAAAAGGGCACGGTAAATGGGGTCTGTTTTGTTGGTAGTAACTGTATTGGTATCGGGTTTAACTATCCGGAGGGTAGTTTCATACTTGCCTTTGTCATTTGTCTGATTGTCGTCTATCTCAATACCAGGTTCTAGATATTTCCAACTTGAGGTTGGTAGGTCATTGGGAGCGATCGCTGGTTTATGTAGCGCATACCTAATTACGGGTTGCCCAATAATATTGGTGGTTTCTTGGAAACTTGCCTGCCAAGCAGTTTTATCTCGTATGGCATTGCGACGAGCTGCAAACATAGCTTGATATATTCTGTCAGTGGAGGTGCGGAGACGGTAGTTATTGATGAATGCTAGCCATCCGGGAGCAGCGATCGCGGCAATAATACCAATAATTAGTACGACTAATGTTAATTCTGTGAGGCTATATCCTGCTTCTTTTTGCTTAAGTGATTTTTCTGAGATATTTTTTGCAGCATTTTTAATAATAGTTGATATTACGGAGATTAAGATTTTTACGTTCATTTCAACCCTGATTTACTGTTTTTAAATAGTTGTATCTCTCTTTACTATTTTAACAATTCATAATTGAACGTCAAACATGATGATATTTTTTTGCATAAAAAATTTGCCCTGTCGTTTACCTGAAGATTTGACAGGGAAGTTATTTTGTGGTAAGCATAGGCTTGACATACTCCCGACGCTGCGCTTACGCGACATGACGAACGCGGGATTCTTCAGTCTGGGAAGCCCTGACCGCAGTTTTTACAGAAGTGATGTCCTCCTCCTGTGTTGATAGCAATCCTATCTTTTGTATCAGAAGTGCTGAGTTATAGTCCCTGTCTAGTTCTTGTCCACACTTAGGACATGAATGCCAACGCTCTGATAAGCTTTTAGAGACTTTGTTCAAACATTCCCAACAATGTTGAGATGTACCTTTTGGGTCTACTTTGATAATTCTCTTGCCGAGTTTCCAGGCAACATATTCTAGAACCTGAACAAACTGGCCAAATGCTGCATCCTGCAAAGACTTATTTAATCCTGACTTAGCTGATTGACCATTTGGTAAGAATTGACCATTATCTCCTAATTTAGCTTTGCAACGTCGAACTAGGTTAGATATTTGTAGCTCTTCTACAAATATCACACTTACATCTGAAAATAGGTGATAAGCCAGCTTGAATTGCCAATCCAAACGTTGTCTAGCTATTAATTGATGCAGTTTGGCTATTTTACGTTTGAGAATTTTCCAAACCCTGGAGTGTTTTTGTTTCCTGGCTAATCTCACCTGAAGTTTAGACAAGCGATGCTCAGATTTTCTGAAAAACTTAGGCACTTCTATAAACTCACCATCGCTGGTGACAGCATAGTATAGCAGTCCCAAATCGAGACCTTTTGAATTTTGTTCGGTGGGTTGAATTTCTGCAACCTCTACAGGTACAGTTTGATCCTCTATCGTGAAGCTGATATACCATCCGTCAACTTCACGAATTACTGTACCTGTTTTAACCTTGAATCCCTTTGGTATTGGCCGATTGAATACAAAAGGGACTAAACCAAATTTTGGTAGATTAACACAATACCGACCGTTAGCATTTTTGACAATATTTGCATTTGATAACTGGGGATAACTAAATGAATTATAGTAATGTTTCCCCTTGAATTTCGGCCTCCCACTGGTTTTGCCGTTTTTATCTGGTTTGGTAAAGTTATCCATAGTGGTTTGTACACGCTGAATAACATCTTGTAGAACTTGAGAGTGTATAGACTTATACTCAGGGAAGAGTTTTTTAGTTTGCGCTAAGTCTGCTAACTGTACTGTTTCCCAAGCTACATACCCATTTACTATATTTGGATGCTTGTCTCCTTTTCTTGTGACTGGGTTGCCATCACTGTCTTTTTTTCTACCATCTCGTGTTTGTACTCTACATTCAGGGATATTTTGATAAATTCGGTCTAGTGTTACTACTGAAACATTTAGAGGACAGGCATTTACTGGTGTGCGCGTTGATTCAAACCAATTCAACCTTTCAGCCAAACGATAATTATATTGTTTTCTAGCCAATTCTAACCAATTAGCGATAATAACCGCTTGACTTTTATGAGGCTTTAGCTTGTACTTATATTTCAGTAGCATCCTAGAATCGACCTTTATCTATATATCTGTTATTGTAATGACTGTATTTACAATTGTCAACAGCTATAACAGAATTATTATGAAAAAAGATTTTGTATAAGCGTGGTAGAGCCGTATCTGACATGAAAGCCCACTTAGTCTTGGTAACAAAATATAGAAAAAAAGTGATCGATCAGGAGATGCTCAAACGATTAGGAGAAATAGTAGACAACCTATACACGATCGGGGGACTGCAAACTCATAGAATTCAATGGTGAACCAGACGATGTACATTTGTGATTTCAATACTACCCACAGTTAGAGCAATCATTGTTTGTAACTAATCTGAAATCTGTAAGCAGCAGAAGACTGAGAACAGAGTTTTCAGAACAAGTCAACCAGGTATATTTCAAAGCTGTCTTTTGGAGTGAGTCTTACTTTATTGCTAGCTGTGGTGGTGGAGCGTGTTTCAGTGCTAAAAAAGTACATAGATTCTCAGGATGAACCACACACATAACGCCCGACTTTCCCATCCCTCCACTCCCCTTCGGGAGAGCGCTGGACTTCCCGTCGGGAAAGTTAAATTAGATTATGGGCATCCTGTTCCTGTTGATTCATCGAATTCTCCTTCTGCTGTTCTCATTCCACCTAAGAGAGTTTCCACAATTGTACATCGTTTGAGTCTATCATCTGGTGTAGAAACACTAACAGCAAAAGGTAGTTCTTGGACTGGATCATCTATTTCCACTGCACCTAGATAGTTAAATTGAATTTGAACATCTGCATCGTCTTGATAAGAGGTACATTTACCATCAGCGTCTTTGGTCTCACATTCTTGTACAACTAATTTAACCATTCCTGCCTTAATTTCACCATTAGCATTTAATTTCTGATCAATACCTCCAGAGGTTACTGTTGGTGGGTCTACAGCAATATTAAACTCAACATTTACATCTTCCTTTTTCAACTTAGCTTGACTTTGTGCTTTCTGTAAAGCTTGTAATACTAAACTATTTACTGTACGAGTACGCTGTCTGGTGACAAAAGCATCCCAAGCAGGAGCAGCGATCGCTGATAATATTCCTATAATCAAGACTACTACTACTAGCTCTATCAGACTAAAACCAGCATCAACCTGATTATTGTGCTTAGATATTCTTGGAGAAATATGCTGTAAAAGCTTTGACAATATTGTTATTTTCATCTTACTTTAATATTTTTTATTAGACTCGATTGAATTATACTAAGTTTTCTCTATTATTCTTCTTCATCTTCTTCTTCAAAACCTAGATTACTAATGCTTCCCACTTGAGCAGTTACAGTTGGGCAATAGGGTGACGTTAGATCGGTTTCACAATCACTATTTTGAAATTGGCCTGGTATACGACTTTTGCTGTTACCTAAAATAGTTACCTTAGCCAGTTTATTACTAGAAGCTTCAACATCAAATTTTTCTATATGATTTACTAATACATTTCTTGCGGGAAAATCTCCATCACCCTTGATTAACTTTTCTGGATTTTGTATCTCTCCTAAATTCTGCTCAGAAAAACCATTATCCGGTGCTTCTCCCCCAACATAATTACCACCTAAATATTTGGGGTTATTACTTATTTCTACTCTTGCTATGCGCGATGATGGGCAAGGATCTTGTTCACACCAAACAGAATTAAACTCATCTATTTGATAATAAGCGACTAAGGAAAACACAAAGGTATCATTACATTGATTGGGATTAGCATCACAATCAACTGAATCATCATTATTCAGAGGAACTGCATCTTCCATATACTTACGTTTCCAGAATACAAGTTTTGGAGTACCATCATCTGTAGGTATTGCTGGAGTTCCAGCATTAGATATATCCTCAACCTGATCTGGAGTATAGATGTAAACAGCCTGACTCATATCTTGAGCAATATAGTCCATAGCTGCTTGAATCTCCTGCTCAGTACTTGCCTTTGCTTGTTCCTTCACATCTCGGTTAAGTATATCTACAACAAAACTCAATAGAGGAATGGTGATTAAAAAAGCAATAATTGTTCCTACCAGCAGTTCTATCATTGTAAAGCCACCAGTAGATTTAGATAAAGGCGATCGCCTTTGCTGGTATTGTATTTTTAGGAGCGAGTCGAGTAAAGTTTTCATATTATTTCATCTTAGTATTTATCATTTTCTTTGTGGGTTTAATACCCCACCGTCAACGGTCGTGTTCACGCATTACTTGGGGGAGCGTAGACGCGGAGCGGCAGGTCGTTGACTATCCCCATGTAATTTTCCTCCAGTATAGCTGTCTCCCCTCCTGGGAGGGGTTGGGGGTGGGTTGGGAGGGGTTATATCAAATCCGTTTAATTGGACATAAAAAAAATCTTCAATCGTCATAACTACCCTCATCTTTGTAATTCTTTCTCTTCCTGACTCCTGTCTCCTGACTTCCCCTCCACCGGAGGGGTTAGGGGTGGGTTGACTCCTCCTAACTTAACCATTCTATGGCTGTTTAACCGGATTTGATATTAAACGGATTTGATATTAGACATCTCCACCAAATGAGGCAGTAGGCAGCTTTGCTGTAGGCAGTAGGGAAACCACCCTTCGCCCCTCCTGAGAGGGGAAATAATATCATGTCTGGTTGAACAGTTATAAATAAACGACGAAGGAGTCAGGAGACAGGAGACAGGAGACAGGAGGGTAGAAAGAATGAAGAAGGAGAAAGTTTTTTGATCACTAATTATCCGGACATGATATAATTGATAATTTATGTGCCATAATTGATTTGATTTTTTATTGGGGAAATAATATCATGTCTGGTTGAACAGTTATAAATAAACGACGAAGGAGTCAGGAGACAGGAGACAGGAGACAGGAGGGTAGAAAGAATGAAGAAGGAGAAAGTTTTTTGATCACTAATTATCCGGACATGATATAATTGATAATTTATGTGCCATAATTGATTTGATTTTTTATTATTGGAGATGTCTATTAGAGATATTTCAGTTTTCCTTTAAGCGATCGTGATACTTTTGGAATAAGTTACCATCACTTGGAGCAATTTCTGTCTTAGTTGTAAACAGCGGCTTTTCTGTATCACCACTTCTGGTTGCTAATCCTGTATTACTAACAGAAGTTGATATAGTTTTCTCTGATAAAGTTACCCCTTCTACACCACTACCTCTGTAAACTCGTACAAATAATTCATAGCCATCACTAGAGTCTGTGGAATTTCTATGAAATCCCGCTGCATATACAACCATATCTGTTAGTCCAGTACAGTCTCCTCCATCTCCTCCATCAACACAATATAGGCGAACATCAGTTTGGCCAACAGTTACAGTTGTTGTACAGTATTCATTTTGATTTGGTGGGTCTGGACATTCTAGATTATCTGGACCATCTATAGCTCCTACTGAATTATTGGGGACTATTTCTGGAGCAGGAATACTTCCCGCTCGCACACCATCTATATAACTTCTAGCCGCCTGAGCTGCCAGTTCTATTCGTCGCGCCTGAACGCGAGTTCCTACTGATATGGCAATCACAGGGGCGATTGCACTCATCAGTGTAGCGACCACAATCATCGCTACCAAACTTTCCATGATAGTATAGCCAGATTCTGATGAGTGGGGTTTAGGCATTTTTATAAACTTAATCATGATTAACCTCCAGTTTTACTACTACAAAAATCTGTTGTCGGACGAATTTCTTCATCAACAGCGTTATTATTATCTTCTGTCTTAGAACATAACAATGTTTGTATCCATGGGTCATCTAAACCAACTTCTCGATAATATTGCTTTGTTTTGTCAGGGTCTAGAGTGCTTAATTTGGAAGCAAACAGGTCAGGAGATTGAGATAAGAAACCTACATCATAGCTCCACTGTCTTGTAGGTGGAGTTGAAGCGGGTGCTGTACCTTCTGTTTCTCCAGCGTTGTACCTACCGTAAGTATTACCAAAAATTTCAGCAGGGTCATTTTGTAGGATATGTTGATAAGGACTTGTAGAATAAGCACTCCGTCTGAGTTGCACAAATGCCCCAGAAATTTCGGAAGTTTGACCTTGCCAGTTTTCGATAAACCTTGGCAAGTTTGGTAAACCTCCATTGGTTTCACCAAAACCAGCTTCTATCACCCTGGGAGGTGTGTCACCTGTTGCCATCATTACGTTTACTTTAGTGGTGTTTGGTGTATCTGAATCTGGATCTGCTGTAGCTGGCATTTGCCATCTGGTTTTATCTTCTACTTCCTGACCTTGGGGAAAGTTACCTCCTGGATTGGTTGTTGTAGCATGAATCTGCAATGCTGGTACTAATTGTGGTTGGAGGGTGGTGGTATCACTACCTAAGTTGTTTAACTCAGTTGCGTTTTGGTAAAATAAAGGTTGGTTTGTGTTCCAACTATTGTTTCCTGTCCTAAACCATAGAGCATTGTCTTGTGTTCTAGGAAAATCGCCTCCCCCATCAGGATATATTTTTATCTCCGTAGCACTTTCTATACCCAAAGGAATTGGTAAATTATTTGTTAGCTTTATTAGATTATTGTTGGCAGTATCACGTTCAAAAGCTATACGACGTGGGTAACGTTGATATTCTGGTTTTGGAGCTAAAGCTGTTGTACCTGAACCAGCAACATCATCAGGATATGTGATTTTTCCAATTATTTTTTCTGAAGCTTTGTTTTGAGCATCATTATTATCAATAACCCACCAATCTTCCGGTTGACAAGCTGAAACTGGCAACTTCAAACAAATTTCCATTAAATACTCATTGAAATTAGCCCGTCGCTGAACAGGAGTAATAAAGTTATTAAAGTAGGAACTATTAAGAGGTGCTGTTCCTGTGTTCACCCTATATTCTGCATCTGTATGCGTGTATGTTTCTGATGTTCCATCTTTATCTAAATCATCAGTAAATTCAGCCTCACTACTCAGACCATTAACTGCAAAGTCGTTAGCATAGAAACCATTAATTAAACGAGCTGCCTTTGTTGTTATCTCTACTTCGTCAACAGTATCCGTGTCATCATTTATTTTTCCATTGCCATCAAGGTCAATGTTATAGGTACTCTCTATAAGTCCTGTATTAGAAGCAACTGTATTAGTAGTACTTCCATTCCCATCCAAGTCATAACCACCAATAACCACATTACCCGCATTATTTCTCAAGTCAAAATCTCCCTCATTGCGGAAACCAAAACGAAAACCATCAGAAAGTATAGTCAAAGAATCCGACATAATCTCCACCGGACGCCACTTATCTCCACCACCAGCTCCACCACAGTTACCAGGTATCCTAGGGTCTCCACCACGACAAGCAAATTCTGGACTTGGAACCTTGTTTGGATTGTAATAAGCATTAAAATCCCAATCAATACCGCCCCCCTCAAACTCATAGTGGTCGTGAAAGTTAAAATCACCCTTGATATAAGTAGGTACATTACTTACCAAGATCAATCCTTTTTCTTTCACCACATCTTCAACTGTACTAACGCTGTTGTTATTACCCCGATTTAACTCTTGACCATTGACCAACATAATTCCATTGGGGCGACGAGTAGGGTCTAATTTATAATCTGTGGGACTCAATAATTTACTACTTTCCTCATCAATACCATTTGTACCATCTGGAGTCCGATCGCTCCTATCTGGCAGCGCATCATCTCGACTAGCATAAACCAGACCACTATATGGCAGTAAATATTCTGGGTCTAATGCCGGAATATCTGTTCCTACCTCTGTATTACTAATTTCTGTCATCCGCAGGACATTCATATCTATCTGAGTTGCCCGAATTTCCAGAGGTTGTCTTTCTTCTAGGGGTAATTTATATTCTCCTGTCAGATTAGCTGGTGTTGCTAGAGTACTACTCAAGGTGAAAGTTTCATCATTAGGGGTCTCTTGATCGTCCTCATCTATCGCTTTAATTTCCCGTGGATTCAAAAATGCTACTTCTTTAATAGCGCCATGAGGTATGATTGAATTATCCGGAGCCAAAGTTCCATCTAAAATTTCAAAAGCACATTGAGTAGAATCTATAGCAGCTTGGTCTGCGATGCTTAGTGAACCACCATCTGCTAATTTAATTAGTGCATCCCGTAAAGGTTTATTAGCAAACCGACCATCAGGGAAAACCATATTTGCCTGCTCTACCAATTCAGTTGGCGTACCAGAAAGCTGTTTAGTTGCAGCATCAAGTGTTACTGAAATACCAGCCGCCCTAATAATTGTTGGTTTACCGTAAACTATACCATTATTTGATTTTCCTGCTGGGTCACTTGGAATTGTAGTGCTGTAGTAGTCTGTGAGACCTGCCAAATTCTTTCCTGCGTAGGTAGCTCTATTTTTGCTAGATATTTCATCGCTAGGATCATAGTAACTACTAACACAGGCGATCGGTTTTTGATCCAAATCGTCACCTGTTGCATCTTCATCAATTCCACTCTGAGCATAGTGATAAACTGCTGTTGCTCGCATTCGCAGGTCGCCCTTTGCATACTTTTTTGTATAGGGGTCTAAGGGGCTTTCATCTGGTGTACCATCTTCAAATAAGGTATTCCAATCAGTAGGAGTAAGAGTTTTAAAATTATTCCCCCCATTGTCATACACTTCTGTTAAATCTCCTCGTATTGGTGACATTGGCATCATGTCAGACCATACTATCGGAAATTCTTCTGTCTCAGTAGTTGCTGGATCGTCATACTTATCATCTACTGTACCATCAACTTTTACTACCTTTGGTCGTGGCAAAAAAGAATTATCCCGCTCATAAACTCCTGCACCTGTAATTACCCTTAAACCACCATATCCCTCAGTAGCACTCTGTGGTTTTCGTGCTGCTGCCAATTCCCAGAAACTATTTCTATCCACATTTCCCACATCAGCAAAAGCAGTTATTTGAGTTTCGCGCCAACGACATTCATTATCTGCATCTTCAATATTCTCACATCCATTTCCTGCATTACTCCAGGCAATACCATTTTCAGTTAGATACTGCTTTGCATCACCCTTTAAAAATGGTATTTCATCCTCATCATCTAATTCTTCTAATAATTCTTCTAATTCTTCGTCATATCTCAAAGCAGGCAAATTATTTCCCACCTTGATACGATCGCCCAACCGTTCTTCTATACCCAACTCCCCTAAATCTGATGGTCTTGTAGCAGCAGGCTGATTTTCATTTAAAGATAAACCCGTTGTTGTGTCTATTGTAGCTATTTGAGCATTTCCTTCAGTAGGTAACATCCAATCATCTTGTGGTCTCAGAGAATTTCCACTATCTTCAATCCCTGTATAACCATCTAGTGCATCTCCATTAAGTCCCACTTCTGCAAATGGAACTTTTCTAGTACGGTCTTTAAAATAATTTTCCAATGCCTCCTGACGAGCTTTTTCTTCAGTTTCTCCTTTCTTTGTCCTTTCATCAATTATATCTATCACTTTCTGTGGATCTCTATCTTCATAATCTCCTGAAGCTATTTGATCGATCACCATTTGATTTATGCGTTGAGCATAAGCATTATCATTGAAAACTACATCTAAAGAGTCATCGCTTACTGATTCAGCATCTCCATCTATTTTCTCTATCGCTGGATTTGCATCTTTCCCCTTAAATAAATGTACCTCAGCTTCTAATCCCACAGTGTTTTTACGACTACGACCGTGGATTAGCTCACCACCCACCAAAATTTTGCTATTCTCAGCTTCATAAAAACAGGAACTCCTACCACTAACCTGATAAAATTTCATTGGAGTATTAAAGGAAGTAACCATCAGATTACCGTTTACCACTATCCGTCCATTGAGATTCAACTCAAAACCTGGTGCAGCTTCCATGTCATTTTCATAGAAAACCGCATTGTTTGCGAGCGAATCCTGGCTATAATCTCGTTGATATTCTAATGCAGATAGGGCAGGTGTACCTTTATATCTTTCAAATTTTTCTTGGTCTTCTGGTTCGCTAGTAATAGGTACATTAACGGTATAAACAAAAATACTTTTCTTAAGTTGGGCTCCTGACTTATACCAACCTACACTAGTTACCAAATTAGAGCTGGTGTTTATCGCTTCACACAACGGTTCTGTACTGGTCAGACTTTCAACTACAGGTTGGGGCGCTGTTCTTGCCTCTAGAGGTTGGTATTCCCTACCAGCTTGGGGAGTACGGAGAAAAATCCCATAGATAGTGTAGCTATCAAATTGACCATTATTGTCCGTATCTACAGGATATCTCCAGGCGGTAGTTATTTGTTCGTTGTCTTGTATCTCACCATCAGCACTAATATTGTCCACACCTGAAGCGCCAAATTCTTCAATGCTCCCATTACCATCCAAGTCATACCTGACCTTAAGTGGTTCCTCACGTCCAAAAGTATACTCATTCAGTCGTTCTTCCAGAGTTCTGTAAATGAAATCTTCTGCTGGAGTCCCAGGGGGCAGAGTTTGGTCTTCTCTTAACAAATAATCAATTTTTGCACTTGCCCTTTCCAAAGCAGGAGCAGCAGCACTCAACACCTGCTGATTTACCTTAACATTTCTTGCCATTTCAGCCCTGTCAAAAGACCTGAGCAAAATAGCAATACTCAACAAAACTACTACCAACAAAACCATAGTCACAGTGGGCAAAACAAAACCTGCCCCTGAGTACCTACTTCGATTATTTATTACATTCCAGAGCGATCGCCTCAACTTTCTCTCCATGAC
Organism: Okeania hirsuta; assembly: GCF_003838195.1. GTDB lineage: Bacteria > Cyanobacteriota > Cyanobacteriia > Cyanobacteriales > Microcoleaceae > Okeania > Okeania hirsuta. The sequence continues at coordinate 30,269 of NZ_RCBY01000016.1, forward strand.
TCGATACCAACTCCGGATATTACGGAAAATATAAAATATATTTTTGAGAAACTTATTCTTTGACATAATAGCCTTCCTGCCCCTAATTGCAAATGGTTTAGTTGGCAAACCGTAAATTTATATAACTATATTATAGTGACTTAAATTTAGTCCCTACCTCTACTTTTAGCACAGCACAACTCGAACAGCACCCCATAACCGAATTTTGGATAGCACAAATATTGGTCAAGCATACTAAAGTGCCTAACCTAACCTAAATATTATTCCCGAAATGAAAGGTTAATCTATCAACTTATCAACGAAACTATATTTTTTTTAACCTTCTGCCTCACACCCGGCGCTCCTAGGTTCGGCGGACTTTCTTCCCAAACCCAATTACTATCTACATCAAACTGAGAACCATCTAAATCAAACACTGTTACTTTTGCCAAGGTCTCAATCCAAACCGTCGCACCGCAGTGATGAGGTTTGTTTGGCCGATACACGGAAAAAGCTCGGGAGTTTGGTAGCCCCGTCAATTTAGGCGCGGGGCGGAAAAACGACTCGGCGACTTTAGTCGCCGTGATGGGGATCGTTAATGTATTCCAGAACCTTAGTTGTACTAACCTTTCCAGTAGTGTCATAAAAATAGCTGTGAGTCCACAAGCTAGGTAGTTTGCATAGTTCAGGGAACTCTTGTCGTAAAACCCTTGAAGACCTACCTTTCAAAGCTTTAACTATTTTGTGAATGGTTACATCAGAGCCATGCTCTACCAATACATGAACATGGTCTGGGGCTATTTCTAGTCCTTTAATCAACCAACCTTTTTCTGTGGCAACTTCTGATAAGATAGCAGCCAACCTGATTTTAACTGGACCCACCAAGACTTTCTTGCGTCTCTTGGGAATCCAAACTAAATGGACATGGGCCAAACCTATAGAATGGTGGCCATGACGATATATTTTTTGCTGGTTGATCATGTTGATGGGTTGATATTTATCGACAACTTGATGATAATGGAGACATGAGCAAAAAAACAAAAAACATGGGATGCCAGCAAGTTCTACTGCATCCCGATCAAAATCTATCAGCCATCCTAGAATATTTGTCCGGTGAAGCCAACAAAGTGTTTAACTGTTCTGTTTATTACGCCCGACAAGTTTTTTTTAAGGAAAATAGATTTGTCACTCAAGGCGAGCTTTGCGGGCAAATGAAATGGAACAGACATTTTAACGCGATGTATGCTTCTAGTGCTCAACAAATATGCAACGGCATTGTTGAATCTTTCAAAAGTTTTAAACAACTGTCGAAACTGTTTGGAAGCGGTGAATTGGTTAACAAGCCCAAACCACCTAACTATCGAAAACCCGGTTTATTTACTGTTTCTTATCCTAAAAGATGGTTGAAACTGACCGAGAAAGGAATTAGAGTTCCATTAGGACGCAAGGTTAAAGCATGGTTTGGATTAGAGAATTTCTATCTCCCAATGGCTAGTAACCTAGACTGGAACTCAATTAAAGAGATTAGGATTTTACCTCATCACGGCTGTTTTTATGTCGAGTTTGTCTATGAAATAAAAATTCAATTAGTCAAGTTAGACAAAACCCATGCTCTTTCTATTGACCACGGTTTAGACAACTGGTTGACTTGTGTGGATACTCTAGGGCACAGCTTTATTGTCGATGGCAAACATCTGAAATCGAAAAACCAGTGGTACAACAAACAAATAGCTGCTCTCAAGGAAAATCAACCACAAGGTTTTTGGTCTAAAAGATTAGCTCGCATCACTGAAAAGCGCAATCGTCAGATGCGGGATGCTGTTAACAAAACAGCGCGATTAATCATCAACCATGGCCTTAAACATGGAATTGGTACAATCGTTTTTGGTTGGAATAAAGGTCAAAAACAATCAATTGAACTAGGGACTCAAACTAACCAAAAGTTGGTACAAATTCCTACTGCAAGACTCAAAGAACGAATCAAGGAACTTTGTAGCTTATATGGGTTAAAATTTGTAGAAACCGAAGAGTCTTATACCTCGAAAGCTAGCTTTTTAGATCATGACGTTCTCCCAACCTACGGTGAAAAACCCGACAACTGGGAACCATCAGGAAAGCGCGTTAAACGAGGTTTATATCATTCTGCTGCGGGCTATTTAATTAATGCTGATTGCAATGGTGCAGCCAATATCCTTAGAAAAGTAGCTGGAAGGTTCAATCTTAATTTGGACCAACTAGGTAGAGGCGCATTGACAACGCCTTTAAGAGTTCGATTTTGGATTGCTTAAGAATCCCCGTCTCTTTAGAGCGGGGAGTGTCAAAATCCGACAAGGTCCATGAATATCAACCTCATGGAGGGCGAGCAAAAAACTTTCTCCTTTTACTCGGGGTTTCTTATTCTTTCTTCCTTCCTGACTCCTGAGGACTGACTCCTGACTCCTAAAGAATTAAAATTAATACCATACACGTGCTTCAGCAACGCCGGCTAGTTCTGCTCCTGGCCTACTTCTGTAAATCTACTTAATATATATTCCTGCTGAGACTGATCAAATACCTGATAAAACTTTTGTAATCTAGTATTTACTGCACCCTGACTAACAACTCTCCCTGACTGTTTTCTCACCAAAGATTTAGCAGTCTCTTGATAATCTTCGAGCATTTTATTATCAAATTCTATACCTATAAATTTGCATAATTCCTTTAAAATAGTAGGTGTATCATCTACCAATTTTTCATACTTCACCAGAATATGATTATTTTTATGTAAATGCTGAGAAGTAATATTTACAGCCTCAATCCATCGATCGATACAATGGTCTATATCAAACCCACCATACCAAAATTTCGGATATTTATTCGACACTTCATAAAGTGAAGCAACTACATCTATTCCATTTCTTTGAATATGAATAAATTTAGCTATAGGAACATTCTTTTCTATGTAGTCAATATATCGTATATGTTCGGGAGTTTTTTCTAACCAAATACTTTTACCTTGTTCCTCAGCTAGCAGATTCATAATTTTCAGAAATCTGCGAGTATATTGCCTAATAAATAAAGTATTTTTAGGTAAATATTTCAGTAAATCTGGGCGGTTAATTTCATTTTTAAACAAAGTTTCTAACTTAGGTCGTAATCGTCGCGAAGCCATACCAAGTATTCGTCTTTTAGGTTCATTATTTGGTAGTAAATAATGAAAAAATTTTGTTTCTGGTAAAGAGATAATCTCTGGATGTGCTGTCAATAAACTTTGTAAATATGTCGTACCAGAACGGGGACAACCAAAAAGAAATAAAGGTAATTTTAATTTATTGTGCATTTCAATATTATAGCAATTCTCATATTAGTGAGGTACAAAATTCGTTTTTGTTAGAGAGTAGAAAGTAGGGGGAAAGAATTGATAATTTATGTGCAATAATTGACTTTATTTTTTATTATCATTTTCTTTGTGGGTTTAATACCCCACCGTCAACGGGGGTGTTCAAAATTACTTGGGGGAGCGTAGACGCGGAGCGGCCCTTCGTTGACTATCCCCATGTAATTTCCCTCCTGTCTCCTGTCTCCTGTCTCCTGTCTCCTTCTTCAATGGAGATGTCTATTCACGCAACTAGAAGCTGATAGCTGACCGCTGACCGCTGACTGCTATTTCAAAGTAAATCCATAAATAACTGTTTAGCAGTTTTTCCTACCACATCCCAATTTAATCGTTGTTGATATTCTTTAAATGATGACATTGCTAATTTTTGATATCTAGGATAATCACTCATTCGGGAAATTATATAATCACAATATTCTTTAATTTCTGCATCAAAAGCAAAAGTTTTACCATTAATATCTTCTTTAATTACAGTTGGAATACCTGCAAGATTTGTAGTCAAACAAGGCACTCCAAAAGCATTAGCTTCTATCAAAACATTAGGAGCACAATCTTCTCTAGTTGGCAAAATCATCAAATGAGAATCAGCTACTAATTGCCTCATTTTTGACTCTCCTTCTGGTTTTGATTTATCAATATATCCCACTATATTAATAAAATCCGGCAAAGGTTTAATCTCCGGTTTACAGCCAATAATTGTTAGTTCAGCATTAAAACCCATTTCATTTAACTGTTTAACAACTCCAACAGCAATATCTCCACCTTTTCTATCCCAATCTATGCCAGAAAAGATTAATTTACAAGGTTTTTCTTTTCTTGATTTAACAATATTTTCTACCTCTTCAAAAGTTCTTCCAGGCTTAAGTTCAATATTAGCGCCCCTGGGAATTACATAAATTTTCGACTCATTAACTTGGTAATGTTTAACAGCATTTTCGGCAGCCCAGTCTGAAGTAAATATCAAAAGTTTACATTGATCAATTGCTGCTTTTTCATAATTATAAATATTTCTTCTAGTTTCTTGACAAATATTACTTAATGCTGGGTAGTAATCGACCAATGCTATTGTTAATGTATCTAACCACAAAACAATTGGTTGTTGACATTTCAAATATGCAACTGTTTGAACACCCTCTGTCGCCAGTACAATATCCGACTTTAATATAGATAGTTTTCGAGCTACCTGATAAGCATAATCTCGACATATTATTGGGTCTGCCCATCTGTAATAATCTTGTTTAAATACCTTACTATAGAGTAACCATTTACTTCTTGTCACCCATGAATAGTGTTTTTCTAGAGGACCAAGATAGTTAACAGTAATATCCTGACTTTCTAAAGTTTTTGCAATGTAACTATTTGAGCCATAATTCCCTTTTTTATTAGAAGGCCAGCTAGCAGGATTATGAACATCATAGGTTGTAGAATAAGCTATTTTCATAGATATATTTCTGATTTACTTATATATATTTATATCAAGTACAAATTAAATATTTCTACATCCTTAAGATTAACAATTATTCAAAACTTCCATAAATAGTTTCTTTGCTTTTTGACCAGCCACTGACCAATTGAGACGATACAAATATTCATTAAACGATGACATAGCTAATTGTTCATATTTTGGATAATTCGTCAAGTAATTAATTATATATTCACAATAATTATCTACTGAGGTATCTACCGAAAATATTTTGCCATTTATTTCATCCTTAATTACTGTGGGTATTCCAGCCACATTTGTTGTCAAACAAGGTACTCCAAAAGCATTTGCTTCTACCAAAACATGAGGGTTAGTGTCTGCTCTAGTTGGTAACATCAAAAAATGGGATTCACTTATTAACTGAGAAATCCGCAATAAACCATTACCTTTAGACTTATCAATATATCCTAATGGTTTGACAAAACTAGGTAACGGCTCGTCAGAAATAGGTTGACAGCCGATAACAGTTAATTCTGTTTCTAGACCTAATTTATTTAATTTTTTCGCTACCTCTAAAGCTATATCTCCCCCTTTTCGCTGCCAAAAAACTCCAGAAAAAATGAGCTTACATGGTTTATTTCCTCTTGATTTAACTAAGTTTTGAATATCTTCAACAGTTCTATTAGGTCTCAATTCTATATTTGCACCTCTAGGAATTACTTGGATTTTTGACCGTTCAATTCCATAGATTTTAACTACTGTCTCCACTGCCCATTCTGAAGTTACGATGAGAAGCTTACACCTTTCTAAAGCTGCTTTTTCTAGTGTATAGATATTATTTTTAGTTTCCTGACATAGATTACTAAGGTAGGGAAAAAAGTTAATTAATTCCGCTAAGGTTGTATCTATCCAAATAACTAATGGCTGTTTACATTCTAGATAAGCAGTAGGAGTTGCTCCTTCAGGAGAGAGAATAATTTCGGTATCTAAATTTGCCAGTTTTTCTGCTACCTGATTAGCATAATTTTTGCATACAATAGGTTCAGCCCAATTATAATAATCAGTTTTAAATAAGTGCCTATAAAACAACCATTTACTTTTAGTCAGCCAAGAATATGTTTTTTGTAAAGGTCCCAAATAGTTGATGATAATACCTTGATTAATTAAAGTTTTGGAAATAAAATTACTAGCACCGTAGTTACCGCCATTGTACTTAGACCAACTTGCAGGATTTAGAGCATCATAAGTAGTAACGTAAGCAATTTTCATATATTACTCTTACTGTGATTTTTGTGAGTACAAATATATTCAAAGTATTCAATAGTTTGCTGACTTAAATTTTGCCATCCTAACTGTTCTAAATTAGCTTGTGGCGATCGCCCTTCTTTGACTGCCCACTCTAACCCAGATTCTAAAATCTCTTTTGTTAGGTCTCCTGGATACAGCTTTACCCAATCTTGCCCCACCTGTTCCTGCAACTCTGCCATTGCTCCCTTATTAGGCACTAATATAGGGCAATCAAAAGAAAGAGCTAACAATGCACTACCTGAATTTAAAATCTCTTGAAACGGTAATATTACTAAATCTGCAGTCTGAAAATATTCTTGTAACTTCTCATCCGGTACAAACTCAAACTTTAATTTGACCCTAGAATCATTCTCTGCAACTTGAGATATCTGAGTACCAATTTCTGGAACTTCTAGTTTACCTGCCACTAATAATATCCAATTAGCAGGAGCTAATTCTCGAAAAACTCGGACTAGATGAGGTACATTTTTGTAGTAGTCGATATAACCGAGAAATAAAAGTACATGGGAGTTAAAAGGAACATCTAAATTTGTTTTAGCTACCTCACAATTTATATTATTGGGGTAGACCTCTCGATAATGACCATGAGGAATAACTGCGTGGGGGCGATCGCTCAATCTAGGAAAAGTTGCATCTGCTAACTCTTTACTTACTTGGCAATGACTAATACATCCATCTACTCGCTTGATCAGCTCTGACTGAAACCAGTGTGCCAACTTAGGATGTAAGAGGTTGTGGGGATATTGGTCGTGAATTGTCCAAATCACTTTTGTTCCTCTAACCCTAACCCAGTCTATAGCAAGAAGCATAGTTACAGCCCGCAAACCTGCTACTACTAGGTTTGGATGACGGACAATAGTTTCTGTAGGCCAGTGAAGGTGAAAAATATCATAGTATTGGCGTAGCAGTTTGCCAAAAGAAAATTCCGTAACTGTTAGCCCTTGTTGCACTACCTGAGAATATAATAGCCAGTTATAGGGGTTTTTATACCTAGTTTTAAATGCTGGCCAAGCAATAATTTTCATTAAAATTCCCGACAATCAATGCCACTCAAACCTGGTTGAGATTTTACTACTGAAGTATAGTTTGGTTCAACTGTATTCAAATAGCCATTCTTCCACAAGTAAAAAGGACTTTTCAAACTATTAATATATAGTTCAAACTCACAAGCTGCCACTACATCTGTTCGTAACTTCAAACCATATTTTAGTAAATGACGGATAATTTTCCGACTATCATTTGCCGTATAAGCGAAAAAAGCCAATGGTTTTAACCATGGTTTAACTCCTAACATTCGAGTAACATAACGACTCAAACCAATACCACGGAAAAATTTAATTAGATAATCTTTTTGTGTTCGATGTTGAGGAATTTTGTGAATTACTTCCATTGCTGGATTATACCAAATTTCCCAGCCTGCTTTTTGAATATAACTAATAGTTTCTGTATCTTCACCTGTTAACATTGAACCCGGTACTCTACCACCTAATATACATTGCTCTGGAACACTTTCTAACCATGCTTCCCGACGAACTACTAATCCAGCGGAAGGAGGTATTACCTTAATTGCAGGCTGATATAATAATGGTTGTTCTCCTCTTTCTGTGATGGCAAAAAATGATTTAATTCTGTCAAAATCAGGTGGTAGTTCTCCAGAAAAATCTCCATGAATTTGACTAGCATAAGCTCCTGCTTTTGGATATTTTTGAGCAAATTCATAAGCTGCTGCTACCCAATTTTCTGCTGGGATATTATCATCATCTAAGAAACCAATTAACGGAGAACTTGCTATTTCTACTGCTTTTTTTCTAGCAAATCCTGCACCTTGTTGTGCTTCATAACAGTATTTTAATGGAATTTTATCCGACCAGTTTTCTTGATATCTACTAATGATTTTTTTTGTATTATCTGTGCTGTTATTATCTACAACTATAATTTCCCAAGATAGTCCTTCTACTCCGATTTGAGCAAGTAATTTGTCTAGAACTAATGGTAATCGTTCAGCTCCATTATAAGTAGGAATTGCGATAGTAAAGTTAGCCATAATAATTAACTTTTTTTTATAAATCTTGCTATATCGATATGTACCTAATATTTTCGCAATTAGGCCACATTTTTTTTTCGTAATGTAGTAATGCAGTATAAAATGTGATACGAAAAATCAGGATTTATATAGTATCCGGATAATTAGTCAGTAGTCAGTAGTTAGTAGTTAGTATGTAGTTGGTATTTAGTAGTTCAATAGAGCGTTGGTAAATCAACAGATGAAACCTTAGAGACTGTTTGTAAAAGGAATATTAAATCCAGGCGTAGTGGCGTGACACGCCTAAAATGGTGCAATAGATTTTTATTCAAATACATTAACCGTAAAGATTAGAGCATTTTTCTAATACACTATTTTAGCTGTGTCAGTCTAGTAGGGTGGGTTAGGCGACAATAACAAAGAATCGGAACAAAAGTTTAACTTTCCGCCGTAACCCACCGAATATCGAGTATTAAGCACTCTGGCCATCTTAATCTTTAGTTTACAAACACTCTCTTAAAAGCCATCTGTTTCTGATACCTCTAAATATTCTACCATAGTAAGTGGTGGGTGTCACCCATCGGAGAAAATCATCTTACCAATTACCAACACCCCTCAATAGTCAATATTCAGTATTTACAGCAGATTCGGTGGTATGTGAGGTACAAACAAATATTAACGATCAACTAAAGAAAAACTTCCGAAAACTCTCCATAAATGATTTTAGGGCTACATTGCTGAAGTCAATTTTGATGGACTAATATGCACTTAGTCCTCTTGAGAGGATTTTTGTCTCATATCATGTCCGTTTAAAAGCGTGAGAAAAAACTTTCTTCTCCTCTTCCTTCTTTTTCCCTCCTAACTCAGTCCTCCTCCGTAGTTCTTTATAAGTATTCAACCAAACATTATATCATGGCAAAAATTGGAAGTCCTGGGTGACGATCGCTCTTTAATATTTAGTTAACAAACAAAAAATCTCTGATACTAAATCTTGCGCATTCTTGCTACATATTCTTGAGAGTAGGGAGTAGGGAGTAAAGTTCAAAAATATAATATATCTTGGCTTAATGCCGATAATCGTTACAAAAATTACTAAACCATTATTATTACTGAATAACTGAAGTCTTAATGAAGTATGGCATTATTTTTGGGAATTGGTATTAATCCCTATCATTTTTAGAAAAAAATAGCCCTGTCCTCATCAACTATAGGACAGGGTTAAATTAGATGAGATGAGTATAAAGAAAAATATATCAGCACTTATTCAAGTTAATGCCAGCGGCCTTAGCCATAGCTTGTATACCTTTGTTTTCTAAAGTTTTAATTGCTTTAGTCGATAATCGTAGTTTGACCCAACGATTACCTTGAGGCCACCAAACTCTCTTCCATTGGAGATTTGCTTGCTGTAACTTGTGGGTGCGGATATGGGAGTGGGAAACTGCATAGCCATTATTAGCTTTCTTTCCAGTCAATTGACATTTACGACCCATGATTTGTCTACCTAAATTTTTTCCACAGCCTATCTATTATCTCAAAAATCAAAAAGTTAATCAACCTTCTTCCTTCAACTTTTGACATCCTCTCCCGTTAAATAAGAGCGATTATAACGGGAGATTCCCAAACCTCACGATTCAGCTTTACTGCTTGAGTAGCACTTATCTAGCTTGAAAACTCCCCGACAGTACCCCAACGAGCGTCAATTTATTCTACGATCTGCAAAGGCCAAAGTGACACCTCATTGTGAGGATATCCACATTATTATAAGATAATTCTATCTGAGTATGATTTTAAGTTATACTCTTGCTAGTCTTGGTCAGTATCTGTTTTTATTTTGGTCGCGATTCATCTCCCGGTAAATTGGAGATTATACCGGGAGTCCTCAAAGCTCCATTTTAGCTAGCAGTTTTCAAATAGATAGACTAAAGTGGCCAAAGTATTCTCCTACTGCCTACTCCCGCGCACCAAAATAATTTTGTAGTCTACTTATGTAATTCGATCAAATTACTTTTTCAGTTAACTGAGTCAAGACCTGATTAGACCTTTCCACAAATTCTTTCATACCCTCAGCATCAAAACCTTTTTGTGCCATTAAAGCTAAATCATAAACATGATGACAGATTTGTTTAGCCAATTCTGCCGAAGGAGATTCTCCACTACCCTGAATAATACTACCTTGACTGAGATTAGCCAGATTCTGAATCAGTGGGTGAGCTGTATTTACCACTAGAACGTGGTCTTCTGGAAATTCTGCTTTTTCCTGCTGCAACATAGCAGTCATATCTCTCAATCTTCGCATAGCTTCTGGCAGCAATACCATTGCTGGTGGAGTAGTTTTGCTATCTTCTGATTTTAATGCTTGAGCTTTAACATTTATCTTGGGTTTATTCAGCGCTTTTTCAAATAATTCTTTAATTTGTTCGCTGCGAGTTTTATTGGTAGCTGGATCGACTATTTCTGATTGATTTTCTTTGTCAATTAATGTCTCATCTAGATCGGAATCTACCCTAGAGAATTTAACATCTTGATATTCTCTTTCTAGAAAACTAATAAAGTGGGTATCAATGAAAGAGTCGAGAAATAAAACTTCTAAACCTTGATTTTTGTGCAGCTCTACATAAGTTGCTTGAGATGCAGGTTCAGTACAGTAATATACACGGTTTTCATGGCGTTCTTTATTACGTTCTAAATATTCTTTGAGAGTTGTGTAATAAAAACCTTGTTCATCAGTATTTTTAGCATCAGAATTTTCTGGAGTTACTTCTTGCCAAACATCTTCTCCTTCTGCTTGTACTTCTACTGCTGGTTTAGCCTCAGTTTCAGTTGTTTCAGTTGAGTTAAGTTTGGCTGTAGTGCGGAAAATTATGATATCTTCTACTTGCTTTTTAAACTTATCGTCATTCAAAGCACCAAACTTAACAAATGTACCTACATCTTGCCAACAACTGATATATTTATCTTTTTCATCACGATAAATTTCTTTCAGGCGATCGCCTACTTTTTTGGCTATATAATCGGCGATTCTTCTGACAGTTCGATTACTTAACAGGGAACTGCGAGAGACATTGAGAGGAATATCTGTACTATCAATTACTCCTCGTAAAGGCATTAAAAATTTAGGAATAATTTCTTCACAATGGTCGGTAACAAATACTTGATTACAGAATAGTTTGATATTACCTTGGGTAACATCTACATCTGGCTTTAGTTTAGGAAAATAAAGAATTCCATTAACAATAAAAGGATAGTCAGTATTGAGATGAACCCATAATAGAGGCTCTTCTTGGAAAGGATAAAGATGACGATATAGTTCTAGATAGTCCTCTTGAGTAACATTTTGAGTAGATTCTCGCCAGATTGCTTTGTGTTTATTAACTACTTCTTCTTCAAATTTTATTGCCACTGGCATAAAATCACAGTAGGTTTTAATTAACTGTTGAATTCGAGTAGTTTCAAGATATTCTTGTTCTTCATCTTGGAGAGTTAAGGTAATAGTTGTACCTCTTTCTGTACGAGGAGAATCTGATAGTTCAAATTCTGGAGAACCGTCACAACTCCAATGAATCGCTTCTGCACCTTCTTGATAGGAAAGGGTATCAATTTCTACTTTTTTAGCAACCATGAAGGAGGAGTAAAACCCTAAACCAAAGTGACCAATAATTGCGTCTTCATCACCACCTTTATATTTTTCAATGAACTCTTCAGCACTGGAGAAAGCCACTTGATTAATATATTTTTTTATTTCATCAGCGGTCATCCCAATGCCATTATCAGTAATCGAAAGAGTTTGATTATCTTTGTCTATTTTAATTTCTATTTCTGGATTAGTAACATCACCACTATACTCTCCAGTTCGAGCCACCATTTTAAGTTTAGCAATGGCATCTACACCATTAGAAACTAATTCTCTTAAGAAAATTTCATGGTCAGTATAGAGAGATTTTTTGATAATTGGAAAGATATTTTCAGTATGGATACTGATCTTACCTTTTTCTAGGGTTGTACTCATAATGTTTATCTATTTTATCTATGGGAATTAATTTTACTTGAGCATTTAGGTAGTTATCCAGGTTCGTTATCTCTTGATAGATATAAAATCAGAGAAATATTCTGGCCATTTACCAAGAGACTTATTGCTCAATACTATTTAATGATTGTGATTTATTGAGTCTTTTTTTTAAACAGGGATTGCACCAAACATCTGATTCGGATTTCACTACCTAAGCAGTTTTAATATAATACCAAGGGCGATCGAGCCATACCTTCAACAATTAATAATTAATAATTACCTCTCCTTGAAAAGAAGAGAATTGACGCGGAGCGTGAAAATTTTTTCTTCTCTTGGTCGATTGGATATGGCGAGGAGACCTTGCCATCCCACCCTTCAGGAAGCTCCGAAGATCGACTGCTTTTTTCTCCTTTAAAGGAGAAGCTTTAAACCTTAATTATTCGGTAATAGTAAGGGTAAAGAAGGAGGAAAAAGAAATAAATAAGAAAAAGGGAAACAATATATATTAATTCTATATATTATAAAAAGTAAGACTATTAAAGAGTTAATCTGTTGAGGAAAATCAATAATTTACAGGAATTGTCTAAATAACTCAAAAAAAATGCGCGATCGCCAGTCTATTTTACTGCTTTTTTTGTCTAAAATTATAATTTTGCCATAAGATGTTTTTTGAGCATTCTATATCAGGAACTTGCTTCTTATTATTAAGAGACTTAATTGAAACTCCAGAGTGGCCAGATAATTATCAAAAAAAGATGTTATATCCACCTAATTATCAAAAAATTTAGAAGTTTTTATGAGCAGTCAAAAAATAATCTGAAATTCAATTTTTTAATAAAATTATATATACAAGCGGAATTATTTACTATCCCTCGCGCGTGGTTCAGGGTTACACAGAAATCATATTAGAATGATCAGGCTTAAACCTTGGCAAAGACCTTTAGCATTTTTCGCTTATCTAGTTAATGATTCTCGGAAAGCTTTATCTTACTTTATCAAAAACTATAATTTGCTGAAAACTGATATAGTTGCTGCTTGTGAAATGACACTACTATTAAGCATTTTAGTTAGTCCATTTTATCTATGGAAAGTGCATTCCCGTTCCGACCGCTTTTTCTCCATGAATGGAGAGGATTTATACCTGAATTTTTCGGTAAAGTGACTTAATTTCTGTTTAATTAGTTTTTATACCATGTCCGGATAATTAGTGATGAAAACACTTTTTTCCCTATATCCTACCTCCTACCTCCTACCTCCTATCTCCTATCTCCTGTCTCCTGTCTCCTGTCTCCTGCCTAATTATTTATAACTGTTCAACCGGACATGATATTACTCCATCCTCTGTGACTAGCGTTTGCTGCTGGGGATAGTCGCGTTCAACTTAGTCTAGAAAAACAAATTCCTTCCCTAAGTTTTAATTTGCGTTTTTCTTGTTCAGCTACAAGTAATTTTTGCTCTTTTTTCTGATTCTGAATATCAAGACTATGACCAATAGCTACCGGGACACTACCAATCAACTTTTTGATTGGTAAACTGCCAAAGTTTCCATCTCTAAATTAAGCCAGCAATACTACTAATTATTATAAAGCTAAACCAACTAAGAGAAATAATATGTTTTCTTAGACGAAATTTTGATGTCTAATTATTAGATATATTTTTCCAAAATAAATATTTATATCACTAATATCAACAGAAACAAGTTATTTTTAATTTGTTTTAATTTTTTTATCAAAAAATATTGATTTAACCAAAATTTATCCTTTTCATATTCTTCTTTTAAAACAATTATGGGATCATACGTTCTGTACAGATTTTTCTGAGTAATTAGTTTTTCAGGAATCAATCACACAAAACTTGATTTTTTCAATCTTAAATAAAGATGACATTTACAACAAATCAACCTGCTCAAATGACAGGTCTTAACGGCTATAAAGTTAAGCCTGTTATCACCATTGGTGAAACTATTCCTGGAACTTCAGGAAATTATACTCCTCCGGGAATTCTTGATGGTATTGGAGCTTTTGAACTTGAGGAAGATACAGTTCGAGTTTTGGTTAACCACGAGTTAAGAAGCGGTGTTGGTTATGCCTATGCTTTGGCAAATGGCACTGAACTCACAGGAGCCAGGATCAGCTATTTTGATATAGATAAGGAGACCCTAGAAGTAGTTGATGCAGGTCTTGCTTATGACACTATTATCAATCGCAATGGTGAAGTAGTAGATGACATATCTGACATAGAATTTGGAGGATTAAATCGTTTCTGTTCTTCTATCTACGTTGAAGGTAACCAGTTTGCAAGTGGTTCGGGTATCGTTGATAACATTTATTTCACAGGAGAAGAAACTTTTGGTGGAACTGAATTTGCATTAGATATTGAAAATAACACCCTTCATGCTGTTCCTTGGTTAGGAAGAGCTGGTTGGGAAAATATAACTCAGGTAGATACTGGAGATACTGACGAAGTAGGTATATTAGTGGGAGATGACCGTGAAGCAGCTCCTCTACTTCTTTATGTAGGAGAAAAAGATACAACTGAAGGAGCAGGTTTTCTAGAACGTAACGGTTTAGCTGATGGTAGTCTCTATGTTTGGGTTCCTGATGCAGAATTAGGTGATACTGAAGGAGAAAATGATCCAGATAGCAATCCCGATCCAGCAGGGTTTAACGGAACAGGAAACAGTGAGTCAGGAACATTTGTCGAAATTGATTATTATCGCCCAGAAGAAGCAGGAAGTGCAGAAGATACAGATGGGGATGGCAGTATTCAAGATGAACTAGGTTATGATGAAATGGGATTTGCTACCCAAACTCAACAAGATTTACTTGCGGAAGAAGCGGGTGCTTTCCAATTTTCTCGTCCTGAAGATGTAGCGACAAACCCTGCTGATGGTACGGAAGCGGTGCTAGCTTCTACCGGTCGGAGCGGTCGTTTTCCTGATGATGTTTGGGGAATAACTTATAGTGTTAACTTAGAATTTGGTGATTCAGACATCACTGCTGACCTAAAAATTCTCTATGATGGAGATGATGCAGGAGATGGACAGTTTGCACATCCTGATTTTGGACTGCGTAGTCCAGATAACTTAGATTGGGCAGATGATGGTTACATTTACATCAATGAAGACCGATCTATTGGAGAATTTGGAGATACATCTGGAGAGGAAGCATCTATCTGGAAGTTAGATCCAACAACTGGAGAACTGATCCGTGTTGCTCAAATGGATCGTTCAGCAGTACCAGGAGAGCCTATTCCTCAAACTGATGGAGACCCTGATGATATAGGTGATTGGGAATCTTCTGGAATTTTAGATGTTTCAAGTTTGTTCGATCAAGAACCTGGTGAGTTATTTCTGTTTGATGTTCAAGCGCACAGTCTCAGGGATGGAGTTATAGCAGAAGAAAATTTGGTACAAGGAGGACAGTTAGCTTTTCTTCAAGAGATCCCCGAACCAAGAAGTGAAGCAGTACCATTTACTCATGCTCACAATGATTATGAACATGATTTTCCTCTCTTTGATGCCCTCAGCTATGGGTTTATTAGTGTAGAATCAGATATTTGGCTCTATCCTGGCGATGACGGAAATCTACGAGTTGCTCACGATCCTGTACTAAACCCAACAACTCTCCCAACTATAGAAGAACTCTACCTCGATCCTCTACAAGATTTGAAAGAAGAGTTCGATAATGGTGGTGTTTATGCAGATGGTACACCTCTAACACTCCTGATTGATATTAAGAGTGAGGGACTGTCTACCTACCAAAGACTCCATGAAGTTTTAACAGAATATCAAGAAGAATCTCCTGGATTATTTACTACCTATACTCAAGATGAGATGGGTAACTACACTGTTACTCCTGGTGCGGTAACTCCTATTATCTCAGGCGATCGCCCTCGGGAATTTATGGAAAGCCAAGAGGTACGTTACGCTGGCTATGATGGACGTAAAAGTGACATTGGCACTGATGCCGATCCAGGTTTTATGCCTCTAATTAGCGATAACTGGAATAATTTCTTCAGCGGAGATTTAGCTTGGGATGGCACTGGTACTATTCCTGAAGACACTGAAACGGAATTAAATCGCATTGTCTCTGAAGTTCAGGGAGAAGATAAAATATTCCGTTTCTGGAATTTGCCTCAAGATGCTCCTAGTGTTTGGGGTCCTCTATTTGAAGCAGAGATTGATTTAATCAATACTGACGATTTGGCTGGACTTTCTAATTTTATCCAGTCTGAACTGGAAAATCAAGAGCCGTTAAATCTTGTGGGAACTGATGGCGACGATATGTTAGTAGGTCGTCAAGGCGATGATACTATTGCTGGTTTACAGGGTGACGATCAAATTGATGGTCGTGGGGGTGATGATATTCTCCGGGGCGATCAAAATAGTCGTTCTTCTGGTAGTTCTGTAGCTGGAGATGACACTATCAACGGTGGTACAGGCGATGACCGCATCGGTGGTAAAGGTGGTGATGATCAGCTTTACGGTGATGAAGGTAATGACAGCATCTGGGGTGATGATGGCGATGACCTCCTCCGAGGTGGTTTAGGTAACGACGTTCTCACTGGAGATGACTTCTCTGGTGGTCAAGGTTCTGATACATTTATCTTAGCTGTTGGTGAAGGAACTGATACTATTGTTGACTTTGAAGTTGGAACTGACTTCATCGGTTTAGCTGATGGTCTAATGTTTGCAGACTTGAGCTTTACTGGAAATAGTATTATCTCAGATGAAGAGACACTCGCCGTACTCAATGGTATTGATACTACCACTTTAACTGAGAGTGACTTTATGTCTGTATAACTTTCAAATACTGGTTCTACAATCAATTCTCAAGGATCAGTATTTTTGGGAATAAAATTAATCAGGACTTACGCATGAGGTACGAAAAACTAAGATTTGAGATGGCTTCACTGTCGGTCGATAGGGACGAAAATACTTTGTACTGCATAAGTCCTAGTTAATATTCCTTTCAAATTCAATGAGTAAAAATTTAGGCAATATATCCTAAATTTTTACTCATTAATATCATGTCCGTTTATATCGTTTGTGTAAACCCAAGGGTGAATATCTACAGGAAATGATGGTTTTTTTCTTGCGAGGGTAGCCTTCTTCCCTCTTCCCTCTTTCTTCTTCCTTCTTCCTTCTTCCTTACCTTTGCTATACAAGACCGATGCTACCGGACATGATATAACTTACCCTAAATTTATTTAGGATAAATATTTGAGAAAAATTTTTATCAGATCTTTTTTTCAACTCTCCAAAATAATTGAGAGAATTTAAACTCTTTCCAGAAAATCAGGACTTACCCATGAGGTAGGAAAAACTAGGATTTGAGATTGCTTCCCTGTCGGTCGATAGGGACGGAAATACGTTGTACTGCGTAAGTCCTAAAAATATAAAAACAACGAGGAACAATGGCTGATTCTAAAGCAATATTGATTGGAATTGATGGTGCTCAATTAGAGGAATATCTTTTGTTGGATTTACAGGGAGAAGCACCTAATATTAACAATCTTGATATTATTGAATCCTTCATCGGAGGCATTGTTGGCACAGCTTCTGAACAGGCTACCTCTAGTGGCCCTGGTTGGTCTACTATTTTAACAGGAGTTTGGGCAGATAAACATGGAATTCCGAGTAACAATAGCCAGCCAGTCAACGCCGAAATTGACAGTATTTTTGAATACGTTGATAATAACATTCCCGATGCAACCATCGCATCAATCGTTAACTGGTCTCCGATTAATACTGGACATTTTGCCCCGGAAATGGGATTTATTCCGGGTATTCCTGGCATAGTTGACTTTGAACAAAACGGGCTTCCTGATGATGTGGCAGCAGCAACTGTTGCTGATTTAGTGCTCGCAGAAGCACCTGATTTTACCTTTGTACAACTTGATGAAGTTGATGGAGTAGGTCATTCGTTTGGCTTCTCCGATGAGTATAACGACTCTCTGATAACGGCTGACGATCAAGTGGGTATGATCCTAGATGCAAATGTGGCGGTTGATACTAACTTTGTAATAGAGTTTAATGAGGACGTGCAGGTAGGGGCTGGTGAAATTGCGATCGCTGCTGATGATACTATCGTCGAAACAATTGATGTTACTTCTTCTCAAGTCATAGTTGAGGGAGACACTGTTACTATCAACCCTAATAACAACCTGACAGCAAATACTGATTACTTCGTACAGGTTGATGAGGGTGCATTTCGTGACACTGCAAACACCATCACTCTGTTTACCGAAGATTTTGAAGGATTAACTTTAGAACCGTTTGTTAGTCCCACAGAAGGAGGTGGAGATGGTACAGACTTTACAACTACTCCCCCGGAAGGTTGGACGCAGGACAATAGCACAACCCCTACAGGTGGGCCGATTGAATTCTTTGGTTGGACGTTCTTGGATAAAAACTCTTGGGCAGCCTCAGCGGGAGGTCAACGTCGGAATGAATTTACCAAAGGGGTTGGCACAGTGATGGTTGCAGATCCTGATGAATATGATGATGCAGACGTTGATATCAATCCCGATTTGTACAACGCTTTCATTCAAACACCAGCCATTGACTTAACAGAAATTGAAGCGAATACAGCGTTTCTCACATTTGATTCCAGTTGGCGTCCGGAAGATAATCAGAAAGCTAATCTCACCGTTTCCTTTGATGGTGGAGAACCCATTGAACTCTTGCGTTGGACTTCCGATCCTAACGACCCCAATTTCAAACCAGATGAGTCCACTAATGAGACATTATCTATTCCGTTAAATAATCCCGAAGATGCAAGTAGTGCGGTTTTGAACTTCGGCGTATTTGAAGCTGGAAACGATTGGTGGTGGGCGGTTGATAATATTTTGGTTCAGGGAAGCGGTGAGACAGTTTCAGGTAATCCGTTTGCAGGTATTACTGATGATACGACCTGGAATTTTCAGACAACAAATGACCTTGAACCGGGCGAAGAATCATTAGAAATTTTGTTAGTTAATGATGACGGGTTTGAAGCAGACGGGATTAACGTCATGTTTGAGGCGTTAACAGAAGCCGGATATAACGTCACCCTTGTCGCCCCCAAAGAACAACAGAGTGGACGGGGAACTCTGATTAACGTTGACCAGATTTTCCAACCCACAGAAGTGGTTAATTTTGAGGAAAATAAATGGTTTGTGGATGGCAGTCCGGTTGTGACAACTTGGGCGGCACTCGATTTTATTTTGGATGGAAACGAACCCGATTTAGTCATTTCTGGGATTAACGAAGGGGCAAATATTGGCAGTAATATTGTCATTTCTTCGGGAACGGTTAGTGCAGCTTCAACCGCAATTCAACGCGGAATTCCAGCGATTGCGGTCAGTGCGGGAACTGGTTCAGATGAGGAGAAGTTAGCAGAAGCCTATGACATTGGGGCAGATTTTGTTGTTGAAATGATCCAACAGTTGGAAGAAAATGACACAGAACAACTCTTACCCGATGGTGTGGGTTTAAATGTCAATATTCCCACAGAATTTGCGGAAGGCGTTGAGGAAATTCAGGGCGTTAAATTCACAGCGTTAGATGAGGTTTCAACCCTTGACCTCCGCTTTGGAGAATTACCCGAAACCTTTGGGGAAGGTGTGGGAGTTTTAATTGACTTTAATTCGCCTATTTCTCCCGATGAAGTGACGAATATTAACTCAGAAGGAGAACAGTTCCTCGCAGGTGCAATTACCGTAACTCCTATTGATGGGGACTGGAGTGGGAGTGAAGAGATTCGAGACAGTTTAAGTCAACGAATTGAAGCTGCCCCCGAAAATGTCACGGCTGAACCCCTGGATATTCTGATTACAAATGATGATGGTTTTGAAGCAGAAGGAATAAAAGTTCTCTACGAAACCTTAACCGTCGCAGGTCATAATGTTACCCTCGTTGCCCCCAAAGAACAACAGAGTGGAAAAGGAACAGTTCTGGATGTTGATGCCATTTTCCAGCCCACAGAAGTCGTGAATTTTGAGGAGAATCAATGGTTTGTTGATGGCGCACCTCGAACCACAACTTGGGCGGCTTTAGACTTTGTTTTAGACGATAAACCTGACTTAGTCATTTCGGGTATTAACGAAGGCGAAAATATCGGTCCGGGTGGTGCCGTTTCTTCTGGAACAGTTAGTGCGGCGGTTACGGCTTTATTACGAGATGTTCCGGCTATTGCGATTAGTGCAGGGATTGATTTTGAGGATGAAACTGTCGTTGATGAAGCCTACGAAATTGGGGCAGATTTTGTTACAAATTTAATTTCCCAACTGCAAGCAACTCAGGAATTAGACGAGACTATTTTACCCGAAGGAACAGGTTTAAGCATTAATATTCCGGTGCGTTTTCCAGAAGGGATTGAGGAAATTCAAGGGGTGAAATTTACTTCAACTAGCGACATTACACCGTTTGATATTGACTTCGGTGAACTTCCCAGTGGCGGTGCCGGACTGGGTTTTGCGCCAGTTGAATTACCGCCAGATGCAGACATTGAACCCAATTCAGAAGGCGGAGAATTTTTATCTGGGTTTATTACCGTTACCCCTTTGGATGGAAGTTGGAACGCCCCAGAAGCTTTGCGAGACGAGGTTCAAGACCTGATTTCACCACTTCTGACCCCAACTCCTCAACCCAACGTTCTCATCGGTTCGGCTGAAAGTGACACCTTAACAGGTCTTCTCGGTGATGATGAAATTATCGGGAACGCAGGTGATGACGTTCTGCGGGGAGAGGGAGGTCGTTCCTCTGGAGGTCAAGCTGGCGGAGATGATACGATTTCTGGTGGTGTAGGAAATGACCGCATTGGAGGTAAAGGCGGTAACGACGAACTTTACGGTGACGAAGGTGATGACAGCATCTGGGGTGATGATGGCGATGACCTAATCCGCGGTGGTTTGGGTGATGACGTTATCACTGGAGATAACTTCTCTGGTGGTCAAGGTTCTGATACCTTTATCTTAGCTGTTGGTGAAGGAACTGATACTATTGTTGACTTTGAAGTTGGAACTGACTTCATCGGTTTAGCTGAGGGTCTAACTTTTGCTGACTTGAGCTTTACTGGAAATAGTATTATCTCAGGTGAAGAAACACTCGCTATTCTCAATGGTATTAATACTACCGCTTTAACTGAGAGTGACTTTACTTCCGTATAACTTTCAAATACTGCTTCTACAATCAATTCTTAAGGGTCAGTATTTTTAGGAATAAAGTTAATATTCCTTTCAAGTTCAATGAGTAAAAATTAAGGCAATATCTCCTCAATATTTACTGATTAACTTACCGTACATTAAAGATCGGATAAATATTTTTATCCGATCTTTTTTCAGAACTTTGAAATATACGAGACACTCGCTGTCCTCAACGGGATTGATACCACTACCTTGACAGAGGCAGACTTTACATCTATTTTTTAATTGGCTTTAACCCGATTCCAAATTCCTTCCCTTTGCCAATGGGAAGGTATATTGATTTTTCTAATGATTGATTTTACTGTTGCTATTCGAGCATATAACTCAGCCAAGAATTTGCCTCAAATTTTGGGCAGACTTAAAAATCAGGTGGGAATAGAAGAAATAGACTGGGAAATTGTTATAGTTGATAACAACAGCACAGATAATACAGCCAAAATAGTTGCTAATTACCAATCTAATTGGGGAGAAAAATTTCCTCTCAAATATTTTACTGAAACTCGGCAAGGATGTGCTTTTGCCAGAAGGAAAGCAATGGAAAAAGCACAAGGTTCTTTAGTAGGTTTTATTGATGATGATAATTTACCTGCACTTGACTGGGTTGCTAAAGCTTATGCTTTTGGTAAATCACATCCTAAAGTAGGTGCTTATGGAGGACAAATTCATGGGGAATTTGAAGTTGAACCACCTCAAAATTTTCAAAAGATAGCTGTGTATTTGGCAATTATTGAAAGAGGTCAAAAAGCTTTTTGCTATAAGCGTAAGAAAAAAGTTTTGCCTCCTGGAGCTGGTACAGTTGTTTCTAAAAAAGCATGGCTAGAAAGTGTTCCTGAAAATTTATTCCTGACAGGAACTGCTGGAAAATCTTTGGCACTTAAAGGAGAAGATATGGAGGTTTTTGCTCATATACAAAATGCAGGATGGGAAATTTGGTACAATCCTGAAATGCATCTCCATCACATGATATCTTCTTCAAGATTGGAGCGAAATTATTTACTATCTCTCGCGCGTGGTTCAGGGTTACACAGAAATCATATTAGAATGATCAGACTTAAACCTTGGCAAAGACCTCTAGCATTTTTTGCTTATCTAGTTAATGATTCTCGGAAAGCTTTATCTTACTTTATCAAAAACTATAATTTGCTGAAAACTGATATAGTTGCTGCTTGTGAAATGACACTACTATTAAGCATTTTAGTTAGTCCATTTTATCTATGGAAAGTGCAATTATACCAGGAATTAAAAGTCAGGCAACAGAGCCATCAAATTTCGGCTGTCGCTGACATGAAAGGCGACGTACAGTCAGAAGGAAAATCGTTGTCGTTACCCAATTTGAGTTCTTAAGAATGTCCTAAAAATTCTGGCTACTGCTATTTTAAGAAAAATATGGGAGCATCCAGTTTTTGTAAAAGCATTACCTAAAGTAAGGACTTACCAATGTTTTTAGCACCCCTTAAAACATCTAATACCAATTTGATAAATCTTTGCTACATTTTCTTGAGTGGGGGAGTAGGGGAGCAGGGGAGTGGGGGAGAAGTCAACACAAGAATAATTAATACTAACTAGCTAATAATTGTCAAAAAGGTTAAAGAGCAAGTTTTAATTATTTAATAATTGAAGTCTCACCTAAGTATAGCATTCTCTTTTCAAATTGGTATAACGTGAAAAATTGGGATACTTCCAAAAATATACATATTGCTGTAGATAAATGAAAAAAATAAAGTAATATCATGTCCGGTTAAATAGTTATAATTAAAGCTCGTAGTAGGGCTTTAGCCCTAAGTATAGATAGGGCTAAAGCCCTACTACAAACAAAAAAGTCATTTCCCCATTTTTGGTTTAAGGCTTAAAAATACAAAATCTCTGATGAAACCGACTATTTACTTTTATATCCCTCGTAAATTATTTCCCCAAAAGTTACCTGAAAATCCCCATGAGAATTGGGCTGGATTTGGTATAGGAATTTATGCTTGGACATTGCAAACTTATCTGCGTCTAAAAGCAGATGGTTTTTCTTGTGAATTAGTAGATTATTTACCCCAGTCTGGAATTGTTATTGTTCATCGCAATTCTCTTTATATTCATAAAGGCATTAAACCAGGAAAAAATTTACTTCTAATTTGTCTTAAAGCAGAATTAAATTTTTATCCCTATGCTCAAATTCATGTGGTACAAAATCCTCAAGAAATAACACCTATAAATAATTATAACTACTATATACCTCATTGGACACAACCAGGATTAATTACTCGGAATATTGAACGGGGTAATCAGTTTAAAAATATTGTTTTTTTTGGTCATAAAAATAATTTAGCTCCGGAACTCTTAAGTTTGAATTGGACAAATGAACTCAATAAACTAGATTTAAATTGGCGTCCGATTATTAATCAAAATCACTCAACGAATTATCAAAAAATTGATAATCGTTGGAATGATTATAGTCAAGCTGATGCAGTAGTTGCTATCCGAAGTTTTGGCAAACAGAATAAATATATAAATAAACCAGCAACTAAACTTTATAATGCTTGGTTAGCAGGTGTTCCCGCTATATTAGGTTATGAATCTGCATATCGTACAGAAGGAAAACCTAACTTCAATTATTTAGAAGTTACTTCTTTGAAGGAGTTGCTTGACAGTTTAAAGAAGCTAAAATCAGATATAAACTTACGTCAGACTTTAGTAAATAATGGTCAATTACAAGTAGAAAAAATTAATCCTGCTCAAACTACTAAAAAGTGGCGTTACTTTCTCACAGAAATTGCAATTCCTGCTTTTGATGACTGGTGTTCTAAATCTAGTTTAGTTCAAAATATGATTCTCGAAACTCGTTATTTATCTTGGGCGATCGAGCGAGGAAAGTCTAAAATTATGTCTGTTGCATCAAATCTTAAACTATGAAACTATTTTACTACAAACGTCGAGATGGGTTTAGTAATTTTGGAGATGAATTAAATAATTGGTTATGGCCTCAACTCCTACCAGAATTTTTTGATGAAGATGAAACAACGACTTTTATTGGTATTGGAACTCTATTAAATCAACTCTTACCTCAACGAATTCCCCAAGCTCAACGTTTAATTATTTTTAGTACAGGTGTAGGTTATGAACAGCCATTAAAAACTTTAGATAAAAATTGGAAATTGTACTGTGTTCGAGGAAAATTATCTGCTAAAAAGTTAGGTTTATCTCCTGATTTAGCAATCACAGATGGGGCAATTTTAACGAGACGTTTATATCAACCTTCACTGCAAAAAATTTATCGTTTTACTTATATGCCACATATTCATCATGCCACTTTTGCAGAAGAAATCTGGCAGAATATATGTGAACAAATCGGATTTCATTATTTAGATCCCCGCTCCTCAGTAGATGAGATTTTATCTACTATTAGCCAAACAGAAGTTTTACTAGCTGAAGCAATGCATGGTGCAATTATCGCTGATACTTTTAGGGTGCCTTGGATTCCTATTATTACCAGTCCGAGAATTTTACTGTTTAAATGGCAAGATTGGTGTTCTTCAATTGGTGTAGAATACTATCCTTATTTTCTTTCACCTTTGGTTAAATCTTATCCCCAATATGCAGGCGGAATTCGTTCCTCTCTAAATGCTTTTAGTCATTGGAAAAATAGTTTACTCCAATTTCCTAACTTCAGACAAATTTGGCAACAACAAGAACAAGTTTCTGGTACACAATTGCTGAAAATTGCTCAAACTGGACGACAACAATTGAGTTCAGATACTCAACTTGAACATTTAACAGTTCAACTGGAAGAAAAGCTTGATATTTTAAGAAAAGACAATACCATATATTAAAACATGGTATTATATCTCCCTAAGATGAGTTGAGTAAGACCGCTTTAATTGCTTTTTGACAATCAGGTAATTAAGGTCTGCTTAATAAATAATAAGCCCACAGAAGTTAGAGGTTTGAGTGCCATATAAATTACCAAAAAAAGTGTAATAAAATGACTAAATTAATATCAAAAACTAGCCTTTTTTTATATAGAAAATGTCTATGTACCATTAACCAATATTCTATATTTTTTTGATCAAAGGGGTGATGAAACAAAGTACATTATCTACTAGCATCTAGCATAATTACTAGAGGGAAAACTAGCGATCGCCATACCCCTTTTACCTAATTAACCGCATATTCTGTAAATTGTCTCTTGCAATTTTTTCATTATTTAGTTCTGCTGCTAAAAGTTGTTCTGCTGTTCATTAACACTTTTGCCTAATAATTGTTACTAGCGAGCTAGAAGCTCGCACTGTTATTTATTATTAACTTTTCACCAATTCTAACTCATCCTTTTTCCCAAACACTAAACCACTATCTACACAATCAATTACCACAACATCCCCACCAACAAACTTATTCTCTAAAATCAAATTTGCCAGAGGATTTTCTAATTCTTTTTGAATTGCTCGTTTCAAAGGTCGCGCTCCATAAACCGGGTCATATCCCACTTCAGCAATGTGGTCTAAAGTCGCAGGAGTTAATTTCAAACTAATCTTTTGTTCCCCTAATAATCGTTCAATTCTCTTCACTTGAATCTCCACAATTTGCCGTAATTCACTCTTCCTTAAAGTATGGAACAATATAATCTCATCCACCCTGTTTAAAAACTCTGGTCGAAAATGTTTTCGCAACCCCCCCATCACCCGTTTATACATCTCCTCATACTTAGAGTCATCCCCCGCCACATCCAAAATATACTCACCACCAATATTACTCGTCATTACAATTACAGTATTACTAAAATCAACTACCCGCCCCTGAGAATCAGTAATCCTACCATCATCCAATACCTGCAACAATATATTAAATACATCCGGGTGAGCCTTCTCAACTTCATCAAACAGCAGCACAGAATAAGGATGTCTTCTTACTGCCTCCGATAACTGACCCCCTTGGTCATAACCCACATATCCAGGCGGTGCCCCTACTAACCGAGAAACAGCGTGTTTTTCCATATATTCCGACATATCAATGCGGACTAAAGCATCATCCCGGTCAAACAAAAACTGTGCCAAAGCTCGCGCCAATTCTGTTTTACCAACTCCAGTAGGACCGAGAAACATAAACGAACCAATAGGCCGCCCTGGGTCTTTCATCCCTGCTCTAGCACGTCTAATAGCTGCAGCTACAGCTTCCACCGCTTCCGACTGCCCAATTACCCGTTGATGTAAATGTTTTTCCAACTGTAGTAACTTCTGGCGTTCCGACTCCAATAAACGATTTACCGGAATACCCGTCCACTTAGCAACGATAGTGGCAATATCTGCATCCGTAACTTGTTCTCGGAGGAGAGACGAACCTTGAGCTTGAACCTTTAATAATTCTGCTTCCTTAGCTTCGCGATCGCGATGTACAGTTTCGAGTTGACCGTATTTTAATTGAGCTGCGGTATTCAGGTCATAAGCTCGTTCTGCCTGTTCTATTTGTACTTTTAATTTATCCTCTTCTGCTTTAAGGGAATTAATTGTATTTAACAATTCTTTTTCCCCAGACCATTTAGAAGAAAATTTTTCCTGCTTTTGCTTCAAGACATTAATTTCATTTGTAATGCGTTGCAATGCTGGAGAAACTTTCACAGGTGGGGTAGGTTCAGAATTTTGATCTTTTTTGCTGCTTTGCAATTCTCCCTCTATAGAAAGTTTCTCCATTTCCAACTGCATAATACGTCTATCAATAGCTTCCAGTTCTTCAGGTTTAGAAGTAATTTCCATTTTTAGTTGAGCAGCAGCTTCATCTACCAAGTCGATCGCCTTATCTGGCAAAAAGCGGTCAGAAATATAACGGTTAGAAAGAGTTGCAGCAGAAACCAAAGCAGCATCAGTAATTTTTACACCATGGTGAGTTTCGTAACGGTCTTTCAACCCCCGTAAAATAGAAATAGTATCCTCTACACTTGGTTGACCAACCTCTACCTTTTGAAACCGACGTTCCAGAGCAGCATCCTTTTCTATATGTTTACGATATTCATCAATAGTTGTAGCTCCTATACACCGAAGTTCTCCACGAGCAAGCATTGGTTTGAGGAGGTTACCTGCATCTACACCCGAACCCGTACCGCCACTGGAACCTGCTCCAACAACAGTATGTAGTTCGTCGATAAATAAAACAATTTGACCGTCAGAGTTGGTTACTTCTCGCAAAACCGATCTGAGTCTTTCTTCAAATTCCCCTCTAAATTTTGCCCCAGCGATGAGACTTCCCATGTCAAGACCAATGAGTTGTCGTTCTTTAAGAGACTCCGGTACATCACCATTAACAATGCGTTGAGCTAAACCTTCAGCGATCGCTGTTTTTCCAACTCCTGGTTCTCCAATAAGTACGGGATTATTTTTTGTCCGACGGGATAAACAACTAACCACGCGCCGAATTTCTTCATCTCTGCCAATAACAGGGTCAAGTTTACCTGCTTTAGCTAACTCTGTGAGGTCGCGCCCATATTTTGCCAAAGCATCATAACTAGCTTCTGGGTTTTGGTCTTCGACTTTGGTACTACCACGAACTGCTTTAATTGCTGCTTCTAGTTGTTCAAATTCAACTTTGGGTGAGGTTTGGGGGCGCTCAAAACCAGGGCGAGTTGGTAGTTGGGGAGTACCTCCACTGAGGAGTTTATTGCCAAGGCGTTTGTCTTGGTAAAAGGCGAGTAGGAGGTGTTCGACGGCAATAAATTTGTCTTCCCATTTTTCTCTAGCTTCATCAGCGAGGTCTAGAAAAATTTCCAGACTGCGCCCTAGATAGAGATGTTCGATACTACCCACTTTGGGTTGGCGTTTGGCAAAAGAGTCTATTTGTTGGAGGAGATTTTCTGGTTCTATGCCAACGCGGTTTAAAATTTTATTGGCTGTACCCTGTTGTTCTAAAAGAGCAATGATTAGATGTTCTACTTCTAGTTGTTGGTTTTGGTAACGTCGGGCAACGTCCTGTGATTTGACTATGGCATCCCAGGCTTGTTCTGTAAATTTACTTGGGTCGGTTGGCTGCATTTGGACTATTTTAAATTTTTTCCTATAAAACTTGATATAGCAATTCTCATACTTGTGGGTTACACAATTCTGGGTTTTAGGCAACAGCTCCGGAAGGCAACAGGCAACAGGGAAATACAAAGAAAAAAGATAACTTTACCTCGCTAACCTGAGAAACACTATATAGAAACCTTATGGTATCTTTACTGAATAATTAATAATTAAATAATTCAGCTAATTCCGCCTCCCCTTTCAAGGGGAAAAAAGCTGTCGTTAGCGGAGCTTCCCGTTAGGGTGGGATGGCGCAGGTTTTCTGCGCTGGCCGACTATCGACCAAGAGAATAAATTTTTTCCTTAAGGATCAATCCTCTAATAATTAATAATTGTTGAAAGGCGGTATGTGCTTTTGGCTGTAGTCTTCAGATAGGGAAGCCTTCAGTAGGGGGACTTACAGAAATCAGGAGATTCAATTAGAGAATAGGGGAAAAAAGTTTAAATTTGCTCCCTACTCCCCTACTCCCCTACTCCCCTACTCCCCTATGCCTTCAGCCTTCTTCAATGAGCGCTAACTGCAACTTCTTTTTCTGAATTACTGCTACGAGAGCTTAATTGAATTAGTTCTACTTTATACCCATTTGGGTCTTCAATGAAGGCAATAACTGTGGACCCATGTTTCATTTGCCCTGGTTCTCTAGTCACTTTACCTCCCTGTGCTTTTATTTGTTCGCAAGTGCCATAAATATCATCAACGCCCAAAGCGATATGGCCATAAGCATCGCCCAAGTCGTATTGGTCTTTGCCCCAGTTATATGTTAATTCGAGTACCGTGTGGTCTGACTCATCGCCATAACCAACAAAAGCTAGAGTAAATTCACCACCTGGATAGTCTTTTTGGCGCAATAGTTTCATGCCGAGGACATCGCAGTAGAATTTCAGGGATTCTTCTAGGTTGTTGACTCGCAGCATGGTGTGTAGTAGTCGCATGGTCTACTCCTTATTCCTTGACTATATGTACTTTTTATTGTGAAGCAATTTGGTCAATCTTGGGAGTCAATGTTGCCTTAATGGCAACTATTAGACATCTCCAGAAAAGAGGCAACAGGCAACAGGGAGAAATAATTGATTTGATTTTTGATTTTTACCGAATAATTAAGGTTTAAAGCCTCTCCTTTGAAGGAGAAACAAGCGGTCGTTAGCGCAGCTTCCCGTAGGGTGGGATGGCGTTAGCGAAGCGGCTCTGATAAGAGCGGGTCTCCTCGCCATATCCAATCGACCAAGAGAGAAAATATTTTCTTTTTATTAGATCCTCTTCCTTTTCCTTTTAGGGCTATGCTTTATAAACATCTTTCTTAACATAAAAATTGATAAAATAGACAAGTTATGTATAAGTCTTTCAAAGGTTTTTGTTAGAGAAAAAGTGTATTAAAAAGTACATTTTTTTCGATAACTTAAGTAGTTTTTCCTATCTACTATGATTCTTTCTCCTTTCTCCCCTGCTTCCCACAAGGTTTTCAGGAGTTCCTTATAAGGGATAGCTTTTAGGGAGAGGTAATTATCAATTATCAATTATTGAACAAATGTCTATTAGCACTCACAGAACTTACGCAGAACTACCATATCTAGTAGGATCTAACTGCCGTTAGGCTTTTAAAACGAAATGTTTTTGGAGGCTTGCTCAAATCCCCGTTACAAAAACAATTTTTGATAGAATTTAATATTTGTGTGATCGCCATCTTACTTTTAAGTCATATTACTAAAATAAATACAATTTATATCTTACTCAAATGTGACTATCGTGAGATAGTAATCAATATTAAATCGTAGTTATTTTTACTAACTATGATAAGCTAATTTTTCTAATTTAGACTTTTCTTGAATCAAAGCACTGTCTATTTTTTTTACTCCTTCTAATGATATTAATGACTTGCATTGTTTAACTAAATTTTCCCAACCATGTAATCTTTGAATTGAATTAGATTTCTGAATTTTCTCAACATAAAATTGTGCCCAAAACTTAGGAACATACTTTTGCTTTCTAGCCTTTATGCGCTTTCTCCATTTAGTGAAATCTGATTTTCTTGGTGGTTCTACCCCCAAAATAGGTGGCATATCGGCATAACTTACAAACCTACTTTTACCTTTGCCTACAACATGAATCACATATTTCCAACAGTTTATTTTGTAGATATTATCTGATTTAATTCCCAAATGAAATGCTAATGCGTCTCTAGTTACAAATCTACCCAATGGATGAGCAGAAGTAGATTGATTTTTGATGATTCTTTTCATAAAATCTACCTTAAATTTATATATATTTTTTTCTGGCCGTATTTGTTTATTTATGTGTCTGTAATTCTATATTAAATAATACTTGGCTATTTTGTCAACATATAATAATAAGCTAATTTTTTACACAAACAAATCAATGATAATTGCCCATTATTGGCATAAATTATGGACAATAATCTTTTCAATATTAGAGAATAGAAAAGCTCAAGATATAGAGTCTAATGAAGTATGTCTGGCAACCGTCAAATTCCCAAGGTACAGTAGTCAGAATTCAAGAGGAATTTTGTCAGAAAAATTGTTTTTTAACACTACTTGTTGTTATTTGTCAGTTATCTCTGTCACTATTTTTAAGAATAGACATCTCCAGAAAATAGGGAACAGCGGTGCGACCCTGAAGGACACCACAGACGCAAGCTGTCGGAACCCAAAGTTTTGCTAAGGCAAAGCTTCACTTTTTTGATACGGAATCTGGAGAGTACAAAGTTCTTCTGAAAAACAATTTACTTTCAAGACTAAAAGTATTATTGGAAAAGGCTTACAGAACCTATATTAGTGAATTGAGATTTTCTAACCTTGAAATCCCTGAAAGCCTTAGCTAGCAATAGTTATTCCCAGAACTTTGCACTGTCTAGTTCTTCAACAATAATAATTAATAATTAACAATTACCTCTCCTTGAAAAGAAGAGGATTGAGTAATAATGAAAATTTTTTCTCTCTTGGTCGATTGGCGAGGTCTCCTCGCCATTCCTCTACCGCTTGTTTCTCCTTTAAAGGAGAGAGAGGCTTTAAACCTTAATTATTCGGTCAACATATTGTGGGGCAAAACCTGTAGTCTCCCATAGGGAAAGGTTTCCTGTCCCTACTGGACTGACACAGCTAAAACTGTGCAATAAATTTTTGTATTCTATTCTATAGATGTCTTTTTCTCCCCACCCTCCCCACACTCCCCACACTCCCCGTCTAATGCACCATTTAAAGTGTGTCGGTTCACTACGGTCCTGAAGGGAGCACCATGGGAATGTCCACCAAGAGAGGAAACGCGCAGTCCTGTGAGGCAACAGTGGGAAATATTTTTCCCAGTATTTGATTCATCATCACTCTATATTCACTTCTTTTAGCCCAGGCTTTCTAGCAACATTTAGGTAAATTTTTGTCAAAAACATTCTAGTTTTTGAGTAAAATGTAAAAATAGATACAGAAAAAAATATAAAATTGTATGATTAGATGAAACTAAATAATGACTATCAGCGTAATCGACAAGAACTTCCTACTATTAATATGATGATGGGGGAAGCAGTGGAGGAATACAGGGGACAACATAGAGACCAAGGATGGACTTATCCTTACGTTAAACATATTCCCATACCTCAGCATCCTTCTAAAAAGCTGTTCTGCGCTAGAGATGATGAGTTAGCTAAGGAAAAACAAACTATTAATGTTGCTCAAATAGTAAAAGAGAAACAGGTTGAGCCAAAAAAGATAGCTCAGGTAAATAGAACAAATATATGCGATATATTACAATGGCAACGTTCAATAGCTAAGATCAAAGGAGACGAAAGGTTATTAAGTTTATTAGAGATTGAGTGGCGAGATAAATCTTGTGGATAGAGTTATGATTTTTTGATTTTGAGGATGTGCTTCTTGAAATAGATTAGGTAAATATATCGTTATCAAAATAATTGGGTCGCGTAACCCCGCCTTGACTGGCGAAATATTTTTAGAGAGTTACTCAAAATCCCCGTTACAAAAATAACTTCTAACTTCTAACTTCTAACTTCTGACTTCTGACTTCATTAAAGTGCCACTCTTAAAGAATATAGTATCCTAAGAGTGGCACAGATTTGCTAAGGAAAGGTCTGAAGACTACTGGATAGCGCCGAAATAGTAGCCCGCAACAACAAAGTTGATAGCCAATAATAATAAAGCCCAACCTGCACGAAAAGAATATTTCATCTAAATTTATTCTCCATTTTTATAGTGACGTTCTCCTACATCAAATCAAAGATGATGATGTGGGCTTCCCAACCTCATGGATAGGGCTTTCTGTTTTGCTGGCGCAACGCTGCGCGAACACAGGGAGTGCAACCACTTAACCCTCTGCAGACAGAGACGATGAGACCCACCGCATTTTTTTGGGATCAAGAAAATCCTATCATACAATTGATTCAATATCATACAAACATTTAAAGATTAGGAATTTATTTGTTTTCTTTTCCCTTCTTGACTTAAACACTTTCTCCAGCATGATAAGAACTACGCACTAGAGGGCCAGAACGCACATGAGAAAAGCCCATTTGTTGGGCGATCGCTCCAAGCTCCTCAAACTCTTCTGGTGTCCAATATTTTTGTACGGGCAAATGGGCTAGAGAAGGACGCATATATTGGCCTAAAGTAATGCGATCGCATCCTACTCTTCTCAAATCTGCCATGGCCTCAACTATTTCAGTTTTCGTTTCTCCATGTCCCAACATTAGACCTGACTTAGTAGGAATATTAGAGTTTAACTCCTTAACAATCCGTAATACATCAAGCGATCGCTCATATTTTGCCCCACGACGCACAGGGCCTTGTAATCGTCGTACTGTTTCAATATTATGGTTATAGCAAGCAGGTTCAGCATCTATAACTATCTTGATCCGTTGCTTTTGCTTTTCAGCTAAAGAAACAGATAACTTCTCAACCCCAAGTCCACCTTGACCACCCCAAAAATCAGCCGTCAAAACCTCTATTTTCGCCCCTGGGTTCCGTTGTCTAATAGCTGTCATTGTTGCGACAAACCAACTAGCACCACCATCTGGCAAATCATCCCTAGCAACAGAAGTCAATACCACATACTCCAAACCTAACAATCCTACAGCCTCAGCTACTTTTTGTGGTTCCTCCGGGTCTAAGGGCATCGGAGCATGACCCTTATCCACTTGACAAAAAGCACAAGACCGCGTACAAGTAGGACCCATCAATAAAAAAGTAGCTGTTTTCTGGGCATAACATTCGCCTCGGTTAGGACAGCGACCTTCTTCACAGATGGTATGGAGCTGACGCTGCTTTATAATTTTCTGTACAGTAGAAATATCACTAGCTTTTCCCAAAGAAGGACGCAGCCACTTTGGCATACTCTGAATTTGGCCTTTCATCCCAGCAGTGTTGACCTGAGTTGATATTGACCGACCATTTTTTGTAGCCATAAAAAATTAAAAATTTTTGTGCGCTTTTATATTAGAACAGATCAATGTAGAAGCCATGATTTAGCAATCTTGATGGCTGATTACAGGAATATAGATAAGATTAATTTGAAACACTAACTGATAACTGGAGGAGCTAGTCGTGGCAGGACACAAAATTTTAGTTATTGATGATAGTAAAGTTATTAGGGTAAGAGTCAAAGAAATGCTTCCCCAAGGAAACTTTAATGTTATAGAGGCAAAGGATGGCCAAGAGGGACTGAAATTTATTATTAAGGAACGTCCGAATTTAATTATGTTGGACTTTCTACTACCAAAAGTTACTGGTTGGGAAGTGTTCCAAAAAATTCAATCCCAATCTCAGCTAAAGAAGATTCCATTGGTATTAATGTCAGGCCGTAAAGAAGAGGTGACAGATAAAATTCCTGAACCTTTTGAGAAACATTTTTTTGCTTTTTTAGAAAAACCTTTTGAGAAAAAAGAGCTAACTGCAGCTATTAAGTCTGCCTTTGATTTGGCCAAAAAACGCCCGAGTGAGCAAATGGAAGTTGCTGCTTTGGGGGGAAGTTCTGGCGATATTCAAGCGTTGCAAGCTCAAGTTAAGAAAATGCAAGCTGAAATTGCAGCGTTGAAAAAACAAATGGCTCAACTTGTGACTATTATCAAACAAAAGTTGAAGTAGTAAAATCAGTCATTAAAAATTGGTTATTGATTATTCTGATATTTTTTTCCCCTGGAATATTGATATATTCTGGGGATAATATAAAATCCGGTTAAACAACCTCACTTCAATTTAGTAGTCAGTAGTCAGCAGAGGCAAACGGCCGTTTACTGGGGCAGAGCTTCCGCTAAGGCCAGTACAAGGATGCTAAACCCTGAAACGTTTAGTATTGCTAGAAATTTTACTATTCCCTATTCCCTATTCCATATTCCCTATTCTCTATGGGTATAAATTTGATCTATGTGCAATTAAACGGACTTGATATAATTTATTAACATTAGAGTTATAGCAATGTGCGCTGGCATATTTACAAATTACAAGAACTGTCCAATAGCTAAAAGTCTTGTATTATCGGTCTTTTATTCCCCCAGATGAGCTGTTGCCTGTTGCCTGTTGCCTGCGCACAGCGCTATATCGCTAAATAGAGGGAAAAAATCGCTCCAACCTAGACAGAGCAATAATTCTCAGCATTTTTAATTTCTAAGATCTAGAATCCTTACAGAACAAGGTTTTTGGGGATTTTTTAAGTTATAAAGCGACAAGTCTATTAGACATATCCGATAATCAAAAATAAAGTCAATTATCATTTTCTTTGTGGGTTTAATACCCCACCGTCTACAGGGTGTTCAAAATTACTTGGGGGAGCGAATCCATAAGTAATTTTCCTCCTGTCTCCTGTCTCCTGTCTCCTGTCTCCTTCTTCAATGCACAGAAATTATCAATTATTTCCCTCTACTCCCTACTCTCTCTTTTCTAGAGATATTTATTGGTCTGTACTTCAATAATTTGACTAATTTTTTCTCCCCAAATACCAGTTTGAAAAAAGAATGTTATAAATACAACACGCGCTATGCTGCTAAATTATTTTAATATATATATTGACTAAAAGAAAAGATTTGATTCCTCCTGACTACTGGCTACTGTACGTCGCCAATCCGACGGTTCCCCTAACTGACTACTAAAAACACCTTAAGTATTTGTAGCAAACATTTATAAAAATGGTATAACTCTTTGACTCAAAGAAAAACAAATTATGGTATTAGATTCAGAATTTCTTACTCAACTAAAAGCTGCTACACCTAGACTACTTGATTTACTCGCAGGTTTTTCTCAAGTTGAGGTTTTAGTGGTGGGAGATTTAACCCTGGATGAATTTATGACTGGTCAGGTAGAGCGGGTTTCTCGTGAAGCACCAGTATTAATTCTGCGTCACGAAACTACGGAGCAAGTACCTGGTGGGGGAGCTAATGCAGTTTATAATTTTGCTAAGTTGGGCGCTAAAGTTAAGGTTGTAGGTTTGTTAGGAAAAGATGAGCAAGGTAAAGCACTGCGTCATATTTTTGAAACAGCTAGAGTTGATACTACTGGAATTTTAGTCGATCCAAATCGCCCGACGGTAACTAAAACTAGAATTTCTGGTCATGCTCGTCAGTCTGTAACTCAACAAATTGTTAGGGTAGATCGAAAATCTGACGATCTGCCAGAAGTTGATTTGCAATTGCAATTGGCAGAGTATATTCAACGACAAGTTGCTACGGTAGATGCAGTAATTTGCTCAGACTATGGAGATGGTGTTTTGACGACACCAGTTATAGAGGCGGCTATATCTCATCCACAAAGAACTATAGTAGATACTCAGAAAGATTTACAGCGTTACAAGGGTGCTACTATATTTACTCCTAATCTTCCTGAAGCGGAGAAAGCAGTAGGATATGCTATTACTAATTCTGATACTCTATATCAGGCAGGATCTGACTTATTAAGGTTAACAGATGCAGAGCAAGTTTTGATTACTCGTGGCGAGGAGGGGATGAGTTTGTTTGATCGCGTAAATACTTCTAATTATCCCTCACCTTCTTTTATTCTTTCTGGTACTGGTGATACTCCGATTTATTGTTGGCATATTCCAGCTTTTAACCGGACAGATGTTTTTGATGTTACTGGTGCTGGTGATACGGTTGTTGCTGCTTTGACTTTGGCTTTGAGTATGGGTGCTTCTAGTTGGGAGGCTTCTGTTTTAGGAAATTTGGCTGCTAGTCTGGTGGTGCGTATATTTGGCACTGCAACTACGACGGTTAATGAACTCAGGGAGGCTTTACAAGCACTGGTTAGTTAGGCTCAAGTTACTCTATTGTGCGGCTTGGATGAAGGTGGCGATATAGCTGCCACACTTGCTACGCCAACGCCAAATCACCTCTATAGAGGAATGAACTAGAATTGTACTTTGTAAGTTTCCAGCTTACAATCAGTAATCATATCATGTCTGGTAGTATATTTAGTGGGACTTACAGCGGTTTTCATTCCGCTAACGCCCCTACAGGGTTTTGGTTATGACAAAGATTTAATGGTTGTGCCTGTGCGAAAGTGTGGGAATGGTCATATAACTATTGTCCCTTAATACTTTTAATTCTTATGGAATATCCTCTATGTGGCCATCACAAAACTCGGGTATCATGGAAAGACGAGCAAAGGAAGTCAACGATATTATTGTCCTGAATGCTTGCAAACTTTTCCTTCGGAATGTTGCGCAAACAGTGACACCTTCGACACTCTATACTATCGTAGACAGGTTCAGCCTGAACAAATGCGGATGGTTTTGCAAGCTCATGTCGAGGGTAGTAGTTTAAGAGGAATTAGTCGAGAGCGTGAATCTGGCCTATAATACAGTAGTCAGTGTGGTGAGAGCAGCCTCTCAAAAAGGACAGATGATTCATAATGCCAATGTAGAAAATATCCAAACCTCACAGATTAGTAGTGATGAGTTTTGGTGATTTGTTCAAAAAAAGCGAGTGCTAATTGGTGGGGTCTCCCCAGAATGTAAGACGCACTCAAGACACAAAAAAACTGTCAGATAAATGAATTGATAGAAGGTGACTGTGGGATTGGTATGACCCAAGCCTGATCAAGTGGGCTAATTCTCACAGCAAGAGTTGGTAAACATACAGACCAGTTCATAGAAGAAGTTATCGTTAACACGGAAGGTAAAACAGACTGTAAACAATGGCATAGGGATGACTGGGGAGGATATGAGCGAGTTCTCCCTCCAGAGGTAAATAATATTATAGGCAAGGAGCAAACGCAGCAGTTAGAGAGAACCAATGGAATTTTCCGCCAGCAAACAGGTCGATGGCATCGCACCCCAGAATAAATTTGGGAAAGTCTGGGAACAAACTGAGATAACGGTAAGGTTAGTGGTTAGTTATTTCAATTGGATTTTGGTTCATAGTCGCAAGGAAAAGACTGCTGCACAAGGAGCAGGGGTGGCGATCGCACCCTGGAGTGGGAATGATCTATTTATATCAAATCCGTTTAATTGGACATAAAAAAAATCTTCAATCGTCATAACTACCCTCATCTTTGTAATTCTTTCTCCTCCTGACTCCT
>NZ_RCBY01000160.1 GCF_003838195.1 Okeania hirsuta
AATTTTGAACACCGTGTAGACGGTGGGGTATTAAACCCACAAAGAAAATGATAAAGTATTAACAATTAAATATTTGTAGTGCGGGCATCTTGCCCGCGATAGGTATATCTCACCCTTGGTGGAATCTGCTGTAATGAATAAGATATCTTTATTTCATGGAAATAAATTGCTAAAAATATTCTTACTTATTACTTAATCACTGAAATGTTCAATAAGTATCGCATTATTTTTAGCAATTTATTTCATGGAAATAAATTGCTAAAAATATTCTTACTTATTACTTAATCACTGAAATGTTCAATAAGTATCGCATTATTTTTAGGAATTACTATCAGTCAGAAAAAATGCAGAATAACTCAATTATTCAATTATGAAGTACAAATAACTCCTCCATTACTTCCGAGTAAAGTGTGAAAAATATTTTTTTTAGAGTTTAATTAAACATAGCATTTTTTTGAGAATAGGTATTATATTCTGTCTGGATAATTAGCGATATAACTAAGTTCCGCACTCTGCAAACAAAAAACTTATCCAGAGCAAAATCCCCTATTCTCTCTACTCCCTTATTAAACATAGCATTTTTTTGAGAATAGGTATTATATTCTGTCTGGATAATTAGCGATATAACTAAGTTCCGCACTCTGCAAACAAAAAACTTATCCAGAGCAAAATCCCCTATTCTCTCTACTCCCTTATTTATCAGAGATAATATTAGAAATATAGCAGTCCAAGGAAAGGTTAAGACATATCAAAAGCTTAAAACTCAGACAACGAAAATTTTTCCTTATTTCGATTCTTCTTCCTTCTTCCTTCTGCTAATAAATATGAATAGCAAGCCAAATTGTTTCTATCTTTGGATCGGTTGAAATAATTTTATGTGGGGTTTTAGCTGGTATAAAAATATGACTATCTTTGACTAATTTTGTTGTTTTTTGATTGATTTCTAATATGGCGGAACCTTCAAGCAATGTTACCCATTCATCTTCATCTTGAATAAATTCTTTACTGACGAAATTAGGGGGTGAAATTATTTTATTAATTTTGACATTTTTATGTGATAGTAAATTTTTTAATATCTCTTCCATGATTTTTGATTAAAATGGTAGGTTTTAGGTTTTAGGTAGTATAGCAGTTGCCATTACTGTTAGGAAATATCATCAAGTTGAAAACTCAGACAACACCATATTTTTCCTTCTCTCCAAGATAACTAAACACCTTCTTCCTTTTTCTCTCTTCCCTCTTCCTTCTTCCTTCTTTCTTCCCCTATACAACTTTATTCAAAATAAATAAACTTTCATCCCCTCCACGTCCAATTCTTAAAGTTTCGTCTAAATAAGTAATATCTAATGTAGCAACTCTACCTTGAGGATTATTAGCTGCTACAACTTTAAAAGGATTTAGTTTGGGAGTATTAATACCCACAATTTTCTCAATTGCCAAATAACGTTTATCAAAATAAACATTGATGCGTTTATCTGCTAAACCAGATTTATCTATAGCTAGTTCAAAACTAGCAGTTACTTTTACATTTCCTGAGATTAACTTCAGAGGATGTTGTACTTCAGCTTGATTAAAAAATACTTTATTAGTAACATCAATTACTTGATAAACTTTACCTACTTGTAAACCCAATGGTAGGGAATCTAAAGAACGAATTTCTCTAGCTGTAGAGTATTGCAATTGCCAAGTTCCATCTAATAAATTAGTAGCATTTCGGAGAGGTTGAGGATGAGGATTAAGATTTTCTAAGTTTATTGTTAACTGTTCAATTTCTGCAACTAAAGTTTTATCTAACTTCAAGTTCGTTACAGGAGAACCATCATTCTTAGTTTGAATATTTTTGATTGTTGCTTGTAATTTTTCTTTCAATAGTTGATTATTCATTTGATTAAATAGTTGTAAAATTTCAGGAGTCAGGAGTCATATCAAATTCTGTTGAACACTTATTATATAGTTCGGGGGAGTCGGGGAGTCGGGGAGTCGGGGAGTAGGGGAGATTTAAGGCTTAAAGTATAGTTATAAACATATACTATATAACCGGATTATATATCAGGAGTCAGGAGAAAGGAAGAATGATAGTGGAAATTACAGCGGGTTCGAGTTCCACCTTGGTGAGGTACAACCCGAAGCGAGCAAGATGCTCGCACTGGGAAAATTTAATTTTTCATATTTGTATTTCATATACTTGGAATTTGCTGTATCTAGTTTCTTCCTTCTTCCTTCTTCCCTCTTCCGTCTTCCTTCTTTTATAACTTTAAAGCACTCATAGCTGCTTTAATTAAATTAAAAAAACGGGCATCTGAAACATCTACTTGTTTAGCATTATTACGAGTTTTACCTAACAAACCTATTTTTTGTCCCTGTTGAATTGCTAATACTTCTCCACGGGAATTTCTAATTCTTAATTCCTTCACATCTCCTATTTGATAAAGACTGCAAGTGTAAGGGCGACTACTGTAATAAAATTCTGCTTTTTGAGGAAAATTTTGAGGCGAAGTCTGTGAATTCCTAGAAATTTCCATCGGTAAACGTACTCCTAATAATTCCAACTCAATATTACTCTGACCATTCCAAGTATTTTCCCGCATTTTATAAGCAATATCTACCACCGAAGGTAAAGGAAAATAATCGCCCCAACGCCAAGCGATCGCCTGAATTATTTCTCCTTTAATTAAAGTTAATTTAATTAAAGGAAAATAATCGCCCCAACGCCAAGCGATCGCCTGAATTATTTCTCCTTTAATTAAAGTTAATTTAATATGCCCCTTACCCACAATTCTTTGTTCAGAAATTCTCACATTTCGACTCCAAAACACAGGGTCCTTATTTTCAATTCCGCAGGGATGAAGTAAATCTATTTGACGATATAAATCAAAATTTAATTCCTGAATTTCTGCCTCAGCATCAATACTAACTAACGGTTTTAGATGCTTAATTTCTAAACATTGATGAGCAAACTCACTCAGACGAGAACGAAATTTATCCAAATTTTCTGCCGAAAAAGAAAAACCACCAGCCGCTCTATGACCTCCATACTTTCCTAATAGCTCATCACAAAATTGTAACGCCTCAAAAACATCAAACTCAGGAATGCCACGAGCAGAACCACGAATTATTTCTTCCCCCTCCTCCTCATAAGTGCCAATAAAAACAGGCACACCATAACGTTCCACCAACCGAGAAGCAACAATACCAATAACACCATGATGCCATCCCGGTTGCACCACCACTAAAACCCTTTCCTCCCGTAAATTTATCTGACTCGACTCACACCAAGCGATCGCCTCTTGTTCAATTTCCTCACATAACTGTTGTCGTTGCTGGTTAATTTCTTCACATTGCATCGCCCTTTCCAAAGCTATTCCCATATCATCAGTAGTCAAAAGCTCAATCACAATTTGTGGGTCAGCAATACGCCCAACTGCATTGATGCGCGGGCCCAGGCGAAAACCAATATCATCAGGTTTAAGAGATTTTTGATTATCTTTTGATTTTGGGTTTAATACCCCGCTATCTACAGACTGTTGAAAATTTTTTGGCGTTTGAGTTCCCTCTTCCTCCCCCCTTTCAAAGGGGGGCAAGGGGGGATACCCTCTTCCCTCTTCCTTCTTCCCTCTTCCTTCTTGACAAGTTCCCTCTTCCTCCTTCCCTCTTCCCTCTTCCTTCTTCCTTCTTCCTTCTTCCTTAGCTTGAACACCAGATACCTGAATTAATGCTTGTACTCCTGCTAACTGGGAGTGAGGCAAATATTGTAACCCCCGTTTCACCAAGCGACGGTTTACTCCAGTTAGAGGCGCCAAGTCAGCAATAGTACCCAAGGTGAATAATTCTAAAAGTGGCTTAATTAAACCTTGGTGTTTTCCCAAACGTTGCGCTAGAGATACTGCCAAAATGTAAGCAACCCCCACTCCTGCCACACCCCGATAAGGAGAAGTTTCTGAAATAAGCTTGGGGTTGAGGATAGCGTGAGCTGGTGGTAGTTTTGGTGGAATGTCGTGGTGGTCTGTAATAATAACATTTACACCTAATTCCCTTGCCCTAGCAATAGGTTCATAAGCAGCAATACCATTGTCTACAGTGATGATGAGACTTACTCCTTCCTGATGAAACTCCTTAACAATACGTTGGTTAATGCCATAACCTTCCTGCATTCGACTAGGAATAGCATAGTCAACTTTTGCCCCTAGATATTTGAGAGCGCGCAACAATAAAGCAGTGCTAGTCATTCCATCTGCATCATAGTCACCACAAATAGCAATTTTTTGTTCTTGAGAAATTGTAGTTTGTAATAAGTTGAGACTAATATCTAAGTCGGGAAATTCTTCTATTGGTAGAGGTAGTTTTATTGACTCAGGATCTAAAAATTCTTGTGCTTGTTCTATAGTAGAAATATCCCGGTTAATTAATGTCTGGGCAATTAGGGGTGATATTTCTAGAGTTTTGGCTAGTTGTTTAGTTATTTCTGGTTGCTCTGGATATATTAACCACCTTTGGTTAGGTAAGTTTTGCTGCTTTGGTGAAAGGGGGAAATTATTTTGCATATTGAATAAGGAAGAGGGAAGAAGGAAGAAGGAAGAAGGAAAGGGGCAAGCGAATACGGGAGCAAGATGCTCCCACTACCGTGTCTCGTAACAAATATAATTACAATGCACTACCACTTTAATTGTTTATATTCAGAATCATATTATACCAAGCGTGAAAAAAGAATACAGAACTTACCCAAATTGACTTTTAAAACACCATCTGTAGGGGCGCCATTCGGAGCTTTGCGGAACGCAAATGGCATTCGCCCTCATTCGATTTAGTGTCCGTGCGTAAGTCCTGAATACTTAACTTAAGTGAAACTTCAATTATCAAGTAATTAAGATGCTAAGTAAATAACTTTTTTGATAATTAGCACGCCAGTTATTGTTAATTATCCTTATATTTACTTCTCTGTACGGACGCCCTTATGCAACGTCCCTACTACTCTTTAAATGTAAACCATAATTATAGGAGGAAAAATGTTCAAAAGCTTAATCAGACAAAAATATTTAGGAGCAATACTGTTCCGGAACACTTATAACGAATGCTTGCTTCATTCATTAAAAAGCTGAAAAGCTCAAATGCTGAAATACTGATAGCTTATTATTAGGAGGAAAAATGTTCAAAAGCTTAATCAGACAAAAATATTTAGGAGCAATACTGTTCCGGAACACTTATAACGAATGCTTGCTTCATTCATTAAAAAGCTGAAAAGCTCAAATGCTGAAATACTGATAGCTTATTATTAGGAGGAAAAATGTTCAAAAGCTTAATCAGACAAAAATATTTAGGAGCAATACTGTTCCGGAACACTTATAACGAATGCTTGCTTCATTCATTAAAAAGCTGAAAAGCTCAAATGCTGAAATACTGATAGCTTATTATTAGGAGGAAAAATGTTCAAAAGCTTAATCAGACAAAAATATTTAGGAGCAATACTGTTCCGGAACACTTATGCGGTTAAAATACGTCTGGCTTATATCTTTGCTTTAATTGCAATAATTTTCCCTCATCATTATGTTTTAGCTCAAACCACTACAGAATATTATGCTGCTTTGAGTGAGGATAAAATTATTAATAATGACTCGGAAAATCAAGATGCTTCTATTAGACTTCTCCGAAAATAGTCAAACCAATACTGTAACTATCTTTTAAGGAGCGATCGCTATTTTACCAAGATAGTTGATTTTTACAGTCTCATAGGTATTAGAGATAGTTAGTATTAATATATAGCCCTAATTATAGTATCTTAAGTCAAGAACTTTTTAAGATATTTTCGGCTAATTTATTAATACAAAATAACCGTCCCTATTCCCAGTATTACAAGTCCACAAATAGTCATTATTATTTGCGTATATTTATCAGAATTTAGCCTGAATCTTTCCTGGGCTACTCGAAATATTTTTACCAATCTAATTATATGTTCTATAAAGATTCTT
Source organism: Okeania hirsuta (assembly GCF_003838195.1). Classification (GTDB taxonomy): domain Bacteria; phylum Cyanobacteriota; class Cyanobacteriia; order Cyanobacteriales; family Microcoleaceae; genus Okeania; species Okeania hirsuta. The sequence continues at coordinate 5,964 of NZ_RCBY01000160.1, forward strand.
TCAGCAGCCAGTTCTTGATTTTGAGACTTTTGCTGACTGGTTAATTCTTGATTCTTTGGCTTTTTTTTCGGTGTTCTTATTGCTGATTCTCCAATGTAAGCTTTATCACCAGCAAATTTTTGTTCTTGAGCGAATTTTTCTTGTGTTTCACGAAAAAAACTTATGTCACTTTTTTTTCCTGGTTTTCCAGCTTCTACATCGACAATATCTTTACCTAATGGTAACACAATCACCTGACTTTTTCTAGTATGACTTTTTTTCTTTCCTGAGTAATATTCTTTTTGTTTTGCATATTCTTCTGGCCTTTCTATACCCTGTTCATAGCTATCTATAATTAACTCATACTCTGTTAAAATTTCTTTAACAATTTCTTTGTCACTGGAGTTTTTTTTACCTGTTCTAGTAGACTTGGTGGTAACAATTCTCCAATTATTGGGCACCAATAATTAAATGTATCATTGGCAGTAGTTTCACTCACTCCAAATTGAATTCCTAGTAATTGAAATGTTGTTAAATGTCTTAAATAAGTTAATGTTAAAATAATTTGTTCTGAGATAGATAATTTAGGTAGCCTACCACCACCAGAAGCCATTATTATCACTTTTTTAGCTGTAGCTATTTCTCGCTTATTATTGTGGAGTTTTTCTGCTTGTTTTAATAACTTTTCTAACTGTTCATACTTCATACCTAATAAACGTTCTGATTCTTGTGGGTGATTGTGAATATAATCGAGTATATTAGTCATAATTTGCCTAGCAAAAATTACATTTTTTATTACTTTATCACAATTTATTTATTTTTCGGAGATGTCTATTTATTTTAATCGGGGTGTCGATAAATATAATGATGGAAATTTTCCCGGAGCTTTGAATGATTTTAGTAAAGCTATTGAGCTGATACCGGATTTTATTGAAGCTTATTATAATCGTGGTATTTTACGAATTGAATTAGCAGAATATCAAGGAGTAATTGAGGATTTTACTAATGTAATTAATCTCGATCCTAGTCGCATTGAAGCTTATTATAATCGAGGAAATATTAATAGTATTATTGGTAATTATCAAGTAGCAATTGCGGATTTAAATAAAGTAATTGAATTAGAGCAAAACTTATTTTATGTCTATAGTAATCGTGGTGTTGCTCGTTCTGGAATAGGAGACGCACAAGGTGCAATTGCCGATTTTTATAAAGTAATATAATTAGAGTAAAATGCTGTGGATGCTTATAATAATCGGGGAATTATTCGGCGGAAATTAGGAGATTATCCAGGAGCTATTGCTGATTATTCTAAAGTAATTGAACTGAAACCTAATGATGCTAAAACTTATTTTAATCTGGGAGTTGCTAGGACTGAATTTGGAGATAAACAGGGGGCAATAGAGGATTATAATTGGGCAATTAAACTTAACCCCAATTATGCTAAAACTTATCTAAATCGAGGTAATATTTGGCAAAATTTGGGGAATTATCAGCAAGCAATAGCAGATTTTTCTCAAGCAATTAAATCAAATCCTGAGTTGGCAGATGCTTATAATAATCGGGGTAATATCCGCCGTTTATTGGGAGACGAGTGGGGAGCAATTATTGATTACAACCGGGCGTTAGGAATTGAATCAAATTTACCAGATGCTTACAATAATCGAGGGAATGCTTATAGTTCTTTGGGAAATTATCGGGAGGCAATTTCTAATTACGACCGGGCTTTAAAACTTAATCCAGAACTATTTTTGACTTATCATAATCGGGGTGCTGCTTATTTAGAATTAGGAGATTATGAAGCGGCTTTAGCAGACCTTAATCGAGCCATTGAATTGCAGCCTAATTTTGCTAATGCTTATGAAAGTCGTGGAATTGTATATGAGCAGTTAGGAAATTTGCCAAAAGCTCTGGAAGATTTACAGAAAGCTGCTGAATTGTTTGTAGAAGAAGAGAAAAATTTAGAGTATGAAAGGGTTAAAGAAGTTATTGATAAAATTGAGCGGAATGCTGATATTAAATCAATTTAATAGGGATTTGGGTAAGTTTAACTTTAAAAGCATTTATTTGTTTAATTTTATCTGGTTCAACATCTCCAAAAAATCGATAAGTAACCTCACCAACAACTCCAATAAACTTACTTCGAGAATCAGCAACAATTTCTGTATTAATATCGAAATAACTAGGATATATCGAGTCAAGCGGAATTTAAAAAAATTCCATCCCACTATATTGATCCCAACGATTCAATAAAGAATTAAACACACAATCTTTAGTAGGCATCGGCGTATCATAACTCCCTTGTCGAAAACAAGTAGGAGTAGCAAAATTTAGGGTAATAATTCTCTGAGAATCAGAAGCATTTTCATAGATTTATTGATAAGAAAAAGAGCCTACCCAAGGTCAATCGGGTTTCGGCGTACTAAGAATATTAATAATGTTTAAATTTGCCAGACCTAAATGCCAAGGTTTTTCAGGATTAATATTCAACCAAAGTTGAGTTAATTCGCTGAATAAATTGTCATCTAAAAGAGATACACGCCACCAACAATTAGTACCTGGTGGAATAAATTTTTTATGTTGCCATTGGAGAGTATGGTCGCGACTTTTTGAGGAGCGTTTTTGAGTTTGTAAATGACTAACAGTAAAAGGTTTATTACCAGTAGATTCATGGAGGCGATCGCCTAAATTTCTATCGACGGAACTAACTAAAGTTAAGAACAAAGCATGGAGATGTCTGCCTGTTAGATATTTGGTAGGAATGGGAGATTTAGGGGTTAGGTTGAGGACGAGACTATAGGGCATGGGAAATTAAAAGTCAAAAGTTAAAAGTCAAAAGTTAAAAGTAAGATTTTAGGTACTGGTGTACAAGTAGTAGTATCCTAAAAAAAATCAAGTAGTCAAATGCTATAAATGTCCCGTTTAGCAAAAGTTTTTTTCATAAATAATTTTCCCATCTCGTGCCACATAAAAACCTAATGGTGGAGAACATTTGTTGAGTTATACCACATCAATAATATCGCTGTTAATTTGAAAAATATTTCCCAATCCTATCGGAACTTCAAACCAAGCAAAAGTATTATCTCTCATCATATTTTTGCAAATTTATTCATCATCATATGGTGCAGCAAAATCCCAGTCACTTTTGGCGTGAGTATCCCCTCTAACGCGAGACACAAATAATACCAATATTTTCAGGTAAGGGATTTTTTGGGTAGTTGGGGAGAGAGTTTTTTTAAGTCGGAAAATGATTGTGTTTTCATCTTTAATATGTTCTGAGAAATTGCAAATTTTGACAAAAATGGTTCTACAGGTTCTTGCACAAAGCAACAAAGCCCTTAAGAACCCTAGTATGGATTAATTATCTATATCTTGATACTAATTTAGATTGCCCGCTTCACATTTTTACAGTGATAACTAATTGCTTGTACTGTTACCTCAAAACGTTCGGCAAGTTCTTTAAGAGATACTCCTATAGCATAATCATTTTGAATTTTTTTGATTTGCTGTGGGTTAAGTTTTCGAGTTTTTGACTCAAACAACCGATCAATATTTACATCTTCTGGCTCAGGTAATTCGTATTTGCGTTTAGCAGCATTGATAGAGATGTCGTGCGCTTCAGACAAATTACCTGTATAAAGCTCAGTTGTCATACGCTCAACAAAACCTACAGCTTCAAGTCCCAAAGCTTCAGGAATATGATTACGAGCAATGCGTGGAGTACCATCTATTGTCTCCCATTCTAGGCGCATTTCAGATGCAAGTTTGCCAAATAGTTTGATATAGGTATAGTCAGTCCAGTAGGCAGGTGACTCTCGAATTTCAGCAATAAAGCGAGCATAGGGCAACCGTTCATGTTTATTCCTCAAACGAGCCTCTAACCACTGATGTAGCGCTTCACTGTCAGCTTTTGTGTAAACTCCTTGGATCGCAGTGTATGCCTGGGCATAAAAACCTTCGGTGGCAAACCACTTAAGAAAGTCTTTGATCTTGTCTTGCGTTCCATTGGGTAGCCTTCTTTCTGTGAGAAGTTCAAAAGCAAGATCAATAAACTCTGATACCTCTAGAACTTTATGATAGGGGCTTGTAAGATTACCATAACCCTGTTTTTTATCGTCTTCATCAAATGGTAAGTGATATACTGCAAATCGCTTTTTGTTCTTTTTCATCAAATGGTAAGTGATATACTGCAAATCGCTTTTTATTCTTTGGTAATTCAAAATACTCAATTATGTCGGTGCTATGAAAGTCACCAGGATTTTCATTACGGGTCTGGCGTGTCCACTTCGCTAACTGCTTATAAGTAATGCCAGCATATTCATTTGACATTCGGAAGTTCAAACCTATGTTGGGTTTATTATGCCCAAAAGCATGAGGATTGATAATAATAGCCTCAAACTTCCGGTTTTTGTATCTCAGATTTAGACGTTGCCCTGGTCTTAAGTCCATGTTTGTTTTTTCCTTCTAAATTGATTAAGTAGCAGGGAAAGCTCTTGCATTAAATATTGAGGTTTATGTAAAGCTTTTCGCATCAGTCGTACAGCGACCAAACCAATACCTTTAGCTACTAACTTAGTAATTCCAGAGTAGGGCTAGGATTACGTGTTCATGAACTCACTTGCGATCGCTACTCTCTTGAGACTTTTCCCACACCTTATTACGATAGACAATTCTTGAAAAAACGTCAACTTTATAATTGGGTTCATAGTATTTAACCGCTTTAAATGCTAAATGACCAATAAAAATAACATCTATAACCAATAATTTTGAGACCAAATTCACTTTTTTTTACTTCTGACTTCTGACTTCCGTAAGACGTTCCATGGAACGTCCCTACAGTGGTCTACCCAAATGAAAGCCTCTGTAAAACTAAGACAACGCAATATTCTTCCTTCTGCTATAAAAAAAACCACCCCCAATCAATGGAGGTGGCCCAAACACAATACACACTATTTACAGCAGTCAAAGGAAAGGAGGCAGATAGATCGAGAGCTGAAAACTAAGACAACACAATATTTTCCTTCTTCCTTCTTCCTTCTTCCTTCTTCAAACCTAGTAATCGAAATCTCCACCGCCCATACCAGCGCCAGCAGGAGCACCTTCCTTGGGTTCAGGTTTGTCAACAACAATACACTCAGTTGTCAACACCATACCAGCAATAGAAGCAGCGTTTTGTAGAGCAGAACGAGTTACCTTAGCAGGGTCAACAATACCAGCTTCAAACAAATCTATAAAGTCGTTAGTAGCAGCATTGTAACCAGTATTAAAATCTTTCTCTCTCACGCGCTCGGCAATCACAGCACCATTCTGGCCGGCATTTTCAGCAATGCGCTTTAGAGGAGCTAACAAAGCACGACTCACAATTAAAGCACCAGTTAACTCTTCTGCTTGCAAATTCTCATTTGCCCAATTTTCTAGATCGGGAGCTAGGTGAGCTAGAGTTGTACCGCCACCAGGAACAATACCTTCTTCTACAGCAGCTTTAGTTGCGTTGATAGCGTCTTCCAAGCGTAATTTGCGGTCTTTCATTTCTGTTTCAGTAGCAGCACCAACTTTGATTACAGCTACCCCACCAGCTAACTTAGCTAAACGCTCTTGTAACTTCTCTTTGTCGTAGGAAGATTCAGTTTCTTCCATCTGACGGCGAATTTGGTCGCAACGAGATTTAACTTCTTTTTCGTTACCTTCAGCAACGATGGTAGTGTTGTCCTTGGTGATGTTGATGCGACGAGCTTTACCAAGCATATCTAGTTTGGTGCTTTCTAGTTTCAAACCAGCATCTTCAGTAATAACTTGACCGCCAGTTAATACAGCAATATCTTCTAACATTGCTTTACGGCGATCGCCAAAACCAGGAGCTTTCACAGCAGCTACATTCAACACACCCCGCAAACGGTTAACAACCAGAGTAGCTAAAGCTTCTTTCTCAATATCTTCAGCTAAGATTAATAAAGGTTTGCCAGAACGAGCTACTTGTTCTAATACTGGTACTAAATCTTGTACTAAAGCAATTTTCTTATCAGTAATTAGAATCATTGGTTCTTCGAGTACCGCTTCCATCCGCTCCATATCTGTTGCAAAGTAGGGAGAGATGTAGCCTTTGTCGAAGCGCATACCTTCAGTAATTTCTAGTTCGGTCTGCATTGACTTCCCTTCTTCTAGGGAAATTACGCCTTCCTTGCCCACTTTATCCATTGCTTGGGCAATCATATTACCCACTTCTTCATCGTTACCAGCAGAGATGGAACCAACTTGAGCGATCGCCTTAGAATCTTCAATTTGACGAGCGTGAGATGCAATTTTTTCTACCAAGAAACCTGCTGCTTTATCAACACCGCGCTTGATGGCAATGGGGTTAGCACCTGCAGCTACGTTCCTTAGACCCTCTTTTACAATTGCGTGAGCTAAAACGGTGGCTGTAGTAGTACCGTCACCTGCTGCGTCATTGGTTTTGGAAGCTGCTTGACGAATTAGAGCAACTCCTGTATTTTCAATATGGTCTTCTAGTTCGATTTCTTTAGCGATTGTCACACCATCGTTAACGATTTGAGGAGCGCCAAATTTTTTCTCTAGAACTACGTTCCTACCTTTTGGACCGAGTGTTACTGCTACAGACTCAGCTAGAATATCCATACCTCTTTCGAGGGCGCGACGAGCATTTTCGTTGTAGATAATACGTTTAGCCATAGTTGTAATTCTTATTGATTAGTAATTGTGGATTTGACATCTCCAGGGGTTGAAACACCCTGAATTCTGTGTAAAAAAACACCACAAAAGGGATAAATCCACTTTTGCTTCCAGCCTGTCAACAGACTTCTAGACTCCTCGGGATAGACAAAAATCTATACTGTGAGCTTGCTTTGAGAGTGGTTTCACTCAAGGTATTGGAGCAATCTTCTCGCTGCTCTATTTGTTATTTTATTGATAATTGTTGTTTTAGCACTTTGGCAAACATCAAATAGGTCGAAGAAGTTTGCTAGTGCTATGGAACAACTTGATAATTCTTAGTTAACAATTGCGAGAATATCTTTTTCTGCAAGTAGCACATACTCATCGCCACCGAGTTTGATATCTGTTCCGGCGTATTTGGAGTACAGCACTTTGTCTCCGACTTTAACTTCCATTTCTGCGCGGGAACCATCGTCATTGCGCTTACCAGGACCAGCAGCAGCAACTTCTCCTACTTGGGGTTTTTCTTTTGCATTGTCAGGTAGAAGAATACCACCTGCTGTTTTTTCTTCAGCTGCACTAACTTTGACAAATACGCGATCGCCTAAAGGCTTAACAGTAGAAACACTCAATGTTACGGCTGCCATTGTTTTCCCTCCAGATAAATTTGATTTTTCCTGAGAGGCTAGAATCTGAAGCTAAATTACCCGCTTCGTTTTCTTTTTTAGCACTCTCACTACCTGAGTGCTAATTTAGCTGAATAGGAGTTGCCATTGCAACTGATGAAACTGTACGGGTTCCCGAACTGAGGGATTTGGTTTTTGGTGGTGGTGCATAGTAATGGTAAAGGAAGCACCGGGAGTGTGGGGGAATGGGAGATGAGGAGTGTGGGAGAAATTAAAAAATATGTATTCTACAATTACCATGCAAGACTATCGGTTTTTTCTGTCAAAAGTCTAAATTAAATCGACAAAACAATATTCCTCTCAATTGAATTGAGCTTTTTAAATTAGGACAGTAGACTAAAATTATCTGAGTAAATCGAGAATTTCACCGTCAAAGTCATTTATTATTAAAAATAGGACATTTGACCAAAAAGACAATATCCCAAGAAGTTCGTTGGAAGGTGTGTCGAAAATTTTATGACAGATAATATATCATCTCAAAAAACCGATAAATCTGATGGGACTAACTTCCAGATAGCTGAATGCCAGGAAAATTATCAACTGGACGATATTGACCAAGATATTTGCCAGGAATCCCTTGGTGTTTGTATCCAATCTCTGGGACTAAGTAAAATTCAGCGACATATTTTTATTTGTGCTGACCAAACAAAGCCTAAATGTTGTTCAACAGAGACTGGTTTAGAGGCGTGGAATTATCTCAAAAAACGGCTCAAAGAGTTAAAACTTGATCGGGTTAACACTGATTTACCTGGCTATATATTTCGCACTAAAGCTAACTGTTTACGAGTTTGTTGTCAAGGTCCAATCATGGTTGTTTATCCTGAAGGAGTATGGTATCATTCCGCAACTCCTCCTGTAATTGAAAGAATTATTCAAGAGCATATAATGGGCGATAAACTTGTAGAGGAATATGTTTTTCTAACTCATCCTTTGCCCGAATCAATGATTATTTGATCAAATAGCCTTAGTTGATTCATTCGCTAATACTCATAAATCATGGACATTTACTTGACTGCCAAACTCAAAAGTTCAAAGTTAACAATTAGTAACTAATATTTATCAATATAAATTATGATAATATTAGTAGTCAATACTGTCAAATTTTCATATATTATTAAAAGTAGTGGAAGTTATTTTTCACAAATACAAAACTATTATCTAGTTATATATATCTAATATTGTAGAACTATTGATTGAGTCTAAAATCTATAATCAATAATACGGGGCATAATTTCTTTAGATCATTAGGTGCAGTCCAAGCCCTGTGGCTAAGGATATATATTAATTTAAAAGAAAGTAGCAAACTCGCCCTACTTCCTTAATCTTTTATGAAAGATGTGGTTTATACCTGTCTTTGAAGTTAATGTTTGCGGGAATTAAAGAAAGTGAGTTCTTCATTATGAAGGAAATTAATACTACAGACCAAAGACGGTTAATGTTGGTTGATGATGACCCTAATTTAATTTTATTAGTCAAGGATTATTTAGAATTTCGTGGGTATCAGGTAACAACGGCAGAAAATGGCCGAGATGCACTAGAAAAGCTGGAAAATGAAATTCCTGAGCTAATTATATGTGATGTGATGATGCCAGAAATGGATGGCTATACCCTTGTGCAACACATCAGAGAAAACCCAGCTACAGAATGGGTTCCAGTTCTATTTCTATCTGCCAAAGGTCAAAGTCAAGACCGAGTCAAAGGTTTAAATACTGGAGCTGATGTCTACATTGTCAAACCATTTGAGCCAGAAGAACTCGTAGCTCAAGTAGAATCTTCCCTGAAGCAAGCTTCTCGCCTAATTAAACATCAAAATTCTGCCATGGTTAGTAATGGGCCAAAAATCAAGGTGCGCAGAAACGTAGAATTAACTCCCACAGAGTTAAAGGTAGTCCAACTTGTAGCCCAGGGGATGGCAAATCGTGACATTGCACAATTGATGGAAGTTAGTCAAAGAACGATTGAGAGTCATGTAAGCAATATGCTTGGTAAAACTGGTCTACACAATCGGACAGAATTAGCTCGTTGGGCGATAGAAAGTAAAAAGGCTTAGGTATAATCACCCAGGAATTGATCGGGGTGTAAGTCTTTATCTTGATGTAATTTGTATATTTGAGGGCTGTAATTTTGTACTGCCCCAGTTTTTCTATATTCCGAATTTTATATATAGCAGTCGAAGGAAAGGGCGCGGACATATCAAAAGTTTAAAACTCAGACAACGCCAGATTTTTCCTGATTACTTCTTCCTTCTGCTATACATAGTTTTTATTAAGTCAATTGTTTTTGATTTGACTGAATTATTAGAATATTGGACGAATCAAATCTTCAAAATATGGCCTTAATGAAAAATTATTGTCTTATATTGAAGATCTGGAAGGGGATCAATTAATTTAATAAGTATAAAAAGTATTTTTTTACAGAAAAAAGACTAAAATAGATAGTATATAACTACTAAAATTATTAAAATTATTAGTAGAGAAAAATATTATCGGTTTATGATATAAGGGTGATTTTTTGCAGTTTAAATCTGAAAAATACAAGTAATAATATTAGTTTATCTAAATTAAAAATAATTGCATTGATGATAGGAATATTACTAAAATAATAGATTTAGACTGAATTATCTAAAATTAATATTAAACTTAAGTTTCTATGAATAATTCCAATAACCGTCTTTCTATATTTGTTGACGGGAATAATATGTTCTACGCTCAACAAAAAAATGGTTGGTTTTTTGACCCTAGAAGAGTATTAGAACATTTCAACAAACCAGAAGTCAAACTAATAAATGCTTTTTGGTACACAGGCTTAAAAGACCCACAAGATCAAAGGGGATTCCGAGATGCTTTAATTAGTTTGGGTTATACAGTACGCACTAAAATTCTTAAAGAATATTATGATGATGTTTCGGGTCGCTATTCTCAAAAAGCTAACTTAGATATTGAAATTGTAGTAGATATGTTTAATACAGTAGACCAATATGACCAAGTAGTTTTATTTAGTGGAGATGGGGATTTTGAAAGAGCTATTGAGCTACTGCGTTCTAAAAATACTCATATAACAGTTGTATCAACAGAAGGAATGATTGCTAGAGAATTGCGAAATGCCACAGATCAATATGTAGATTTAAATGATATTCGCGACCAAATAGAAAAGGCAGAATATTAATTAAGAAGGAAGAGGGAAGAAGGAAGAAAGAAGAAGGAAAAAAATCTCAATTTCTTTGAGAATGCACCAAGTCAGAAGGCAGGAAGCATCAAAGAAAAAATCTATGCTTGAAGACTTAAATATCTTCCTAGAAAACTCACAAAAATTAGACTAAATTTACGTTTAATTTAATTAAAAAACGTTTCGGTCCGGAATGCTCCGCAAATAGTATTTCAGCCTTTAGCAGTTAGCTTTTGATCAGGGGATACGCGACCCCTACTAAAATGAAATGACAACCTAGAAGTCGGGGATTTAAACCAAAGCTTTTAGTACGCTGAAAGCTGAGTGCTGTTTGCAGAGCATTCCGGTACGGAAAATGCTGATAGCTAGTTAATTTAAACTATATTCACTAGTTTGTAAGACAAGGTAAGATCGAAAAAAGCTCAAGGCTAATTGCTGTAAAATATTAAACTATAAGGGAAAAATAATGACAAGTAATCAAGACCGAATTATTATTTTTGATACGACTCTCCGGGATGGGGAACAATCTCCTGGAGCAGCTCTCAATATAGATGAAAAATTGACTATTGCTCGGCAACTATCTCGCCTGGGAGTAGATGTGATTGAAGCTGGTTTTCCCTACTCTAGTCCTGGAGATTTTGAAGCAGTACAAAAAATTGCCGAGACAGTGGGTGTAGAAGGAGGCCCAACAATCTGTGGTTTGGCAAGAACAACCCGTGCAGATATTGAAGCTGCAGGTAAAGCTCTTAAACCCGCAGCTAATGCTCGTATTCATACTTTTATTGCTACTTCCGATATTCACTTAGCTTATAAACTTAAGAAAACTAGAGAAGAAGTATTGGCGATCGCTCCAGAAATGGTGGCCTATGCTAAAACTTTCGTAGATGATGTAGAATTTTCCCCTGAAGATGCAGGTCGCTCTGACCCAGAATTTCTCTATCAAGTATTGGAGGCGGCGATCGCTGCTGGAGCGACTACGGTTAATATTCCCGATACTGTTGGTTATACGACACCTGCTGAATTTGGGGCACTTATCCGAGGTATTAAGGAAAATGTACCCAATATTGACCAAGCTATTATTTCTGTTCATGGTCACAACGACCTCGGTTTAGCAGTCGCTAACTTCCTTGAAGCTGTGAAAAACGGCGCTCGTCAACTGGAATGTACTATTAACGGTATCGGTGAGCGAGCTGGTAATGCTGCTTTGGAAGAGTTAGTTATGGCATTGCACGTTCGGCGACAATATTTTAATCCCTTCCTTGGTCGCGCACCAGAGTCAGAAGCACCACTTACTAATATTGATACTCGCCATATTTATAAAACATCTCGTCTGGTTTCTAACTTGACAGGAATGTTTGTGCAACCAAACAAAGCTATTGTCGGCGCTAATGCTTTTGCTCATGAGTCAGGTATTCATCAAGATGGGGTACTCAAGAATAAGCTTACTTATGAAATCATGGATGCTGAGTCCATCGGGTTGACAGATAACCAAATAGTTTTGGGTAAACTTTCCGGTCGTCATGCTTTCCAAACTCGTCTCAAAGAACTTGGGTTTGATATTTCTGATGAAGAGGTGAATAAAGCTTTCCTCAGATTTAAAGCATTTATATAAGCTTGAGCTGATGCCACAATAATATCAGTATTAGCAGCATGACCAGAATACACCCGTCCTTCATGACGCAAACGAATAGTCACCTCCCCAATAGCATCAATACCAGCAGTTACCGACTGCACAGAAAACTCAATTAAATCATTAGGCACATTCACCACCCGGTTAATTGCCTTGTATACAGCATCCACAGGTCCAGTACCAATGGCAGCATCAGTCAATTCCTCCCCATTAGGAGTCCGGATACTAACTGTGGCGGTGGGACGAGAGCGATCGCCACAGGAAACCTGTACCAACTCTATACGGAAGAGTTCTGGTGGTTGTTGAATCTCACTGTTAACAATAGATTCTAAATCCCAATCTGTAATTTCTTTCTTTTTGTCTGCC
>NZ_RCBY01000161.1 GCF_003838195.1 Okeania hirsuta
GACAAAAAAGCAGCACGAGTTACCATAGACTGGAGAATACCTGATTTCTGTTTCACCCCCAAATCAGTCTGAATACCACAACCTTGAGCCACAAGACGGACTAATGATTCAGATTTATGAGTATTGAGTTGATCTACAAGAAAAATCCATCCTCCATCAGAATCAGTATCGATAGTCTGTTCAATGTGTTGCAGAAAATCAACTTCTGTGGGGGTGGCCTTAATTGAAGGGGTAATGATTTGTCCTTTGGCAATATGGCAGTTGGCCAGTAGACATTGAGTGCCATGGCGAATGTACTCAAACTCATTGCGTTCGACTCGTCCTGGCTCTATTGGTTGAGTGGGGCAAATTCTCTCATTAGCTTGGATACTCGTCATTTCATCGGTACTAATCAGATGAATTCCTTTTTCGAGTAATATCATGTCCGGTAGCATCGGTCTTGTATAGCAAAGGTAAGGAAGAAGGAAGAAGGAAGAAGAAAGAGGGAAGAGGAAAGAAGGCTACCCTCGCAAGAAAAAAACCATCATTTCCTGTAGATATTCACCCTTGGGTTTACACAAACGATATAAACGGACATGATATAATTCTTGGGCCGACAGATATAACTGACAGATAGATTTAACCAGGTCGCGAAAAGCTACTGGGTCAGAGGGATTAGAGTTTAACCAGTAACGATGACGATGAGGTTGTAGAGTCGCTTCCTTTTAAAAAACGCCCCACACTGCGGGGTGAAATCTTCTCCACAATCCTTCTATCTATGGCTTCTTCTGCTAGCTCCCTTGGAGTCCAATGACTCACTGGTCTTTGAGATTGTTTTGGGTCTTCACAGGCCATTGCTACGATTTGGACTACTTGTTCCACGGAGAAAAATTTGGTTGTTCCTGGTCGGGGAGCATCACTGAGAATCTCTTCTATCAGTTTCCTTAACTTCTTGTCGCTCACCTGTTGAGTTTCAGCAATTGCAAGTTGTTCAGAAGCCTCCAACCACCTTTTTCGCCACTGCCTCACTTGCCTTCGATGTAGTTGTAGTTGTTCACTGATCGCTGTATTGTTGGTTCCAGAGGCAGCAGCTAGGATGAGTTTTACCCTTCTGACCAGGCCATAGGAATTGGTGGTCTGAAGGGTAAAACTTGCAGTAGGCTTTTCTGTCTTGGCGACAGGATTATGGATTGAGCTTTGGGGATAGGCATTCATTCATGGGGTTGACTGGGCTTATTGATTGGGCTTCCACAAATTCTAGTTTACTTCATAAATCACTTTTTTTTAGTGGTCACTTTTTGGGGCTGGCCTCTCCGATGCGATCGCACCTCTGAGTATTCTATCTCAGGAAGAGGGCATTGCTCCTACTGGTCACTTATTTCTGCCATCCTGCACTAGCGATCGCCACAAAAGGGGACGAGATTCAGTATTTCCTAATTCTCTAATATTTTGCCAAGTGTGCGGGTAGAGTTTTGTGGCGAAGGATGCCATCAACGGAACTACCAATACCATTCGCATAAACATTAGCAAAAATGAATTTTGTAGGGTGGGAGTGACAAACCTTCCTGTTTTCAAAATGCCCAAAATTTTCTGTTCGTTGAATAAAACTCTGACAATGACATTTTGAAAACAGAAACAGAATGATGCAAGTAGAACAATGAAAAAACCAAGCATTTGCTTTATAGCAAAGGACTGTTTTAAGACCTTGACTATTGTGGCATTAATTATATGATGTCTGGTGAATAACTTTTAAATAGATTAAGAGTTAGCCTTCTTTGGAGGAACTACGTTAACAGTTATAGCTATCAAAGGAAAGGGTGCAGAAATATCAAAAGCTTAAAACTCAGATAACGCAAAACTTTTCCTTCTTTCTTCTTCCTTCTGCTATATCAAGTGTATGATAGATGATAGCGAATGTTTACTCCGCGTCTACAGACCCGCCATGAATAAGCACTACACGCTTTTCAAAATATTGTTAATTGTTGAAAACCATAATCAGTATACTAGCAATTACCGGATTTGGTATAACTAGAAAATAAGAAAGTAGTTGATACAGCAGAAGTCAGGATGCTGGAAAACTTATATATCTGGTGCTGTGGATATGAAAGTACACAAAGGTTTACCTATTGCGACCAATACACTATGCTTCGCCACGTCCACTACCTCGTTCATCACAGTACACCCTAACTTGAGCAAAAGATTTTTGGGTATTTGAGGTTGAGTAATTTAGTTGCCAGCTACAGATATTACGGGATAAGATAGTCGAAATTACGATGGAAATATCAATAAATAGGTAGAGACTCATAGGAGTTATCTATTGTTCATACAAGGAGTTTCTACTACTAAATACGGAATTTATATAGTCTTTTCAGGATATAATTCAGTTTCTTTACCTATTCCAGGAAAATTGCGGCCAGATGGTCAATTATTTAGGTGATGAGGGATGAGCGATCGCTGAGTCTACTTGCTTCAACAAGATTTCTAAGGTTGAGGAGTTATCCAAAACTACATCTGCTTGTTGACACTTATTTTCTAGAGGCATTTGATGATTAATTCGAGTGTAAGTTTGTTCTTGACTTAACCCATCCCGTTTCATCAATCTTTCTATTTGTTGTTGAGGTGAAGTGTATGTAACCCAAATTTCTGTTACTAAATCAGTCATTTTGGCCTCAAACAGCAACGGTATTACTAATACTGCTGTGGGGTATTGATCGGAGGTCTGATACCCAGGTTCATTATTTTTTTTGACAAACTGCTGAATATTCTGCTCGAAGCAATCGCGTACATAAGGATGAATTTGTTTCTCTAACCAAAGTAACTCCTCTTGATTATTAAAAACAATCTCTCCTAATTTTTGCCTATTAAGATTACCATTAGGTAACAATATATCAGTGCCATAGTTTTCTATTATACTATCTAAAATCAATGAACCTGGTTGTACGGCTTTGCGAGCATAAATATCTGCGTCCCAAATTGGGAGATGGTAAGTTTTGTTCAGATAATTTGATACAGTCGTCTTTCCTGTACCAATACCCCCAGTTAAACCAATGAGACGCATCATCAAAAAGTCAAAAGTCAAAAATAAATAGCCAAAAGTTAATTATTTTTAGGCAGAGCCTAACTTTCAGTAGTTTAGCTTAATTTATACCATTTATTATCGTCGCTAGTTCCTTTGCTGGTAGTTGTAGGTGTAGAAAACAGGCGCGAGCAACCCTGACTTTTATCTTTCTGAAAAGTTACAAGCAAGTTATGAAAATTTTAGATTACAGTAGAAATGGAAATAGCTCAAACAGAAATTTTCAATATTTATTTTATTTTATGTTATTACAATAGCCAGAGTGGTTAGGACTTATGCTGATGATGAATCTTAGACTAAGCAATGTTTTTCCCACTGTTCCCTCTCTTGGTCGATTGGATATGGCGAAGTCTCCTCGCCATCCCACCCTACGGGAAGCTCCGAAGATCGACCGCTTGCCTCTGTCGCCGACGCGGGGTCGTACCGCTGTTCCCTATTTCCTGCTATAGATGTAGCTCATTAATTAAAGGACAAAAAATATTGACGAAAGAGTAGTTATATGATAAGCGATAAAAAATCACAAACCAATGAACTATGCACCCATCTATAAAATTTACCAGATTCTCATAGTTGTTCCCCTAACTGGACTTTGGGTATTGGATACTGCTGCCCTCCTACCATTCCATGACAACGAAAATAATGGTAGATTAGGAATGATTTCATGGAAAATTTTTTCCGCTAAAATCGCATCAGCTCAAACATCTACTCCATCAATAGTTCCCGAAGCAAATTCAACTAATACAGTAGTAACTCCGGTAACACCATCCCCAGATTCTTCCACAACTCGCTTTGATATTACAGGTGGGAAGCAATCACAAGATAATACTAATCTTTTCCATAGCTTTGAGAGATTTAATTTGGGAGAAAACCAAATTGTTAATTTTATATCTAACCCAAATATCAAAAATATTCTAACTCGTGTAACTGGTGGAGATGCTTCTGTAATTAATGGTCTAATTCAGGTAACAGGGGGCAATTCTAACTTACTGATGATGAATTCTGCGGGTATAATTTTTGGTGCAAATGCTAGATTGGATGTCCCTGCATCTTTTGTCGTAACTACTGGTTCAGGTATTGGTTTTGACTCTGGTTGGTTCAATAGCATAGGTGAAAATAATTACGATATTTTAACAGGAAATCCCAGTGCTTTTTCTTTCCCAATGACGAATCCTGGAGTAATTTTAAATGAAGGTGAGCTAACTGTTGAAGCAGGAGAAAGTGTCACTTTATTGGGAGGCACAATTATTAATACAGGTAAAATTTCTGCCCCAGGTGGTGAAATTACGATCTCCACAGTTCTTGGAGAAAATTTAGTCCGTATTAGTCAAGAAGGACGTTTATTAAATTTAGAAATAGCGACAGAGGATAGAGAAAGTTCTAATGATTTACCAGAAGAATTACACAGTTTAAATCCCTTATCTATACCAGAACTTTTAACAGGTAATAGTGAAGTGATGGAAATGGCTACCGGAGTTAGAGTTAATGATAACAATGAAGTAGTTTTGACAGGTTCTAATCAAGTAATTCCTACAGATTTAGGTACAACGATTGTATCTGGTTCTCTTGATATTTCTTTGGCAGAAAATTCGGAATTGGCAAATACAAGTAGAATCAATATTTTTGGAGAAAAAGTAGGATTATTTAATGCCAAACTGAATGCTTCTGGTATTTATGGTAGTGGCAATATTAGAATTGGTGGAGATTCTCAAGGTTTAGGAACAGTTCCTCGTGCTACTCGTACTTATGTAGATGAAAATACAGAAATATTTGCTACCTCTTTTAGGGATGAGGGTGGAAATATAGTTATTTGGAGTGATGAAGAAACTAGCTTTTTTGGCAAAATAGAAGCTATTGGTCGGATTGAAGAACAGTCTATATCGCTAGAACAAAACTCCAGTAAAAATCTAGTAGAAGTTTCTAGTCAAGGAAATTTAATTTTTGATGGTACTGTTAATTTAGGTTCTCCAGATGTGTTGGGCAGTTTATCATTTAAGGCTGAAAATATTAATATTGTAGATGCAAATATTGAGGCAGCAGATAATCCTTTAAAGGGGGAAACGGCAGCAGGATCTCAGATATCAAAATCATCAATAGAAAGCATATCAGATAGTACAAATATTACTTTTCAAGCGTCTGATAATATTACTGTCAACAATTTATCTGAAACTCAATTAAGTTTTGCTCAGACAAAAGGTGAAATCTCATTTGTCGCAGATAGTGACGAAAATGGTTTAGGGTCTTTGACAATACATTCAGAAAATACTATCAATACTCAAGGAGCAGCAGTTAATATTTCTGGCACGACGATAAATACTGGAAATATTAATACAGAAGGAGGAGAACTTAATATTACCAGTAGTCAAGGTTTTGTGATGACTAATAACTTATCTACTGCCAATTCAAATATGACAGTAGAAAGCAATGGTGGAGAGATTAATATTACGGCACAGGGAAATATTACGACTGGAGAAATTGATGCGAGTGGAGACTCTAGGGGTGGAAATATCACTATGAATGCTGCTACTAATATTGATACAGAAAGCATTAATGCTGAAGGTACGCAAAGTGGTGGAAATATTGATACTAGAGCTGGAAATACTCTCAACTTGCGAGGAATATCAACATCAAGCGGTAGTCGAGAAACTGGCAACATTACTATTACTGGAGATGAAATCAACCTTTTAGGTGGAGAAAACAGTGTCAGTAGCAATGGGAAACTCATCTTACAACCAGCATCAGAAAATCAAAATATTACTCTGGGAGGATTTGAAAATATACAAGGGACAGACGGCAATTTGCCCCTACACCTGACAACAGGAGATTTAGCAACTTTGGCAAATGGTTTTGAGTCTGTTACTATCGGAAAATCGGAAAACTCTGGCAATATTACTATTGCTTCTACAGAAAACAGCAATACAAATGGAGTTGTATTCAATGATCCCACAACTATTCAAGCAGAAAAAATTACAGGTACAGGTACAATAACTGGGGTAGATAATGCTCAAATTACTATAAATGCTAGTAGTGACATTTCCACTGGCAATATTTCCACATCCACAGGTATTACTATTACCAGCATTCAAGGCAATGTTAAGACTGGAGATGTGACGGCAAATACATCAGATAACAGTATTGGTAATATTGATATTACTAGTAGTGGTTCTATCGAAACAGGAAAATTAACCACCACAGGAACAACAGCAGGAGGAAATATTAATCTACAAGCAGGCGATCGCATAACTATAGGTAGAATAAATTCTAGCGCTACACTAGGAAATGCAGGAGAAGTTCAACTGAATGCGGAAAACGGTATTGAGGTCATATCTATACAAGCAGAAGGGGGAAATAGTGGAGGCAATGTCGAAATTACTACAGGTGATACTCTCAGGATAACAGGTACTTTTTTAGACAAAAATCAGAATATTGCTAGTATTTCTACCGCAGGAGAGATAGTGGGGGGAAATATTGCTATTAGCACCGGAAATACACCTTTTATCGTCGGAGATGCTACAATTAATGGTTCTGTAGGAGCAATAACAGATGGAAAATTAACAATTTCACCCGATCGCTCTCTAACTAGTAGTTTTGAACTCAAAGAAGTAGAAAACTCTCAACCACAAAATTCTGATTCTAGTGAAACCACAACGGAATCAGAAAATCAAGAAAATCAACCTCACTCAGAAGAATCAACTCCTCAAAATGTCACTCAACTAGAATCAACAGAATCTAGTAATTATGAGGGAAATCAAACTTCGATCGTTACCGAAACTCAAGCAGAATTAGTTGAAAAGCCAAAAAATATAGAGGAGTCGCAAACTCAAATTCCCTCTGAAGTAGATAACGAGGAACCCTCAAACACAGCTCAAGATATACAGATAGTATCTCAAAACCCCGAATCAAACTCACCAATTTTAGATAATTCTGAACCTACGGCGGCCCCTACAGAAAATATTGCATCCTCAATGAGTAGTTCAGAAGAACAAATTATCCCATTAGTTGTGGAAAATCAAAATCAAAATCAAACTACATTAGAATTTGACCAACCGAATAACTCTCAACTTGTTGTCGAAAATGTGGAGACAAATATTCTTGTAGAAGATACTAATTCCAGTTCAATTACATCAGTTTTAGAGCAAACTGTTGCTATAGAAAATCCCGTCCAAGGTAAGTCCTCTCAGAAACCAACTCCAACTATAGTCGTAGAAGAAAATATGACTACCACTGCTTCCGAAATTTCTCGCAACGATAATTACAATCAAGTTAGTTTAACTGATTCCCTATGGCAAATAGAGTTAAACAGAGGCAGAGAATTCGCGGGTTATTTAGGAAAAAATATTACTAAAAAAACTGCCACAGCAGCAAATATCCGAAATACTCTTAGTAGCGTTGAAAAAATTGGTATCAGACCAGCAATTATATATGTATCTGCACAACCCAATAATTTAGAACTGCAATTGTTTTTGCCAAACGGTAAACCTATTGTCAGAAGTAGTGGGCAAACAAGAGATGAAGTGATTGAGGTTGCCAAAAAATTTACAAATCAGATTAGGACTCCCAGTCAATTAAATTCTCATAATTATTTACCAAATGCCCAAAAATTACATCAATGGTTAATTGCACCAATTGCTGAAGAATTGGCAAATCATAATATTAATACGATCATTTTTTCGATGGATAGCGGTTTGCGAACTATTCCCATCGCCGCTCTACACGATGGTCAACAATTCCTGGTCGAAAAATATAGTTTGGGATTAATTCCTAGTTTTACTTTAACTGATACAACGTATGTTGGATTAAATGGTTCTCAAGTTTTAGCAATGGGAGCATCTGAATTTCCTGGTAATACCGAGCAAACTCCTCTGCCAGCAGTACCTGTAGAACTTAAAAGCATCGTGAATAATCTTTGGCCTGGTAAATCTTTTTTGAATCAAGGATTTACTCTCGAAAATTTAAAGCAGCAAAGTAGCAAAGAAAAATTCAAAATTATTCATTTAGCTACTCATGGAGAATTTCATCCAGGGGGTGCTGACAATTCTTATATTCAATTCTGGGATACTAAGTTACGCTTAAATGAATTACGCCAGTTACGTTTGTATAATGCACAGGTAGAATTATTAGTTTTGAGTGCTTGTACTACTGCAGTCGGAGATGAAGAGGCTGAGTTAGGTTTTGCTGGGTTAGCAGTGCAAGCGGGAGTCAAGTCTGCTTTGGCAAGTCTTTGGTACGTTAGTGATACTGGTACATTAGCTTTAATGACTGAGTTTTATCAGAGTTTATCTAACAGACCAATTAAAGCAGCAGCATTACGACAGGCCCAGTTAGCAATGTTACGGGGAGAGTTGCATTTACAAGATGGTCATATACTCCGAAATGGTAATAAACATCTACCTCTACCACGGGAGTTAGCTAGAGGAGGTAGAAGGGATTTATCTCATCCTTATTATTGGGCAGCATTTACGATGATTGGTTCGCCATGGTGAAAGAAGGAAGAGGGAAGAAGGAAGAAGGAAAAAGGCGTTGCTTAAATGTAATGATAATTAGGGTTTGCTGAAAAAGTCTTATGGGTGAGGGTAGGAGACAGGAGACAGGAGACAGGAGACAGGAGACAGGAGACAGGAGACAGGAGACAGGAGACAGGAGGAACGGGGAATTTAGAGTAGGTAGGAGTAAGAATTGTCAGAATGATTTCTCTGCCCAACTTTTGCCTAAAATACTAACTTTTTGAGCATGAAGAGCTGAAAACCAGGCACTTTTTTCGACCTCAAAAAGGCACTTGTCTTTATATATCAATGCTTTTAGATTTAATCAGCAAGCCCTAATTAGACATCTACTCCAACCATAGGGAGTAGGCAGTAGGCAGCTTTGCTGTAGGGGTAAAGAATTGATAATTTCTTTGGGATATAGATATTGATTTTTGATTCTTGGAGATGTCTATTAGCTGAAGGTAAAATTGAAAAACTGATGTTTTGCGCCCAAAGTTAATCTCAAAATCATTACCACTCAGCAACGCCAGGAAAAATAGGGAAACAATTTAATTAAGGAACAAGGAATAAGGAACAAGTAACAAGGAAAGAAGGAAAATAGGGAAACAATTTATCGATCCAACAGTTTCACAAGAAAAAATAGAAAGTTCAACTTTGCTCTGTTGCGATCGCTATTCAATACCGTTCTACATACCATCCAGGAATACCATAATTCCACCCTCTCATAGTTTCAAAAGGGTCTGCTCTTGTTAGTCTCCGATCGTCAGGCACAGCTACCAGAGGTGTTAAGTTATTGTTAATTTGTTGTTTTTCAGTTACGTTATTCAAAGTATTTCGTGGGAGATTTTTTTCTTTCTCAATCATTTTTTTTGATTCAAATTGTTTGCTAATTTAACATTAACCTACTTATTAAATTAATCAATCCCTCCGGTCATTAATCTCAATATTTCATTAAATAAATTTAAACTTTGTAATGTTGAGAATATTGACGCAACAAAACTAATTATAGCGATAATATCCTAAAAATAACCAAACTGCCCACTATATACAATGTCGATCGAGGTACAACGGAGGCAGGTGCGTTAGAAGCAGAAAGGCTTTATCAGTGATGCTAGGGAATCCCGCGTTGTCGCGTAAGCGCAACGTCGGGTAAATGTTTTTAAAGTTAATCAGCAAAGCTGAATTAAAAAATTAAAATCTCAACGATTATTTCACCCTAGAAATAATATTATGTGCCCCCTCCGAGGGAGCTACACTATCGAATAATTTAGTTATAATAAAATTTGTGTTTGTTTGTAGTTTAACTTTAGCCCTAATACAAGTATTGTAAGAGCTAAAGCCCCACTACGAAGCCCTATTATAATTGTTCTACTGGACATGATATAATTGTGCGATGACGATGAGTATTACAAATTATTTTGGGAGTCATAAAACCAGCATCTATCAATTCTTTTTCAATATCTAAAGTGAAATATTCATCCAGATAAGGTTCCGTACTCTTCAACAAAGTAAAAACATAAGGTTTCATCGTGGCATAAACTTCTGATTTAGGGTTCATATCCATAATTGCAATATTGCCATTTGGACGTAATAACCGCCTTGCCTCGCGAAATATTTTTCTAGTAGCAGTTTGTGGTAGTTCGTGACAGACTAAAGAGATAGAAATTAAATTAAAAGAAGCATCAGGCAAACCAGTTTCTTCCGCAGCAGCATGAACCCAATTAATATCCAAATTTTGTTGTTGAGAACGATACAAACCAACTGCCAAAAAATAAGGTGATAAATCTACCCCTGTAAACTTAGCTTCAGGGAAAACTTTTTGTAGGGGAAAAGTATTTAACCCCGCGCCACATCCTAAGTCTAAAATATCATTTGGTGTAGAAATTTCTGCTTTTAGAATATCAAGAAAACTTTTACGAAGTCTAGCATCTCCACCAATACCTTCTTCCGGCCAAATATTCGCATGAACTGCTAAAGCTGCTACTTCTTCTTCTGTAGCTGCTTGCCAACTCATATTACCTTTTTCATAAGCATGAAATGAAGTAAGGTAATATTCTGGATAGCTCAAATTAGGATTATTTACTATTTCCCATTCTCTATCCCAATTGCGTTCGGAGAGTTCTTTTGCTTGTTTGCGCCAAGGAACACCAATTTTTTCTGCACGTTTAATAATCATCTTTCGTGCTTGAGTTTTAGCAAAATTAGCGAGTGGTTTAATTGAGAGAATTCCATTGACTAATTTTGTAGCTAAATTAGGCTGAGATTTGAAAGTAGTAGTCATTATTTTTTTTCTACAAAAAATGTGTTTAAAATTAGTTGTATTGATTCTGCAATAACTATTAACGATTAACTATTAACTGATAAGCAGGTACGCAAAATTAATTACCGAAAAAAATTTCAGGTATAAAGCCTCTCCATTCATGGACAAAAAAGAAAAAAAATCCTTTTAGTCAATCCTATTCTTTATAATAATTAATAATTATTAATTATTAATTGTTGAAACATATCTAACATCATACATAATAGTATACTCTGGTATCAAAACAACAAAAATGGTAATTTTTTATGAGGTTGATCGGCGAATTAAACAACGAAACTAGAAAATTGTTGGAAAGAATGAAACCCTAAAAAAACTACATTAATATAGACAATACTAAACCAACTTAGCATCATCTACTTTTGATGAAATATCTCCAAAAACAACAATTTATCTATAGAAATAAGCTTGTCTCAGTCGCCGGACAATTTCTCCATGAACCTCACTGCGGATGCGGTTACCACGCTGACATTGTTCCAATTTAATATTATCAACAAAAAACTTCACAGCCATATTAGTATTAGTAAGACCAACATCAACTCCCGACATATCTTGCATCCAAATTCTTGGAGACTGCCAGGAAGCATAAGTTTGAAATCTCTCTTCTATCCATGTCCATAATTCTTCGGTATAATCATCCAATTTTGTTTCTGAAAAACCCCGATTAGCATTAACAATTTGCTGTAATAATTTGTTCATTTTCTTTGTTAAAAAATCTATTTTTCTTTCCCACTCATTTTCCAAAACTTCATTATCTATATCAATCAAATCTGGGTCATCTTGCCAGTTTCGATACCAACTTCTCAGCAAATTAATTAAAGTATCTTCATCCATATTCTGTGATGCTTGCAAATATAATGACTTTTGTCCTTTTTGTTTTTCTGATACTGTTTCTAACCCTACCATTCTCACTATATCTAAATAATAACCTTGAATTTCTCTAACTTCTCCCGAATCCAATCCCTGGATTTCCATAAACTTAATTTTACTAACTAACTCTGTAATTGCTTGCTTAATTTCTTCTAGCTTAACTTTAACTTTTTCCTCTGCGATAAGACGTTGACGACCAGCTTCTTTTTTAGATAAGAGATTATCCTCATCTTCTAATAATTGATCTGTCACCCTGTAAAAATTTTCTATAGCTACCAACTTTTTCTTGATATCTCCTAATGTATCTGGATGACTCAAAATTACTTCTTCAATAATTTTGATAGCTTGATTGGGGTCGCTATCTGCTCTAATTGGTACAATAATTGTATAATAATAGCTAGAATTAGGGCGACTGAAATTAATTAATTTTTGACTTTGTAAAGCAGCGTTAGGCACTAACAAATCACAATGACTTTCAATTAAATATAAAGTTGTTAGCCTAATTCCAATAGATTTAATTACAGCGACTGAGCCATCTTCTAAAGCCACAACATCACCAAATTTAAATGGTGTATCTACTAATAATACCAAACCACTAAAAAAGTTAGATAAAATATCTTTCAGGGCAAAACCGAGTACAAATGTAATACCACCAAATGCCACCCATAGCCCACTTAAATCTATTCCTAATGTTTGGAGGAATAAAAAACCTCCTATCAAGTAGACTAAAATTGGTAGGGTATTTTTAATCAAGGGAATTAAGACATCATCCCAGTCTGCTTCTGTTTTTTCTGCATATTTGCTGAGAGAATAAGCAATTACCTGGGTAAATAACTGATTGATTAAATAAGTAGTTACAACAATAATTCCTGCTGTTAATAATCTGTGAATTAAAGGTAAATGTTCTAATAAGTTTAAACTGTAAGTTAATACTTTTAGAGCAATTAGTACAAAAAGTATCAGTAGAGGAGTTTGCAAAATATTTATAGTTAAAATACCTATTTCATTGCTTGAACGGCGAAAGAAAGACTTTAGAACCGAGAATACTAACAGATATAAAAAGAATCCTAAAACTATTGCAATCCCTAAAATTCCTCCCTGTTCGAGCCAAGGGAGTGAGTATATAGCTGAAGAGTTTGATGTTTGTAAAAGTGTCAACATAGTCTAAATTCATTCCTCTTCTTTTTTGAAGTTTCAACTTTACCGAATAATTAGGGCTTGCTGATTAAATCTAAAAGCATTGACAGATAAAGATAAGTGCCTTTTTAGGTCTGGAAAAAGTACAAGCTTTTAGGTCGAAAAGGTTCAAAAAGTTAGCATAAAAGGCTGACTAGGAAAGAAAAATTAAGGGATAATTTTTCCGACGACCTCCTCTAAATTCCCATTTATCCTGTACAGGCAATTCGCGTTTGCGCAGCATTCCGGAGGAAATCGCCCCTACGACTCCTGACTCCTACCCCTACTCAAAGACTTTTTCAGCAAACCCTAATTATTAATTATTCAGCTTTATTAGCCTCCCCTTTCTCTTGGAAAAAAAGTTCTAGGATATTTCCTTATATTCAATTCCCTCACGGTTTTAACCAGAAGTAATTATCCATTATTAATTATCAATTATCCATTGGTAAATTAGCGTTGTAAATTTCGTGGATCTAGAGCATCTCGCAACCCATCTCCTAATAAATTAAAAGCTAATACAGTTAGAATAATTAATAATGCTGGAGGCCATACTAACCAAGGTTGTAACACTAAAATAGAAGCATTCGTGGCCAAAGATAACATATTTCCCCAGGAGGGGTCTGGTTGTTGAATACCTAAACCAATCAAACTTAAAACTGATTCTGAGATAATAAAACTAGGAATAGCTAAAGTTGCCGAAATAATTACATAAGTTGCTGTTTGGGGTAATACATGACGCACAATAATATAAAAAGAATTTGCCCCCATCGCCCTTACCGCTTGCACAAATTCTCGTTCTTTGATAGATAATACTTGTCCCCGAATGACCCTAGCTAACCCTGCCCAACTAATAAATGAAGTAATAACCACAATTAAGAGAAATCTTTGAGCACTGGTTAAACCAGGAGGTAATACAGCAGCAAGTGCCACTAATAAATAAATACCTGGAATTGTCATTAATACTTCAGCGAAACGCATCAAAATACTATCTATCCAACCACCAAAGTAACCAGAAATTCCACCAATAATCATTCCCAGGGGAAAGTAGATAGTAATTCCTACTAAACCAATAAATAAACTAATCCTACCACCAAAAAGTAAACGGCTAAATTGGTCTCGCGCTTGTTCGTCAGTACCTAATAAGTTAAATTTCCCTTCACCTGTGGTTCCGAATAAATGTCGATCCAAAGGCAAAATACCCAAGAGTTTATAGGGTGTTCCTTTGACAAATAAATTCAGAAGAGATGGTTTACTCAAGTCTACGTTTAACTCGCGGAGTCCAGTTTCTAAATCTACTGGTCCTTGAGTTGTGGGATAAACGTGGGGTCCAATAAACTCACCTGCTTGGTTTTGCCAGTAAATTTGAGTAGGTGGTAGTAGGGAACCATTGGGTTGAGATGTGTAGGGGTCGTATGGAGCAATAAAGTCAGCAGCAATTACTACCAGATAAAAAATTAATAGTAATAATGCACCAAATCTTGCTAAAGGATTTTTTTTAAGATTTTTCCACCATTTCATATTTAAGAAGTAAGAAGTAATAAGTAAGAAGGAATAAGTAAGAAAATAATATCGCTTGTCCCCTCCAGGGGAGTTACCCTATCGGATAATTACTAATAATAAGGTTTTTGTTCTTAGTTGGGCTTTAGCCCTAATACTTATAGTAGTTTAAAATAAAAATGAGACGGATAAATCCCTGATTTTTAAGGATTATGTCAAGGTTAAGTGCCTCAATCTTAACTGGAATGATTATTGATTATAAGTATAATAAGGCTAAAGCCCTACTACGAGCCTAAAAAGTTAGAAAGAAGGAATAATTTAGGGATAAGGAAGGAGATAAAAAGGAAGAAATAAGGCGTAATAAGTTAGGGAGAAACTTGTTGATTTAATTGTTTTATTTCTATTTCTGATACTTCATTTTCTTCATCCATAGGATTATAAAAGAAAGAGCCTGTTTGGGGTGGTAATTTTGGATTTAGAACCACTTCCACAATACTTTTTAAAACTCCAGTGAGCGGAATTGCTAATATTACTCCCAAAAGCCCTCCTATTTTACCACCTAATAGTAACGCTGCAAAAATAATTACTGGGCTAAGTCCGGTTAAATTACCCATGACTCTAGGGGCAACTATATTATCTTTAATTTGTTGGAGAGCGATCGCCACGATTAAGACTTTTAAAGCTAACCACCAATTAATAAATGTTACTATACTGCCTACAGTGCCAATGCCCAAAGTTGCGCCAATAAATGGAATTAATTCCATTACCCCGATAAAGACTGCAAATAGTAGAAAATAGGGAACACCAAGAAACCAAAAAGCAAAAGATAAAGTAGTTGCCATAAATAACCCTAATAGCAACTGCCCAGAGATAAAACTTTGAAGATTAACTTCTAGGGATTTTGTAAATACATCTCGTACTTTTGGAGCAATAATACTTGTCAGATTATTCCAAACTCTTTCTCCATCTAAGAGCATATAAAAGGAGATTACTAAAATTAAAATTAAGTCGAAAAACCAGTTAACTGTGCCTAAGACTAAACCAAAACTGGTAGTAGCGATCGCCTGTATTTCTTCTTGAGCTTTTGCTGATAGTTGCTGTTGTAAAATCCCGAAATCAAAGGGTAAGTTATTATTTTCACTCCAGGTTTGAAATTCTGTTAATTGCCATCTGGCCGATTCTAATAAGTCTGGAAATTTCAACCACAATTGTCGAGCTTGGTTAAGAACTGGTGGAACAATAGTTAGGCCGATAACTAATATTATTAAAGCAGCCGTTAAATATACTAAACCTGCTGCCAAACTTCGGGGCAAAATTTTTTGTAGTTTAGATACTGGATAGTTTAACAAAAATGCCACTAATCCTGCTGTAATTAGAATACTAACTATTTCACCTACATAACTAATTGCCCCGATTGTCAACCATCCTGCTACTAATAATAATAACCATGTAATTAGAAATTGTTGAATAGGTGAAAATTTGACATTCATAAAGTTAGTAATTGGTAATTAGTAATTGGTAATAGCTTAGACAGCTTCAACATTTATCAAATCTCAGTTTTGTATATAATTTTAGCCTGTTACAAATTACTTCAAACTGATTATTGGAAATATTCACCTGAAATTTTTGTCTGTGAAAATTTGCAACATTATCTAAATCCATGATCTGGTATAAAATAATAATTAAAAAATTTAAACCTTTAGAGGTAAAGGTTTTTAGGATTTAAGTAATTAGCCAATAATAACTGAATTTGGCATTATACCAATTCCCAAAAGTAACGCTATACTTAGGTCAAACTTCAGTTCTTAAGTAATTAAAAATAGCCGAATCACTTTTTTGCTAATTTTAGCCAAGTTAATGTTAATTATTCTTGTGTTTACTTCTACCCCACTCACCCACTTCCCCTCCTGGGAGGGGGAGGGGCGAGGGGTGGGTCCCCTACTCATGAAAATGTAGAAAAGTTTTTGAGAAATGGTATTAGAGATATTTTCTGTTTCTTGTTGCCTATCTCAACAAAATTTTATAGCAGTTTAAGGAAAAGGCGCGGGCATATCAAAAGCTTAAAACTCAGACAATGCTAGATTTTTCGCTGCTTCTGTCCTTCCTTCTCTAGTAGATAACTAAACGCCTTCTTCCTCCTTCCTTCTTCCTTCTTCCTTCTTCTTTCTGCTCCCTAATTTCTAAACAGCAACCTTCATAGAAGAATCATGCTCTATTACAAATACATTGGAGTAAAGGTTAGCAATAATTTGCTTACCTTGCTGTGTTAGTGACAAATATTTCAGAGCATTTTTTATATAAGGAAGAACTCCTTGCCAAAAAAATTGCGGATAATTATCGCGCAGATCGCTAGGATTTTTATACCCTACTTTTTCATTGAAACCCATTTCCTCAAATTCATAATATAAAGAACAAATTTTATTGAGGTAGCGGGGGTCACTTAACTGGCCAATTAAATCTGCCGCTCGTACTAAACCAGGATGATTAACAGTATCTTGATGATCTGATTCTTTCGGAACAGGAAAGCGTGTTAACTCAATATTATGTTTAATTATTCCCACATCAATTAGTTTATGACCGCCAAATCGTTCATTAATAAATAATTTTGCCCGATCCACATGATAAGGAGTTAAACTAGCATCCGTACAACCTAATGGCAAATTAACCATTTCATCATCCCTACCCGTAGCGTACCATCCTTTTTTGTCTGCCCGACAAACTCCTTTTACATATCCGATGTCATGGCAAACTAAGGAAATAATATAATGTAACCAATCTTCGCAGGCAACTCCTCCTTCTCGAATATGTTTTCCCCGTAGAATTTCTTGGCCTACAAGAGTCACCAGAATTGTATGCTCTACATTATGGTAAAGGGCATCGCTATTGGCAATATTTTCTAGTGCCATATTTCCTGCCCAACCAATAATTTCTTCGTAGTTAGATTTATGACCGCCGTAAGTACGACGGTAGCCATCTTTAATTTTTTCGACAAATGAATTAATTAATATTTCAGTGGCATTAAACATATTTTTTTCTTAATTTGTTTTGATTTTTTTAGGCTTTTCTAAAAATTGTAGTTGTCTGAGTTATTTTTTTGCTTTCTTACGTCATTTATTCTTACTTACTTAATATTATAAATAGTGCTGAAGGTAATGAGACACAGAGAGCAAAATCAGGGTCATTTTTATATTCGAGTTACTTCATGGTTTAAAGAAATCTAACAAAACGATAATTTTTCTTTACAACATAAGTGTTGAGTGGTTATAGAAATGGGTGAAAGTAAATTGAGAAGTAAAATTATACCAGAAAATAGGCTTTGTTGCATGAAGGTGGCGATCACAAAAATCACCCCTGTAGAGGAATGAACTAGAATTGTACTTTGTAACTTTCTGGCTTACAATCTTTAATTATACGGTAATTATACGGTTGAGGAGGGCACATTGTATCAATAACTCCACTGCTTGATTGTTAAATTTCCGTCGTCGTAATTTACCTGCGAACATCACTTTGAGCCGAAACATTGTGGTCTCGGATCAGGAGCGTCGGTGGTAACCACTTTCATGCTTCCATTTCTTTAGTCCTATTTGACGAATGCGTCTGAGGTTCTCATCTCTGGGATGGGGTGGAGCTTTACAGTTGCCATGTTGCCCAATCACGGCATTTTTTCGTGGAGGAATCGTGATTTTTGCTCCTCTTTGACTAGCCTTTTGATCAGACTTATACTTGTCGTATACCCCGTCTCCTGATACTTGAGCTATTTCTCCTTCTATACCATCTAGTAGCTCAGAAAAAGCTTCATCATCACGCTTCACGTTGGTACTTACCATAGCAGTAGCTATCTCCCCAGTTGCCTCCAAAACCCCCAAATAGAGCTTATATCATGTCCGGTTGAACAGTGATAAATAAATAACTACGGAGTCCTCAGGAGTCAG
>NZ_RCBY01000162.1 GCF_003838195.1 Okeania hirsuta
ATCCAATCCGTTTTAGGGAGAGGTAATTATCAATTATCAATTATCAATTATTGAATCCTACCATTTTTCTATTGTCGGCAGATATAACCAACGATTTAATTTTTCTGCTGCTACATAACCTTTTAATTCTGGGTCTGGCCAAATATGAAGCTTATCTAAACATCCAATACTTTTAGCTGCTTCTTCCACCTCTTCCCATTGTTTAATAAAATTTTCTGCCCACGATTTTTTAGTCATAATTTAACTAGCAAATTCTAAACCTGCCACTATCATACGTTTACCATTACTTCCACGAACATTAATAGATTCCCAAAATATTACTTCTGGCTCAATTTTCATAATTTGTTCTAAATTTATTTTAAAATCATCTAATGTCATTATCGGAGGAGTGGGAGCCATAGCTACATACAATCTACATCCAGCTTGATGACCTTTTTGTAAGGCTTCATAACGTTTAGAAGGTGGGGGTGATTTTGGTTCAATTTTGAGACTAAGTTCATCATTAAAAAATGGTAAACTCATGCCAACTGTAATATTAGGCTGATTAAGAATATCTAAATCATTTACCCATAAAGGACTACGAGTTAAAATTCTTACTCTTTTCTCATTTTTAGATAATATTTCGACAGTTTGACGAGTAATTTTTGCTGTTTGATAATTTTGATATGGGTTGGTTCCAGAACATAATAAAACTACTCCTTTTCCTTCTGGTGTTTCGCGCCATTTTTTTTTACGATTTAATTTTTCTTCTAATTTCTGAGGTATATTTTC
The DNA here is from genome assembly GCF_003838195.1 of Okeania hirsuta. Classification (GTDB taxonomy): domain Bacteria; phylum Cyanobacteriota; class Cyanobacteriia; order Cyanobacteriales; family Microcoleaceae; genus Okeania; species Okeania hirsuta. The sequence goes on from NZ_RCBY01000162.1 coordinate 772, forward strand.
TCGAACTAATAAATATTTTCCCCAATCCATCTGAGGATTACTAATTCCTTTTTCTTGTAATTCCTTTTGTTTTGTCCGAATTGCCGGAGTTGAAGGTACATAACAAAATGTACATCCATGAAGACAACCAGATGCTATATTAATTACATAATTACATAATCCTTTCTTTTTGAGGGCACTTTCTTGAAGGGGATTAACAATTTTTTCTGAGCCTTTAATAATAGACATTGCCAGTACTCCCAAATAATTTGTATCATGTATTTTGGCATTTGCAGTCTTTTAATTTGTACCTAAGCTAATATTTAAAATTAAAATAAAGTTATTTATTCCCTGTACATCTAATTATATCTTTTTTTTGCAAATTTTGTACATATTTTTCTCTTACTATTTGATCTTTTATGATAATTTCTATTTCTTTATATTGTAATAATCTGTTTATTAATAAGTATTCAAAGTTATCTTTGGTTGCATGATGTTTCTCCATATAATCATTGCAGATTTGTCCGAAAGTTGCTTCGTAACCATTTCTAATATTCTGACCTAAGTCTTTTTCTAAAAGATTTATACAAGATTCGTGGTTTTCTAGAGAACTTTCTATGCAAAAATCTAATTTTGGCTGTTGCTCATAATAGTCAATAGTTTTTAATCCAAAACCATAAACCTTAAACTCAAATAAATGGTGTAAATTATTGTACTTCCACAAAGTTTCTTTCATTACTTGTAAGGCAGTTATATTCTGATAAAAATGCATTAAATAATATAAGACATCTATATAACCTTTAGGTATTAGAGAAAATGTATGTATATGTTTAGTGTTTCCTTTATCTCTAAATAATCTGAGAGACTCATTCCTTAAATAGCGTTGCCCACTAACTCTATCAAATAGTTTTAAATTTTCTGATTCATAATACCCACTTGCTTCTAGAATTTTATTAAAATTGACTGTATCAATACCATTTTTGCCAATAACAAATCTTTTTAAATCTCTAATCATATAGGTATAGAGAATTTCTGAACCCTTGAGAGTATTTATGCGCCTGATACTACTCATGGATACATGACTCCATCGAAAAGGATCAATTAAAAAGAAGGAATGACCTTTGCGATTTTCAGCTATATTTATACAATGAGAAACAGCATTTTCAAAATCACTACAAATAAATCCACACTGCTCAATTAAACTACCAAAATCTCCATAAATTTCATGTTGTTGTTCATTTACTAATTCTTCTAGAGCTGCTTCTAACATAGAATAATTTTTAAAGCAGTCTATATGATTTTTATTGTTATCTATAGAACCCATTTGGGTTCTCGAAGAAATTAGGCGATCGCCAGGGATTACTTCTAACTTCTAACTTCTGACTTCTAACTTCTGACTTGCGCGTAGCGCTATATCACCCACCAGTAACAGTCACGGAATAATTAAATTTAAAAGGTTTAAAACTTTTTCCATCTTTGGCACTCCCAATAATTTCTAAATCATAAACACCAGCTTTGGGAAAAGTAATTTCTGCTCCTGGTATCTCTTGATATTGCTCAGTATCAATACCTTTTAATTCTGGATTCATTATCGGTTTACTTTCAGCATTACGAGGTTGAGAATAAACATTTAACTGACAATCACATTCACTAAAAGGAACATTTTTTCCACCTTTACGAGTTAAAGCAAACCAGGCTAAAGAAGATTTGCCTACCTTTGGATTATGATTGGGAGTAATGTGAAAAGTACAAGCCACATCTTCAGAAACTTCAACATTATGAGCTTGAAATTTGAAAAAGGAATGAACTGGTTTGGTCAGTTTTTGAGACTCTAAAATAGAATCTTTATTTTTTGCTGAAGCAAACTGGAAGTCATTTATTTTTTGACTGTATTTAGATAAATATATATGCTCTAAATCATATTTTTTTTGATTACTAAAAATAAATTTTTGCGAAAGATAGTCGCTAAGTTTTGTAATTTCTCTACCAAAAGAAGAAATCAAAATTAGTAAAGAAATATTCAGACTAATTTTTAACAAGAAAAACATTTTTTTACCTTCTCCGAAATTTATTATCAAATAGTATTTTTGGCTATATTTAGCTTGTTTGAAGTTCTCAGATTACCTCAGAATTATCTTTTCATATAGAATCCGGTTATACAGTATATGTTTATAATTCTATCCACACTTCAATCTCCCCTACTCCCCTACTCCCCCAAATATATAATAAGTATTCAACCGAATTTGATATCAGTGGTGGGTTTACAGCACTTTGCGACTCTATGAGGTAGACTCATCGCGGGCAAGATGCCTGCACTACAATATTTTCAGCATTTACCCTGTAAATCATTTGCCCGAAATATCCTGTAATACCTCACCGTCAATGAGGGTACTTAAAATTGTTTGGGGTTTGTAGACACGGAGTGGCGCGTCGAAAACTATCCATAAGCAATTAGACCTTCTGCCTTCTGCCTTCTGCCTTCTGCCTTCTGCCTTCTTCAAGCACTTGCTTTTGAATTTTAACTTGTTCCAGTGGTGGTACATAATATTTGTCTATAGAAAATAAAGACCAAAACTGATGGGAACGTATAATCAAAACAACTAATATTGTCATGCCAAAAAAAATAGTACGCAACTGATTTCCCAAACTCCATTCCAACGCACCCAAATAATGGGAACCCACCGCCACCACATGAACTCCACATAACAAAAATGCCGGAACACTCAACAAATGTATCCTTCGCCACCACTTACCAAAATATTTCACTGCTCCATCAAAACTCGTCAGTGCTAGCGGTAACATTAACCCCAAACCAAAAATACCTGCCCATATTCCTACCTGATGCAGAGGCAACATAAACGATACTGCCTGCATATTCCAATTTAAACTGTGGTCTAACATTTTTCCTGTATGTGCCACCGACAAAACAAATGCTCCCATTCCTATTACTCGTCGATAACGTAGAGGTTGACTCCAAAACCGACTTAGAGGTCGCGCTACCAATGCTATTATTAAACATAATATTGCAGCAGAACCACTGTAGTCAACCATCTCACCATTTCGCATGACTACCATGATGCCAGTAAAGATACTCACCCATCCTGCCATCTCAAATAGTTGACTACGTTTGTCTGCAGTCAAAAAAGATGTCAACATTCCTACCCCTAACATTGAGGGTAATGTTCCCAACCCAAATGCAAACATAGTCGCTCCACCTAACCAGATATTGCTAGTTTCTGCGGCTTTAATTTGAGCAGCATAGAGAAAACCACATGGCATCAAACCCCAGACTAAACCCAGAAAAGCGGGAGTCCACCATTTGTTTTCCATGGAAAGATTAACCATGACTGTACTGAGACGGTTATGTAGGTTGTTTTTTTTCAAGGGGTGGAATATTGGTAGTTTGGGTAATAGTTGTGGTTGCACTTTTGCCAGACCAAACCAAATTAGCATTAAACCTGTGAGTATTGCTAACCACCGTCGCAAGTCACTGTCGATGCCAGCTAAATGACCACTTGCTACTAATACGGAACCTAATGCACCAATACCAGCACCAGTTAAGGTATAGCTACAGAGGCGGCCGAGGTTAAGCAGGGTATGAAATTGAAATTGATGCCATTTGTTAGGAGGAGTTGGCGGTCGAACATCTGTTCCACTCCGCGATCGAACATCCGTTCCGTTCTGCGATCGCGTAGAAAGAGAGAAAGTTGCAGTCAATGGTCCGCACATTCCAACCCAGTGACCGAAACTGCCAAGAAATCCTAAAGTTGTTAATAGTAATAGGTCTAATAGCACGTTTTTTTTCAGGGATAGTACCCAAATAAATGAATAAAATATTTATAACTCATAATGAATAAAATATTTATAACTCATAATGAATAATTACATCAATTACTTCTGTCAAAACTCCTATATCTAAAATAACTTTTCTTCTCATAATTACCTTATATTCTCTACTTTAGTTTTTTCAAAGATAGACCGCCTACTCCACTTTCCAAACAGCCAACAAATTCTTTGGCCGCTTCCAACATTGAAATAACTTTTTCCTCTTTTTCTGAAATCTCCTGTTTTTGCCCTTTAAACTTTAAAAATGCAATAAAATCTAAAACTTCCTGCTGTTGTTGAAGAGTTAAATTTTTCACGTTTTCTAAAATTATTTGTTCGTAACTAATTGCTTGAGTCATTTGTTTATTTTCCTACTACATTTAATAGATTTTTTTAGATTTTAGCAGATTTTCGAGATTAAAATTACCAATGTTATCTTTTTCTTTTGGGTTTAATACCCCAATGTCTACACGGTGTTTACAATTGGTTAGATTTTGATTCCCCATCCACTTTTTGCTTCTTCCTTCTTCCTTCTTCCTTCTTCAACAAATTACTTTAAATTTCATTTAGCTGAAGGTCTCTCTAGGTACTTTTTATTATAAGATAAATCCCCAATGCCACTATCAACACAACCAACCCATTGTTTAGCAGCTTCATAAGCAGATATCGGTTTTTTTTCAGGGGTAGGAATTTCTATATTTTGGTTTTTAATATGCAAAAATTTAATAAAATCTAAAACTTATTGCTGTTGTTGAAGAGTTAATTTTTTCACCTTTTCTAAAATTATTTGTTCGTAACTAATTGCTTGAGTCATTTGTCTATTTTTCTCTTAATTTGAACGATTTTTTTTACATCTTAACAGATTTTTTATGTGACACATAGTCCGTAGACTAATAATCCACAAATTATCAAAATCTAGGGTCAAAATATAGGGTTATGGATAAGTCGAAAAGTAAGATTCTGACTGCCCTTGGTAGTTTGATTAAACAACGTCGGATGAAATTAGGAATTTCTCAAGAAGAGCTTGGATTTCGATCTAATTTAGATCGTACCTATATATCTGGACTAGAACGTGGTGTGAGAAATCCTTCTCTAACTGCTCTTGTTAGTTTAGCTGCGGGAATGGGTATTAGTGTATCTGAACTTCTTGATAATTTAGAGGCATAAGCTAATAATATAGAGTGAATAATCAAGACTTAGTAGAAAAGTTAAAATCTACATTTAGAAAAAACTCTACTCAATTAAAAGTATTTAATCTTTTATCAGATAGAGAATGGCATTGTCGTAGTTGTGAGGGTAAAAACATAGCATCAGAACAATATGCAGGTGGAGGTGGTACTCAAGGATTACAAAGAGGTACAAAAAGTCGCCCTGGTTTAGAAATTAAAACAGAAAGAAAGTTCTGCAAGACTTGTTAAAAACAAACAACATGGGATTGTTGGACAGGAAAAATTAAAGCAGCAAATGCTCCTGCTAATATTCCCTCAGAATTAGTTGAAAAAATATTATCTGTCTATTTCTATGTAGATGTGATTGAACAAAGACAACGACCGCGACATGAAATTATTATTGACCATCGCTTTCCAATGGAAAGATGGGGAAATGTTGAAGAAACTCATAACTTAAATATGAGTGAAACTGAGATTAAACAAAAATTTCAATTGCTTAAAAAAGATAGTGCAGGTAATCATAATCTTTTAAAATCAAGAAGCTGTGAATTTTGTATTAAAACTGTTCATTAATTGATAATTGATAATGGAACATGGATAATTATAGCAGGTTTAGAGTTAGGTAGAAATAGGGAGATAAAATTAGGGATTTAAAAAACTCTTTCATTATCAATTATCAATTATCAATTATCCATTGGTAATGTACCTCAAGTTGGAAAAGATGCTGAGACTGGATGTATCGGATGTGGTTGGTATAACTTTGAGATTTGGCGAAATACTCTTAATCAAAAACTAACTGAGTTTAAGCAGGATAATTAACTATTAGATATCTCCAAAAATCAAAAATACAATCAATTATCACCTATAAATTATCAATTACTTCTTCCTTCTTCCTTCTTCCTTCTTCCTTCTTCCTTCTTTCTTCTTCCTTTCATCAGCAATTTTATTTAAAAAAGGAATCAACGCATAACCTATACATTCTGCTAAACGAGGAGGTACAGCATTACCAATTTGCCACATGGCTTTTTTCATAGAACCCTCAAAAATAAAAGAGTCAGGAAAACTTTGTAATCTTGCCATTTCTCTTGCTGAAATTACCCGATTAAGGTAAGGATGAATATGAGTACCACCATGATTTTCTTTAATAGTCATACTTGGTTTACCCAGATATTGTCGCTTAAAAGCATCAGCATAAGTCTTATATAAAGAACCACCAGGAGGCACTTTAGCAAGTCTTTCCATATATTCTTGTGAATGTCGAGTCCACTGATGATTAATTTCTGGAATAGGAGTTAATTCTGGAAGGTCAGAAATTGCTGATTCAATTGGTTTATATTGATGGGGTAATAGTTGAGGTTTTGGATAAGGATTTATCATGCCAAATTTATTGGCAATAAAAATAGTTCTAGGGCGAATTTGCGAAATTCCATAAGCAGCAGATTCTAGAATTGCTACAGATACATTAGAATAACCAATATCGATAAATGTTTGACAAATTTCTTTTTGAACACCACCTTTTTTCATAGTAATAATTCCAGGCACATTTTCCATAACAATATACCAAGGACGAATTTAATTAACTACTCTCACAAACTCTCGAAATAAATTATTTATAGGGTCATCAGGATTACGTTTTCCGGCAACTGAAAAACCCTGACATGGAGGACCTCCTACTACTAAATGTATTTCTGGCAAACCAATTTGATTGAGCCATTCTGTAGAATTAAATTCTTTGATATCCCCAGAAAAATGATGAGATGTAGGAAAATTTTTTCTATGGGTTGCTGATGCTATTGAATTTTCTTCAACACTTGCTATTGGTTGAAATCCTGCTTGAACTAAACCTTGTGTCATGCCTCCAGTACCGCAGAACAAATCGATAAATTTATAGTCAGATTTCAAGATGGGTTTGTCTTCAGTTTTAATGATTTTTTTATATGGGTCGCTGTCATTATTATTTAATTCATATTGGATTTTTTCATAACGTTCTAGTTTTGCTTTTTTATGATAATTTTTATCGTTTTGATTCTCTAAATTAGGAAATAAAGATAGTTGTTTTCCTTCCATGAAATTTTCCCTGTATCTGTATGTTTTTTAGTATAGTAAAGAATCAGAAAATCTAAAACTTTCTGCTGTTGTGCTGAAGCTAATTTTTTCAGTCTTTCTCAATTATGCCGCAATTAATTTCTATTATTAGACATCTCTAATCATCAAAAATAAAATCAATTATCCCACTCTTATTCATCAATTCTTTATCCCTGCTCCTTGCTCCCTATTCCCTACTCACTATGCGTGGAGGAGATGTCTATATGATATAATTTTTCCCTCCTAGTTAAATTTCTATTCAAACTCTGGTGCCCACACTTCTGCTACGGGTAATTTCCATCCAGGTAATATTTCTGCTACTTCTAAAACATCTCCATCTCTGAGGACAATTTTTTCTCTCATAAACCGATAAACTTCCATTGTCCGATTGCGGGGATTTACTAATACACCGACAATAGTTCCTAACTCTAGAAAATCTTGTATTTTCTCACGCAATTGTGGTAACTTATCGTTCTTAGATTTCACTTCAAAAATTAGTTCGGGAACTAATTCTGCATAATCTTCTGTAGGACGAGGTAATTTTTCTGCACTAATAAAAGAAGCATCTGGTGCCCGGATATCTCCATCTGCATTTGGTAAGCGAAAACCTCCACTAGAAGCAATAACTCTACCTAACTTTCGAGGTCTTACCCAGTTTCGTAACTGAGCAACTATTTCTGCTGCTACTTCATCTGATTCTAAACCAGAAGGACTCATAACAATAATTTCTCCACTTACTAATTCCATCCGATAATCTGGATAGTCTACTTGTAACTTTTTTAAATCTTTAACTGTTAAACCTGACATAGTTATCTCTCCTTTTTTTGTGTTTAATTCAATATTAAATTTTCCCTCCCTCACTGAATAATTAAAGTGGAAGTCTCTGAGTTAAAGAAAAAATAAATCTAACAAATTCTTTTGGTCAATCCTTTTCTTTTAAGAATAGGTAACTATTAATTTTTACAACCCTAAACCTAAGACCCACAATTTTTATTTTTCTTATCTCTTTCTTCTTCCTTCACTAATAAGTTTTAAACACAACTCCCGAAAATGTTCTCCTCGTTGTTCAAAATTTTGATACTGGTCGAAACTTGCACAAGCAGGAGATAATAATACAACTTTTGCATCATATTTTTTCGCCAATGCTGCACCTCTAATTACTGCTCGCTCCATTTCTCCTACTATTTCATAATTATGAAAGTTAATTTTTTGTAGTCTCTTGGCAAAAGTTTCAGCGGCATCACCTATTAATAAAACAGCAGCAACTTTTTCCTTAATTCGTCGCAACCAATCATTATCATTACCTTCTTTAGCTTCACCACCAGCAATTAATAACACAGGTTCAGGTACAGCACTTAAACCAACTGCTGCTGCATCATAATTTGTTGCTTTACTATCATTGAGAAAATCTACTCCATTCCAAGTACAAATATATTCTAAGCGATGAGGTACACCAGGAAATGTTTTCACTGCTTCAGCGATCGCCTCTTTTTCTATTCCTGCCAATTTCGCTACTGCCACTGCCATCAATAAATTCTGCTGATTATGATTTCCCAACATTCGCAGGGACTCCACAGAAACTGTTTTTTCCCCTCGCGCTACTACCCACCCATCCTCAATGTAAATTCCTTTGGCAATATCTCCCACTAAGTTAGCTTTACCTTTGATACTTGTCCAGTGGGCATTATCTCCAAGATTAGTTGCATTTTGACGTATATACGAGTCGTCACTATTTAAAACTTGTGTTTTAGAGCGATTTAATAAAGCTGCTTTGATATTAAAATAATTTTCTATTGTATAGTGGCGACTCAGATGATCGGGGGTTAAAGTAGTCCAAACACCAATTTGAGGTGTAAGGGTACTAGATGATTCTATTTGATAGCTGCTAATTTCTGCAATTACCCAATCTGGTGGAGTTTCTAATAAAGCTAATTCACAGGCAGCATAGCCAATGTTACCACAGGCAGGAGCATTCAATCCTGCGGTCTTAAAAATTGCAGCAACTAAAGAAGTAGTAGTAGTTTTGCCATTAGTACCAGTTATCCCTACCCAAGGGGAAGATTTGAGATATCGCCATGCTAGTTCCATTTCTCCAATAGTTTCAATTCCACTTTCTCTGGCACGTTGGAGTGGGGGTATATCCCAAGGTACACCGGGACTAACAACGACTAAATCTAAAGATGTTTCCGGTTCAAACGAATAACCTAACTTAACAGTAATACCTTCTTGAGTTAAATTTTGTTGTTGTTGTTCAAGAGAGTCGGATGTGTTGCGATCGCTCAGTTCCACTTCCCAACCATTTTTCTTGAGCAGTCGCGCAGCAGCAATACCTGATTTTCCTAGACCAATAATATGAGTTTTTGGCATAATAAATATTTTTTGGTAGATATTTTGGTAAATTTACAAATTACCAAATGATAGTTATTTTGATTTTACAGCAGAGTGGGCTAAAAAGCTTTTGTTGGGATGACTTTTCTCATCGTTAGATATCTCCAGAAAAGAGGGAGTAGGGGGTAGTGAGTAGGGGGAAATAATTGATAATTTCTATGTGATAATTTATTTTATTTTTTATGATTAGAGATGTTTATTAAAAACTGACAATTTTAACTTTCATAATTTCAACAAAAGCACTATTTATAGGGGCAACTATAGAGGCATTTCCTGGCAAAAAAAATCAAAATAATTGTCCCAAATTATTGCTTAATTAGTCTATAACAGTAGGGTACGTTAATGAAATGTAACGCAACTAATTAGTTAATATTACTAATTTTTGCAATTAGACACTAGCTATGTCAGTCGAGTAGAGTGCATTAATGAAATGTAAGACACCTAATTAGTATTTCCTTAACTAAATTTAGTATTTTCTTAACTAATAGTACTAAACCTACGCATCTAACATGGTGTCATGCGACGCATTATTAAATACCTTTGATAGTACTAAACCTACGCATCTAACATGGTGTCATGCGACGCATTATTAAATACCTTTGATAGTACTAAACCTACGCATCTAACATGGTGTCATGCGACGCATTATTAAATACCTTTGATAGCATATATTTTAGCCATAATAGCGCACCCTAAAATTATGAACTTTGAAGAAGGAGTCAGGAGAATGGGGTCGATGGGAATTCTCACTCCATCAACCGCATTTGCACCGCGGGTGACGGTGGGGTATAAAACTTATAAGGGATAAAGATAAACCTAGGAATAATTCACCTACGTCACAAAAAATTCTATCCGTATGTTCCTAACTTTTAACTATTTCTCCAAAGTCTGCCAATACTCGTGCATTATTGCGGAGTAACCCTAACAAATTTAATCGATTCTGTTTAATTTTCGGGTCTGGGTCCATTACTAAAACACTTTCCGGCCCATCAAAGAAATTACTTACAGTTGGGGCAATTTTTGCCAAACCATCTACTAATTGTTGATAATTTCTGGTTTTTTGAGATATTTTTGTTTGAGGTACTAAATCAACTAAAGCATTATAAAATGCTAATTCTGATTCACTTTTAAACAAGTTTAAATCTACATTTTTTTTAGGTGCAAGTTGTATTTTATCCAACTCACCTTGAGCTGCCAAACGAGTTGAACGGTTTACAGTTTCATAGATTTGGTCAAGCAGACCATTTTGCCGAATATTTTGTAAGAAAATTGCACGGTTCCGTACATCTAATAAATCTTTTAATGCTCGTTCAGTATATTCCGAATCATTATTGCCTAACACCGCATTTACCAGATCGTAATCAATATTTTTTTCCTCTTGTAAAATTGTTTTAATTCGCTGCAAAAAGAAGTCATATAATTGGGGCAATAATTCTGATTCTGCTTCGGGATAAAATTTCGTAAAATCTACAGAAATTTGTGCTAATAACTGATGTAAATTTATTGGTAATTCGGCTGACCAAGTAATATTTACCACCGCATTTGCTGCCCGACGTAAAGCGAAGGGGTCTGAGGAACCTGTAGGTAACATTCCCAATCCAAAAATACTTACCAAAGTATCAAGTTTATCTGCCAAACTCACAACTTGACCGCTAATACTTTCCGGTAAAATATCTCCAGCACCTCTAGGCAAATAATGTTCAAATATTGCCATTGCTACGGCTTCATTTTCCCCACAAGCACGAGCATATTTTTCTCCCATTATTCCCTGGAGTTCGGGAAATTCATAAACCATTTGAGTTACTAAGTCAGCTTTGCAAAGTAGAGCTGCTCTTTCTATATTTTTGCTTTCTTCTTTACTGACTGTTAACTGTTCAGCTATTAACTTAGCTATATTAACAATACGTTCTACTTTTTTCCGAACCGAACCTAGTTTTGCTTGAAATGTTACAGCTTCCAATTCAGGTAAATAACTTTCTAATGGTTTAGCTAAATCTGCTTTATAGAAAAATTGCCCATCAGCTAATCTAGCTCTAATTACTCGTTCGTTTCCTTTAGCAATAATCTCTGACTTTTCCGGGTCGCCATTAGATATAGTAATAAAATATGGCAGTAATTCAACTTTAGCTTTAGCAGTTTTTGTGGATTTCAAAACAGGAAAGTAACGTTGATGTGTCACCATAACAGTTGTTGTTACTTCCGAAGGCAAAATCAAAAATTCTTCATCAATTTTACCAACTACTGCTGTCGGCCATTCGACTAAATTTGTAACTTCTGCTAATAATTCTGTCGGAACTTCTGCTGTTCCTTGAACTTTTTTAGCTACAGTTTGTATTTGTTGTTCAACTTGACTCTTTCTTTGTTGAAAATCTACTTCTATATAAGCTTTTTTCAAAACTTCTACATAATCTTTTGCCTGCTGAATTTCAATAGATTCAGGATGTAAAACTCGATGTCCGTAGGAGACACGACCAGAAGTAATTATCTCAGAGCCATTTTCTAAATTTATTGGCAATATTTCCTCATCTAATAATGCTACTAACCACCGAATAGGACGAGGAAATTTGATATCTCCATCTGCCCAACGCATAAATCTTTTACCTTCAAGTTTATTAATCCATTCAGGTACTAATTTGATGAGAATTTCTGCTGTTTGTTTACCCTGAATTTTTTTATTGACGAAGACAAAATCACCTTTTTCTGTCGGGCGTATTTCTAGGTCTTTTAATTCTATTTCTTGTTTTTTAGCAAAGCCTTCTGCTGCTTTTGTCGGTTTACCATCTTTAAAAGCTGCTTTTGCCGGAGGACCTTTAATTTCTTCTTCTCGGTCTGGTTGTTGAGTAGGTAAATTGTTGATGACGACAGCTAAACGTCTGGGTGTGGCATATATTTTAATCCCATCATTTGTTAAGAATGCCTCACTCAAAGCGGTAGGGATAAGTTTTTCCCACTGTGATATACCTTCAGAGACAAAAGTTGCGGGTAATTCTTCTGTACCAATTTCTAATAAAAATGTCGGCATAGCAAAATATTGACAGATTTGGATATTATTATACCGTTTCACTAAAGTCAAAAGTCAAAATTTAAAAGTCAAAATTTAAAAGTCAAAATTTAAGTACTTAAAACTTCTACTATACAGTAATCTCAGCTTATTATTTGACTTCATAATTTACCAACTATTTGTGACATTTTTTAAGTGAAATGGTATTAGTTAATTAGGGCTTGCTGATTAAATCTAAAAGTATTTACAGATAAAGGTTTTCGCCTTTTTGGGGTCGAAAAAAGTGCCTGGTTTTCAGCTCTTCATGCTCAAAAAGGAGCGTATTTTAGGCGCATAGTTAGGCAGAAAAATCAAAGGACAATTCTTACTGCTACCTCCTCGTTCATTCCCTTTTCTCCTGTCTTCCCCTCCTGGGAGGGGGAGGGGCGAGGGGTGGGTTGTCTCCTGTCTCCTACCCTCACCCATAAGACTTTTTCAGCAAACCCTAATTACAACAGTTTACCGAAAAATTGAGTTTAAAGCTTTCCCCTTCTAATATCAAATCTCACGCATTTTTGCTACATCTTCTTCAGCGGGGCAGTAGGGGAGTGGGTAGGGACGTTGCATGCAACGTCCCTACAGGGAGAAGTAAACATAAGAATAATTAACAATAACTGGAGTGCTAATTATCAAAAAAGTTATTCAATCTGTATTAATTACTTAATAATTTAAGTGTCATTTAAGTTAAGTATTCTTTTTTCATGCTTGGTATAAAACCAAATATCACACATTTTTGCTGCGTCTTCTTGAAAGCAGGCAATAGTAGGGACGTTGCATAAGTGGTGGTGTATTGTCCCGCAACGTTTGTTAGGAGGTACGGCAGTGGGAGCATCTTACTCCCGTGCCTGGTATTCCTTTTTGCTGTATACCATTATGCTTCTAAGGACTATCAGACCTAAGACCGTTTCACTAAAGTCAGAAGTGATACTTTAGGTACTTCAAAGCTAGGCATTGCTGAGGGGCGGGATGAATATCAGTGGGGTGGGTATCCTGCCTGGGGTGAAAATATAAGGAACGGGGAACGGGCAAGATGCCCCCAAACACAAAACTATTAAAATCATCCCGCATTTATGCAACGCCCAAAGCTATACTCTACAGTAATTTCAGCTTATTATTTTACTTCATCAGTTACCAACTATTTGTGACATTTTTTAAGTGAATTGGTATTAAGACCTAAGACCTACCACCTAACACCTAATTCTGTGCAGTCTTAAATAAAATTGGTATAAGTTATAAGTTTTCAATTAACTATTCTATGACTATTATTTGTATTTTTAAATATTCTATAACTATCTGGAATAAATATTTTTCATCTTTATAAAAAAGCATAATTTTTAATTAACATCTGCTATGTTTTATACCATAATTAATCTTCTACTATAAGCTCGTAAATATATGACATTGAAGTTAGTTAAACCAATAATAAGTAAATTATTAATCCAGCACATACCTCTGGCAAAAATAAAAATTAAATCCTTTTTTCTTTCTAAATATTTATCTTTCCCGTCTTCCATCACCTATTCAGCAACTCTGGCAACAAGTTTAACTATTTTGTGTCTGAAGAGACAGACTTCTTAAGCAAGACAATTTATTTAGCGATCGCTTTTATTCCCTGTTATGTATATATGTATATAGATACGAATCACTTCACTTTTACTTAGTTAATCGCTTTAATACAAAATCATAATCGTACCTGGGTACTAATAATTACATCCTGGAGAAAAAAAATTTTGTGAACCATAAGCATAAGATCAGGGTTATAATTATGCTTAAAGATGTAGACTAAAATTATGCCAATAACTTGCACTTGAGCCATCAATATTCATAACTCTGATGTTTGAAGCCAAACACTGAATAATCCGAAATTGAGTCAGGCAAAAATGAAGAAAATACTCAAGCACTAAAATATGTAACTTCTACCTCTACCTATTTACTATTTAAAGTATTTATTCTCATTCAATTCTCAGCAAATAGTATCTACCTATTCAATTTTATCTCTTACTTTAGGGCTGATTAGGCTAAAATAGAATTTGATGAAAATATATAAAGTTGTTCTTCAGGTGAGAGGCCATGATATTTGAATAACTCACAGACTTGTAACTTAAATTTTCCTATCATAAATGTTAGAAAGAGATCGAGCCGTTATAATCGCGAGATTTAACTGTGAGAGTGTCAAAGAAATTCAATTATGATTATGTCCAAAGCCAAAAATTGGGTAACCAAAGACATTCGTATAATAATGCTTGCATAAGCAAACATTACCATGAGGTATATTCCTCTACCCCAGAAACACTCTAGCTTACTATAAAGTCACACTATGACCACTTTCAATATGTACATGGCTGCCGCAACCAAAACTAAAAGCACTGATGTCTGCACTTATAGAGAGATTGCTAAATTGAACACATCAGCAATTATGGCTTGTGGGTTGACAATGACCTACCAATCTGGAAAACAGTCATACCAGGTACTGAAGAATATTGACTTGACAGTAAACAAAGGTGATGTCCAGTTATTGATGGGACCATCTGGTTCTGGTAAAACTACTTTGCTGTCAATCTTAGCAGGATTATTAACACCCACATCTGGTAGAGTCTGTCTCCTGGGACAAGAAATCACTAAAATGTCCAGAAGCCAACTAGCCAAGTTTAGACTTAAGAATATTGGCTTTATCTTTCAGGGATTTAATTTGTTCCCTGCATTGACGGCAACAGAAAATATAGAAGTGGCTCTGAATATGAAGGGTATTAAAGGTAAGGCAGCAAAACATGAAGCTCAAATACTTTTAGAGCAAGTAGGACTAGCGCCCCAGGCCAAGTTACATCCAAGAGATTTGTCTGGTGGCCAAAAACAAAGAGTGGCTATTGCCCGCGCACTATGTGGAAGTCCTAGGGTAATCATGGCTGATGAACCCACAGCAGCATTAGATTCTCACAGTGGTCATACAGTTATTGAGTTACTGCGTCGTCTTGCGAAAGAAGGTGGTTGTACAGTGTTAATGGTAACTCACGATCCTAGAATAGTAAGTTCTGCTGATAGAGTAGTTTATCTTGAAGATGGGGTTGTACAGGAAAATAAACAACTATCCGATCATATTCTGTAATTTTAGTAATATATTCACATCTAGAATTATTGTAACTTTCCAGATATTAATCTAACCCTGGGAACTCATTTTTTTTGTTTACTTTTCTTTTTCTTTGTTTTTGTTGGCTACTTCTATATTGTTTTATTTAATTGTAAAATTTGTTCCTCGATAACACCCTTGAAAAGAAGTTAAATTAGTATTAGTAATTTGCTCAAGCTTAGTTACTAATGAGGCAGTACTAGGATGGTGGTGAAATTTATCCCACTGATAGGCAAATTCACCAATATAGCTACCTGTTCCTTGATAACTAAACTCTTCTATAGGTATCCCAGAAATACCAGAAATTTCTTGGTCATGATATCCATTAATAATTACTTTCTCTAATTTAACTTCTTTACCCAAACTAACATTCCAATGTACAGGTTCATAAGAAGAGAGAGCTAAAATGACAGGCTGATTTTTTCTTTCTATTTTGACATTAATAGTGCCTGTGGGATGATAGCCACCATGATGATCTGAGCGTGCCTCATAAACACCTACCAAGTGTAACTCCTTCTCTCCATTAGAAGTATTAAAAAAAGATGAAAAATTATTACTGCCTCCAACACCACAGGCAAACCCATCAACCACTCCTCTAGGCAATTCATTTTGATTAGCTTGCTGTTGAAATTTTGACCTAATTAATAACCAGCTACCAAAAGTAATACTAGCTATTAAAACACTGGCAGTTATAACAATTAAATATTTAATATTTTGGTCAAATAAGTTTATTCTCAGCCGCTTATTTTGAGAATAATTAAAATTTTGACTACTACCAGACGCTAGATCGACTTTTTCATCCAGACAAGCTAATAAATTTAAACTTTCTGGTTGTTCTAACATAGTAGAAACAATTTTTGCTGTTCCTACATATAGATTTCTATTTTTTCGATCTAAAATTAACCAATATTTATCAGTTTCATTTAACTGATAATCTTTTACTTCAGAATTTACCAGAGGATGCTGAATAAAAATCTGCCAAGCAACACTAATACCAGTACCGATATTTTTACCGTCATTGTACATAACTTGGTCAATTTCTGGTTCCCAGTGAAAAGCTACCCAGGGATGGTTAGATTTATATCCTAATGACTTTTCTAACTGTGGGTGAGCTGTAAAATTTAAGAGTTTGACGAGATTAGACATACATCAGTTTCCAACTTGATGAACTAAAGTTCTTATTTATTTTGGTTTAGGGAGTCAGAAGTAGGAGAATAATTTAGCCACTGTAGTCTATACCCACATTCGGAACTTCAAGAGCGTATCATTAAAAGTAGTATATGAATCTGTAGCTTGGTAGGTATTTATACTATGCAAATCATCTCAATACTTTTTTCGTTCATCGATCTTCCGAGTAAAAAATTTACGCATAAATACTTGCTCTGATGATGACTCAATCACGGCAGCTATAATTTTCTTCTAAAATTCTGTCTCCTGTTTTCCCCTCCTGGGAGGGGGAGGGGCGAGGGGTGGGTTGTCTCCTGAGGACTCCTAACTTAACCATTCTATGGCTGTTTAACCGGATTTAATATTAGGTATACTTATAGCAGCTACCTTCTCTTTTTTTCTAACAATTCAGTCCAGTAGACGGACAGGCGATCGCTATTTCTGAGTTCAACAATTAATAATTAATAATTAATAATTAATAATTAATTATTACCTCTTCTTTTCAAGGAGAGGATTGACTAATAATGAAAATTTTTCTTTATTATCCCCTTAAAAGGGGAGG
>NZ_RCBY01000163.1 GCF_003838195.1 Okeania hirsuta
GATTTGACTTTGACCGCTTTGGCTTAGTGCCACGGTCTAGCCCTCGGCAAGCAGATCAGAGCTGCAAATTCAATGAAGCAGCTCTGATCGGCTCTAGATTTGACTTTGACCGCTTTGGCTTAGTGCCACGGTCTAGCCCTCGGCAAGCAGACTTACTAATTACTGCAGGTACAATTACCATGAAGTATGCCCCAGTCTTGGTGCGTCTTTATGAGCAGATGCCAGAACCTAAATATGTAATTGCTATGGGTGCTTGTACAATTACTGGCGGGATGTTTAGTATGGATTCACCTACAGCAGTTCGTGGGGTAGATAAATTAATCCCAGTAGATGTTTACATTCCTGGTTGTCCACCACGTCCAGAAGCAATTATTGATGCTGTCATTAAGCTGAGAAAAAAAGTTGCTAATGAATCTTTGCAAGAACGTGCTCAACTGCAGCAGGTACATCGCTACTACACTGTTAAACACAATATGAAAGTGGTTGAACCAATTCTGAATGGTAAGTATCTCAAGACATCAGACCGTGAAACACCACCAAAAGAATTGACAGAAGCAATAGGTATGCCTATACCACCTGCACTGCAAGCTGCACAAAAAGAGGAGGTAAATCGTGGCTGAATCAGAAGCTCCAATAGTTGAAGCAGGTCAAACTTCAAAATGGCTGACAGAAAATGGCTTTGAGCATGAGTTTCTAGAACCAGATCATCTGGGGGTAGAAATGATCAAAGTTGACAGAGAATTTTTAATTCCCTTAGCTACAGCTTTATACGCTTATGGGTTTAACTATCTACAATGTCAATGTGCTTATGATGCAGGTCCTGGACAAGACTTGGTAAGTGTTTATCACTTAGTTAAGGTCAAGGACGATGTAGACCAACCAGAAGAATTACGTTTAAAGGTATTTGTGCCCAGAGACGATCCTAGACTTCCTTCCGTTTATTGGATCTGGAAATCGGCTGATTTTCAAGAGCGGGAATCCTATGATATGTATGGGATTATCTATGAAGGACATCCTAATCTCAAACGCATTTTGATGTCTGAAGATTGGGTGGGTTGGCCATTGCGTAAAGATTATATTTCTCCAGAATTCTATGAATTACAAGATGCCTACTAAATTTTAGGTTGAAACTTTGACCTTTTGACCTAAGTAGTATTAGTAATAATAGCCTTTAGACAATTGGTAAAAAAACATTAAACAGAGAAAATTAGCTTGATTTGATATTTACATTCAAGTCAATTTCTATCTATTTTCTTAAGGTTTCAGGAAATAGGAGAAAATTTTTCTGGAATTGGAACTTGTCATAGATTAATAACGTCCCGACACCATAGCACCCCCCTATTTTTTGATTAGGTGGGTGCTTAATATTACTAAAAGATTCAATAATTAAATTTTGTTTATGGGCTCAAAAATAAAGTATTCTAGTCTATTTTCTAATCTAATTGTCACATTCTTGTCAACCTGATATAATCCTCAGCGTCCGCGCTTTAGCTTTACTCGTTATTGGGTGATAAGCATTATATTGATTTAAGGTATATCTGTATTATTGGTGTAGTGGTTTTTAGCCATTAGTTAAATACAAATCGCTATCAAAAAATCTTGAAAGAGAACTCCTGCTATAATCGCGAGATTTAGCGATGAGATGAATTTCAAAGTTGTAAATTAATTGAGTGGTAGCGAATTAGTAAAGGGTTAATAGCGGTGGGGCACACCGTTCAATAAAAGCGCACCGCCTGCGCTGAGGTTTCCTCAGCGTAAAGACGGAGCAAGAAAAGCTTGTGGAGACGGTCTGGCAGGGGTACAGCTCAACTTGTTTGATTTGTTATCTAGTTAAGAGTTTGTGAAGCAAGAATCCCCCGTTATAATCAAGCGATTTAACGCTGGGAGTGTCAATAGCATAAATTTACGGTGGAGGAGTTAGAACGTGAATGATGGTATGAGAAACAGCTCCCAACTTGGCGGGAGCGGTAATATAGTAGGTGTCACATTTAATGACATAGATGGGGATGGAATTTTTGATACAGAAGATCAAGCAATACCTGGTGTTACAGTCTATTTAGATCAGAATAACAACGGTATTCAAGACCCCAATGAATTATCTAACATTAGTCGTTCAGATGGTGTCTACAACTTTTTGGGATTAGTAGATGGTGAATATTTTGTCAGACAGGTTCCACCCAGTGGCACTGTTTCAACTACACCACTGCCAGTACCAGTGAGCATAGTCGGTGGAAGTATGGTCAGAGAGAGCAGGATAGCTCTTGGTAGTGGCATAGGTAGCCCAACACCAACTCCCACTCCAGTTCCCACTCCAGAACCTACTCCAGTTCCCACTCCAGTGACAGGACCAGGTAGAGGTAATATTAGTGGTGTATTATTTGAAGACTTAAATATTAATGGTGTCCGTGACTCTGGGGAACCAGGAATTTCTAACAGCCAAGTATTCCTTGATGCCAACCGAAATGGCATTTTAGAGGAGGGGGAAGCCAGTACTTTTACAGATGAATTTGGTTTTTATTCATATGTAGACGTATTCCCTGGCCAATACAACATTGACGTTATCAGGGAACTAGACGAAGCAAGAACAACTCCTAATTCAGTAATTATAATTACTGGTCTAGAAGAAGAACAACCAAATATAGCTCTAGATATTGGTATAGTTACTCCTAGCGGGACTGGTAATGTTGAAGGAGCGAAATATCTCGATCTTAATGCTAATGGTATTTTAGATCCTGACGAGCCTGGAATACCAAACTTTACTATCTATGCAGATCTCAATAGTAATCACATTCTAGATGTGGGTGAACCATTTGATATCACTGATACTAATGGTGTTTACTTCTTACCTAATCTTCCAGCAACTCGCCTGACTATTCGGGAGGCAGAGCAACAAATAGGATTCAATCTGACAACTGATTCTCAGACTGTTGATGTACCTGATGGAGAAACTTTATTGGGCATCAACTTTGGTAATGCTGAAAGAAATGTAATTGCCGGTGTCAATTTTGTAGATAACAATAGCAATGGTGCTATTGACCCAGGAGATGTAGGTTTATCAAACTCTACTGTATATCTAGACCTCAACGAAAATGGGATCTTTGATCCAGAAGAACCATTCAGAATTACTAACAATGAAGGTGAGTACAGCTTTAATACTTTACCACCAGATACTTATGTTGTCAGAGTAGTACCTCAACCAGGATTTACTCAAACAACACCAGATCCAGTTATTATTGTCACTAGTGGGGACGATTCTAACTTCGTAAATATTGGTACTGCTCCTGACACCCCTTTACTTCAGGGTGACTTAATTGGGAATAAGTTCAACGATTTTAATTCCAATGGAGTTCTAGATCCAGGAGAACCTGGTTTAGCTAACTTCACTCTCTACTTAGACCAAAACGGCAACAATATACTAGACCCTACAGAACCTGCTGCAATATCAAATGTTGCTGGTGACTTTAGCTTTACTAATCCTCCTGTAGGAACTTACTTTCTGCGAGAAATACCCCAACCAGGTTTTGTGCAAACTACTCCAGATCAAGAAATTACTCTGAATGCACCTATTAACGTTTTGCAAGGTGATGCTCCCATTATCTTGAATGTTGGTAATGCTGTAATTGTAGATCCAGTTCCAGTTCCAGAACCAGTTCCAGAACCAGTTCCAGAACCAGTTCCAGAACCAGTTCCAGAACCAGCACCAGAGGAAACTACTGATGCTGACACTGCTACAACAGAAGTAACCACTGATGCTGGCACTGTTGCAGAGGAAACTACTGATACTGATACTGCTACAACAGAAGTAACCACTGATGCTGGCACTGTTGCAGAGGAAACTACTGATGCTGACACTGCTACAACAGAAGTAACCACTGATGCTGGCACTGCCACAGCAGAAGTAACCACTGATACTGATACTGCTACAACAGAAGCTACCAGAATTAGTAGTCAAGTTACATTAACAGGCAGAATCGCTGGTACTAAATTTAGTGACAATAATGGCAACAATATAGTAGATCCAGATGAACCTGGTCTTGGTGGATTCACTATTTACCTAGATACCAATAATAACCAAGTTCTAGATCCCGATGAACCTACATCTATTACAAACGTAGATGGTAGCTATAGCTTTGAAGGTTTACCACCTAATACTTATGTAGTCAGGGAAGTTCAACAACCAGGCTTTATACAAATTACTCCCGATCCAGTAATTACCATAGTTGGGGGTGACGACGTTGACTTCGTGAATATTGGAAACCAACCTGATGTACAAATAATTCCCGATCCTCCAACTCCAATTCCTACCCCTCCTCCAACTCCAACTCCTACCCCAATTGTAAATACTGATAGCACGGGTACAATTACTGGTGTTAAATTTGACGACCGCAATGGTGATGGTTTAGCAGACACGGATGAACCAAGACTTATAGGTGTCGAAATCTTTGTAGACCTCAATAATAATGGTTTAGCGGAAGCTAATGAACCATTTACGCTTACAGATGCTCACGGGGAATATCGGTTTACCTTGCCACCAGGTAACTACAGAGTACGAGAAACACCACCTGCTGGTTTTGTTAACACTACTCCTACTCCTATTGTTCCTGTTGTTCCTGGTCAGACTGTCGTTTATAACTTCGGTGATAGTAGTATTTTTGACCCCAACACCAGCATTAGTGGTGTAATCTTCACTGATAGTAACAACAGTGGTTTTCAAGATCCTGGGGAAGCAGGTATTCCAACTGCTCAAGTTTTCCTAGATCTAGACGGTGACGGAAACCTAGATAGCAGTGAAGACCTCAACCTTAACGGTGTACTGGATGATGGCGAAGACCTAGACGGTGACGGAAACCTTGATATAAGTGAACCTGAAACTTTCACCGATCCTGATGGTCGTTATGTCTTTAATGGTTTAACCCCAGGGAATTACACAGTTGATGTTGTTCTGCAAGAAAACTTATTCCTAACTAGCAGTAATCCCATTATTAGTGTTACTGTTGGTCAGGTACTACCAGATCCCAATATCTCACCCACTCCAATTAATCTTCCTCTCGGTCAGAGTCTAAATGATGTTGACGTTGGTGTTAACGTCACATCACCAGATGAAGATACTGTTAGTGGTATTGTATTTGCTGACAACAATGGTAACGGACTATTTGAACCTCTAAAAGGGGAAGTAGGTTTGCCTGGTGTTGAGGTGTTCCTAGATGTGCACACAGATGGACAGATACAAGGCTTTGAACCAAATCAAATTAGTGGTCCAGGTGGTACTTATGGTCTAGATACATCTGATGTATCAGGCTCATTTCCGCTTCTACAAATTCTTGATCGCACAGGGTTCATTCAAACTACTCCACCAGCATTTGTATCAGCTGACGGTAGTGTTGTTTACAACTTTGGAAACCAACCAGAAACCTTAATTACTGGAATTGTTTTTGAAGACTTTAACAGTAACGGTATCCAAGACTTTAACGATACTAACGGTAATGGCATCCTTGACCCTGACGAATTTGTAGAAAGGGGTGTTCCTGGTTTCCGTATCTATGTCGATATCAATGAAAATGGCATTCTTGATAATGACGATATTGAACCTAATACCTTTACAAACACAGATGGAGAATATGCAATTGTTGGTTTGTTACCAGGTACTTACACACTACGTCTGATTCCAAATCCGGACAACTTTACTTCTACTACTCTAACAGACCTCACAATTACTGTTGATGAGTTTGAAAATTCCAATCTGGAAATTGACTTTGGCCAGTCTCCGATAATTCCTCCTCCTGGTCTTGCTAATATTTCAGGTATTGCATTCATAGATGAAAACGGAGATGGTTTAGCAGATGCAGGTGAACCTCAACTACCTGATGCTGTTATCTATATAGATGCCAACGATAATGGGGAACGAGATGATGGCGAAAGATTTGCACTTACCAATCAATTTGGTCTCTATGATATCCCCAATGTATCTCCAGGAACTTTTGTAATTCGTCAGGAACCATTTCCTGGTTTTACCGACTCTACTACTCCAGAACCAGTGATAATCACTTTGATAGAAGGGGATAACGCTGACTTTGTTAATTTTGCCAACGACCCAACAGGGTTACCAAAAGCTGTTCTTCCTGTTGTTAGTATTGGTGGTATTGTTTTCAATGATATCAACGGTGATGGTCTGTTAGATCCAGGAGAGAATGGTATTCCTGGTACTACAGTATTCCTCGATCGCAACGATAACTCAATTCTAGACAATGAGGAACGTACTGCGATTACTGATTCACTGGGTGTATACGACTTCGATGGTTTACCTCCTGGTACCTATACAGTCCTGCAAATTCCTCCACCAGGTCTATTCCAAACTAACCAAGACCCAACTCTAACTCTGTTTGCAGGTGATGATGCTAACTTTGTCAACTTTGGCAACAGTGCTAACCCACCAGTTATACCACCTCAACCACCCATACCACCTAGTGGTACTGGTAGCATTAGTGGGATAACTTTTGAAGACCTGAATGGTAATGGTTTCCTAGATGCTGGCGAACCTGGTATTGGCGGTGTTGTTATTTACTTCGACCAAAACAACAACTCTGTTCGAGATGCTGATGAAATATTCGTTGCTACTGATGCCAACGGTAACTACGGTTTCTCAAACTTAGCAGATGCTAGTTATACAGTTCGGCAAGACCTAAACCCAGAGCAGGCAGCAATCTTTACTCAAACTGTTCCTGGTCCTAATGAACCAGTATTTATCAGCACTTTTGGTGGTGCTAATGTACCTGGTGTTAATATTGGTAATATTCGTCTATAAATATCGAGATAAATCTAGATATTTAGATAGCAACAAAACTCAGGGTGGAAACTGAGATAGAACTATAAAATTAAATTTTTAGCGTAGTCAATCATTTTGGGAAATTTGACTACGCTTTTGTTTTTTTGACCTGTTATATCATGTCCGGATAATTAGGGTTTGCGCTTCACTAGTCTTTTAGTAGGGGTAGGAGACAACCCACCCCTCGCCCCTCCCCCTCCCAGGAGGGGAAGACAGGAGAAATGGGAATGAGCCAGGAGGTAGGAGTAAGAATTTTCCTAAGATTGTTCTGCCCAACTATGCGCCTAAAATACGCTCCTTTTTGAGCGTTTTATATCATGTTCCCCTCCGGGGGAGCTACGAATTGCGGATAATCAGTTATAATAAACCTTCTGCCTTCTAACCTTGCTCTTTCCCTTCAGCATAGCTGCCCTCTGCCTTCTGCCTTTGGTCCACAGATATTATAAGTATTCAACCGAACATGATATTAGACGTGATACCAGGCACTTTTTTCGACCCCAAAAAGTACGCCTGTTTCAATTCACTTACCCTTTAAAAGTGAGAATTTTGGGGTGAGGGGGGCATAAAAATCAAAGAACCATTATTCCTCCTACTTTCCCTGTCTTCCCACCCTCCCCGCACTTTACTTTTTTCAGCTACGCGATCGCACTCCCACTCACTAATCCTCTTTTCATTTTAATAAGCACCTACGCAGAGCGAATCACTTACCTCAAAAATACACGAAAATTTCTTGACAAGCAACTACCCTGTATTTCTTACGTATCAATACTTTGAAAAAATGGCCAACGAGAAGCGATAACTACGTTTAGCTGTGCTATCGCAGCCCAAATTCCCCCATTTTTTCCCCTAAATAGCTCATTTCAACTTTTTTGGCAAAAATCAGTTTAAATTCCAAATATATTTGAGACTATTTCATAAATTTAATTAATATAAATATATTTTACCGAATAATTAAGTCCAGTAGGGTGCATTAATGAAATGTAACGCACCATAATCAAAGAAAGAAGAAACAGGGCGATCGCTCTGTGCTCCTAAGAGAAAACCAAAACCAACCAATCAAGTACTCCAGTAGTGAACTGACACACCTAATTTTCTGCAAAATTTGTAGGGTGCATACTACTTACGGTTAAAATTCAATTGTATTAAATATTACAAATCATCTTATACAAAAGTTATATAATTTTAAAATTCAATGCAAATAAAATTTCAGCCCAAATTTAATTATTAAAAGAATTGTCTGTAGTAATTTCTACTCCTAATTTTCCAGCTAACGTTTTCAAGCTGGATAATGGTCTAACAATTATTCATCAATATATTTCAGTCACTCCAGCAGTGGTGATAGATGTGTGGGTAAGAGCAGGTGCTAGGGAGGAACCCGATAAATGGTCAGGTATGGCTCACTTCCTAGAACACATGATTTTTAAGGGAACAGAAAAATTAGGTCCTGGAATCTTTGATCAAATAATTGAAAATCGTGGCGGAATAGCAAATGCTGCTACAAGTCACGACTATGCTCATTTTTTTATTACAACTGCTGCCCAATATGTAGAAGAAGTAGTACATCCATTGGCAGAATTATTGTTGCGTGCCTCCATACCAGAATCAGAATTTGCTAGAGAGCGGGAAGTGGTATTAGAAGAAATTCGTCAATCAGAAGACTGTGTTGATTCGATAGGTTTTCAAGCATTGATGGAGAATGTTTACAAATATCATCCCTACCGACGTTCAGTTATGGGTACGGCAGAACTTCTGAGAGAGCGAGAAGTTGATGAAATGCGTTGTTTTCACAATTATTACTATCAACCAGAGAATATGGCAGTGGTAGTTATTGGGAGAGTAGAGGAAACCCAGGTAATAGAATTAGTCAATGCAGCTTTTGCCAATTTTCCCGAAAAATCTTCTCATTGTCCGCGAGTCGAGATAGCAGCAGAGCCGTTAATAACTGAAGTTCGTCGCCAGGAAATATGTTTGCCAAGATTAGAACAAGGTCGTCTAACAATGGCTTGGTTAGGACCTGGAGTCGAACAGGTAGATGATGCTTATGGATTGGATTTACTGTCAATATTATTAGCCGATGGTAGAAATTCTAGATTGGTTCGAGAATTGCGCGAAGATTTAGGTTTAGTGCAAGGAATTGTTAGCAGTTTCTCTTTGCAGCAAGACTCAAGTTTATTTACAATTAGCGCCATGCTAGAACCGAAAGATATTCCAGAAGTAGAAGCACGAATTGGCGATCAGCTTTATGAGTTATTAAATCAAGAGATTTCAGAGGTAGAATTAGCTAGGTGTCAGCGTTTATTATGTAATGATTATGTGTTTTCCATTGAAAGTCCAGGACAGCTAGCAGGTCTTTATGGTTATTATTTTACTATAGCAAATCCAGAGTTAGCAATTAGTTATCCAGAAAAAATAGCAGCATTTCAACCACAAGAATTACTCAATTTAGCTAAAAAATATTTATCTCCAAATCGCTATGCAGTCACAGCATTAATACCTATTTAGGGTTTGCATAAGGAGTTAGGAGTCAGGAGTCAGGAGGAAATAAAGAAGAAGAAAGAAGAAGAAAGAAGAATAGTTTTTTGATCACGCTATTATCCGGACATGATATAATTTCATATTAATTTAATGGACATACACTTATTTGAGTTGTTACTATTTTGATTATAAGTGCAAAAAACTATATTGCTCCCAACTAAAATTCTAGGTAAAAGTTTATGTCTGATAATCTTTCATTACTAAAAAATCGAGACTACACATTTATTTTTGCTCGAAGTTTTGAAAGCTGGTCTGCTTCTAATGTGTATTATGAAGATTGGATTGCAGCACAAATAAAAATCATTGATTTAGCCAAGCATTGTCAATCATTAGATGATGATGGAATTACTGTTTACCTTGCTTCTAGTCCTTTTATCAAGCATACAAACACAGAAGTAGTAAAATTAGCTCAACTATTTCAGCTAAAAAATCCTCCAGAAATAATAGATGTAGTAAGTAGTCTAGAAGATGCTCTGGATGACTATTTTCAACGCCGAGATGCAAAGAAAACTAAAAATGGGGATATTATTCTAGTATTAGTAGATAAAATTTCTGATGAACAAGAAGCTTTGGTAAATTTAATTATTAATGCTACTGAAAAAATCGACCTAATTCCAGGTACAGAAAATAGTTATGAACTAGGAATTAGTTTTTTACAAATTGGTGAAGATCCAGAGACAAAAGAATGTTTGACTTTCCTAGACGATCATCTCGTTAAAGCTGGTGCAAAATGTGATATTGTTGACACGAAGTTTTGGTATGAAATTAAGCAAAAATCTCTCACAGATATTCTGATTCATGCTTTAGTTGATTAGCAAAGTACTAGCATTAGAAATATAGGAAAAAGTGATAAGAGGTTGACTTAATTAGAACATTAGAGAATGGCGGTAAAAAACGACAAAAAATCTTACTATTTGGGGTGCTTAACTGTTGAGTTTAAGCGGAGCAAAACCCAACTTACTGTGTGAATGATTGGCGATCGCTCCACATTAGTAATATGGACTACTATTTAACTGCAAATTCAGTATAAGGACGAATATGTTCCGGTTTAAATGCCAGAACAATTTGCTCTTTAGGAATGCCAGCTTCCATTAAGTCCGTAGCAATACCATCCTCTATTCCATCTCTTTGTATCCAGATTTTATGATCTATAATTTGCAAATGAACTAAACAACCATGTACTCTTTCTCTATTTTCCCATCCCTCTAAAAGAATGAGATAATTATCAGAATCTTGATCAACAATTAGTAACCTGTTCACTTCACCTGTTGCATAAAATAAATTAGCATAATAACCCAGAGATTCAATAATAACTGTTCTCAAATTGTCTAAGTTATCCATTTTAATATTACTTCCTGAAGTTAATCGAAAACTAATAATTTAAGTCGTTGATTTTCTAATAAAACTTGACCAATGGGGTCTTCAAAAACGTCAACATAAGTTTCTTGATGAATAGCTAAATATAAAGTTATTTCTGGTTGTGTTCTTACTAATAAATCATAGTAAAGAATATATTGACCTAACGCTTTATCTAAATCATCTATAGCAGATTTACCAACAAAAAATTTTAACTTCAACGGCAATTTTTTGACTATCTTTTTCAGCAGCAATTAATTTTTATGCTCCTAAATCAACGCATAAATCTCTTTTTCCCCAGCGAATAATTAGGGGGTCATTGGTTACAATCCAGTCATCTTTCTCTAGGGCAGTTTTCACAGTATTATGATAAATATCTTTAGCTGGCATTTCTAATAATTTTTAATAATTGTTATATTGTGTTTTGTGGAATGTGCATCTTACCCATTCCTAATATTTTCACCGCAGGCAGGATACTCACCCCACTTATATTCATCCCATCCCTCAGCAATGCCCAAGATACTTAAATGAGAAGTGCTGTAAGAAATGCTATATGCTTTAATAAAATAGTAGTTAAATTTAGTAATTAAAGCAAATGGTCACTAGATTAATTAAATTAGAAGATGGGACTTTAGTAGAAGCAGAAATTCCTGACGATCAAGCAGAGACCATATCTAGTAGTACTATAAAAAAAGTCGAATCTACTTTTGACAAAGTTGAACCTATATTAGCTAATATTAGTCGTCCTATTGCTAAAGCTTGGAAAAAAATTGATCAAGATATGAAGGTAGAACAAGCTGAGGTAGAAGTAGCTTTTAATTTTGAAGGTAAAGGTAATCTTTATATTACTCAAGCAAAAGCGGGTGCAAATTTAAAAGTTAAATTAGTGCTGAAACCAAGACCGCCAGAAGATGATTAGAATGCTAGAAGAATCTATTGTTTTAATTTCCAGTGCTAGTAAAGAAGAACCAGAAGTAAATAACATTGGTACTGGATTTCCTTTTTATAGAGAAAAAATTTATACATATTTACTTACCTGTGCCCATGTTGTTAAAGATGTGGGTGGCGATGGGAATGTATTGGTGAATAATATTCCGGCAGAAATTGTAGCAATAGGAGATGTTAAAAGTTTTGATTTAGCCGTGTTGCGAGTTGAGGGACTTTTGCATATTCCACTGCTACAACTAATATGTTTATCCGAGGCAAAAGAGAGAAGTTTTCAGATAGCAGGTAACTATCTTTATGGTGAAGAGAACAAAAGAAGGCTCGAAATTATTAGTGGAGTTTTGGGTAAAAAGGATTTCCTCACTCAAAGTAATGAAAGGGTTATAGCTTGGGAGTTGTTAATAACTCAAAGTGACTGCCTTAAAAAAGGTCATAGTGGGGCACCTATTGTTGATTTAAAAACAGGTTTTGTTTTGGGTGTCGCTACTAATAAGGAGAGAGAGGGAAAAGTAGGACTAGCTATTTCTGTGGAAGCTTTGAAAAAGATTTGGTCTGAAATACCTCCTACTTTTGATTTGCAATTTCAACTAAACAGTCTAGTTTTTTCTGCGGAAGAAAAAGACTGGAAAATTTTCCAAAAAGTCTATGGTAATTGTTGCCCAGAAGACTGGCCCTACACTGATCCTCAGAATATTAAGGAGATGATAAATTATCTTCTGGATATGCCTCCGCGCAAGAATTCTTATAGTTCGCTGATAGAGTTTATTGCCCGTTTGTTGATAGAACCAGAAATTAAAAAATCTGAATATTATCAGCAATTAAAAAATTGGGGTGAAAATAATTACACTGATTTAGATAAATTATTAGAAAAGTTAAAAAATGTTAGAGAAGAACAGCAAACCAGTTATTTAAAAAGTTGCTTAATGATATATGTAAAACCTAGTTGTTTAGAAAAGGATAATCGGCGATATTTAGTGTCGGCCTGGTTTATTCCAAACCGCGAAAAATATAATTATCAAAATCCTGAAAATTGTTACTTTCTCGAAACAAAAAAAGATGATTTTTCCAGGGCAGAAATTATAAATTTGCTCAAAGATTTTTGGGATGAAAGTGACAAATACGTTCCTCAAAGCCATGGCGAGCAAAAAACTATTGTTGAATTATTTCTACCTAGAGAATTATTAACTCAAGCAGTGGAACTTTGGGAAATTGAACCTCTTGAAGATTTAGAACCTGTTGGCGTTGATAATCAAGTCGTTATTCGTTCTAGTCAGCGTCTGGAAAAAAATTATCTGAAAAATCGTTACCGCAATAAATGGATGAATAGATGGAATTATTTATCTGAAAAATTACACGATTTTTGTCATTGTTGTTTGACTGAAGAATGTAATGATGAAGCTTTAATTTTAAAACTTACTCAAACCCCATGTCCAGAAACTTTGAAAAAAATTGACCAAGCAGCAATACCAGTAGCTATTTGGTTTAGAAATAATATAGAAGATGTTGAATGTATCAACAGTATTTTTGCAGTAAAAGTTAAAGATTTGCTAGAAGAAGTTAAACAACAACGTAAAACAGCTTTTGAGGAAAAACAATCCCAACATATAGGAAATCATATATCATTATTTTGGGAAGACCCAAATTCCATTCCACCTAACATTTACTATTCAATGCCATGATGACATCTTGGAAAATCTTTCAGGGAACTCCTGAACAACCCCATAACGGGATTAAGCATCTGCCTAAACCCCCTAGTTGGCGCGACTTTAGCAATAGCAAAGAACAACGGGGTGCTACTTATAAACCCAAGGGAGAAGAAATAGACCTGGTTAATGCTGCTCTTTACCTGCGACGTCCTCTATTAGTTACAGGTAAACCAGGTACTGGTAAAACTTCCTTAGCTTATGCTGTGGCCAAAGAATTGCAACTAGGAGAAGTATTACGTTGGAATATTACTACTCGTTCTACTCTCCAGGAAGGATTATACCGATATGATGCTATTGGTAGATTACAAGATGCTCAGGGAAAAGATAATTTATCTGAGATTGGCAAATATATACAATTAGGACCTTTAGGCACAGCTTTCATTTCTAGCGAGCATCCTCGGGTACTGATAATTGACGAAATAGATAAAAGTGACATTGACCTACCCAATGACTTATTAAATATATTTGAGGAAGGGTGGTTTGAAATTCTTGAATTGGCACGCATCGCCGATCGCCTACCTCCAGAAGTTTCTGTGAGAACCAGTGACCAAAAGTATGCTAAAATCACTTTAGGAAATGTAAAATGTGGGGCTTTTCCTTTCGTAATTTTGACCAGTAATGGAGAACGGGAATTTCCCCCTGCTTTTCTGCGACGATGTTTGTGCTTAGAGTTGAAAGAACCCGATAAAAATGAGTTAACAGCGATCGCTATAGCTCATTTAGGAGAAGATATTGTTGAGAAGGCAGAAGATATAATTGAAATATTTCTCAAACGACGGAATAAAGGACAGTTAGCGACAGACCAATTATTAAATGCCATCTATCTATTGAGCGGTGAAAAATCTCCATCGGATTCTAAACGAGAAGAGTTGGTAGAAAAAATACTCCAATATTTGACCTACTCTGAAGAGCTATGACACAAAACAATGATTCTCGTTCTGATATATCTCTAGAGGAAAAACTACAACGTCTGCAAAATATTCTTGAAAAAGTCAAGTCTGACTTAACTGGTAGAGAGTTGGCAGAAATTCTGTGGTTTGCTGTGCAAATAGAAGGTGGGAAACCACTACAAACATCTACATCTGCTCAATTTCCAAAACCACCATTTCCTGAACATCAAATAGAATCGCCATCTTTGGCAAGCAAAGCCATCCCAGAAACTTCTGCTTCTCAGACAAAAAAAGAAAAAGCTGCTGAAGTATATCTTCCCAAAACCAGCACTACTGGAACAACTATCAAAATTCCTGCTGCTCCTGCTTTGAGAAATACCTTAGCTTTAGCTAGAGCAATACGCCCTTTAATGCGGAAAATATCTTCCTCTACAGAAAAAATCCTGGATGAACCTACCACAGTTCGACGTATTGTCGATGAAAAAATCTGGCTACCTATTCTCAAACCAGCACCTCAAAAATGGTTGGAGTTAGCATTAGTCATTGAGGAAAGTAACTCTACAATTATTTGGAAGCAAACTATTCAGGAACTTCAGGAATTTTTGGCATACCATGGAGCATTTCGGGATGTGCGAGTGTGGCGTTTAGAAATGAATGGCACCAAGGCACAACTATTTCCAAATATTAGTAAAAACAAACAACAACGTCCCCGTAACCCGAAAGAAATTATTCATCCACGAGGGCAACGTTTAGTATTACTGGTGAGTGACTGTGTTTCTATTTCCTGGCGAAATGGTTCCATTTATCCACTGCTGAGTTTGTGGGGCGATCGAGGTTTACTGACAATTCTACAATTATTTCCAGAAAGACTTTGGCATCGCACTGGTTTAATTCAAGGTATCTCTACTCAACTAAGCTCTCTGACTCCCGGAACTTTCAACTCTCAACTCAAAGCGGAATGGGAAATTGGTGATGAGTTAGAAGAAGAAGAGGAGTTAACCGATGTAGTCAAAGTACCAGTTATTACTCTCGAAGCTCAATCTTTTGCTAGTTGGTCTCGTGTCATAGCAGGTTTTAGCAGCAATACAACTGCAGGATTTATATTTTCCCCTATTTTAGTAGAGTCTGAAATTTATTCTCCTCAACCACAGGAAGAAACTATAACTGCTCAGGAAAGAGTAAGTCGGTTTCGTGCGACTGCCTCTAAATTGGCACGTCGTTTGGCAGGGTTGATAGCAGGTGCGCCAGTTAGTTTTCCTGTAGTTAATTTAATTCAACAGACGATGTTACCTCAGTCTAAGCAAGTTCATGCAGCAGAAGTATTTATGAGTGGGTTGTTGAAACGGGTGTCGTTAGAAGAAACAGAGGTAGAATATATTGAGTATGAATTTTATGATGGAGTACGAGAGTTATTGCTGCAGTCTGTGCCTAAAAGTCAGACTCTTTTAGTTATAGAAAAAGTTTCTGAGTATATTACTAAACGTTTGGGTTTGTCTGTGCTAGAGTTTGAAGCTCGTTTGTTAGCATCTTCGTCAGATTCTGAACTTCGTCCGTTTGCTCGTTTGAAAGCTCAGGTTTTAGGACAATTAGAAGGAAATTTGGTTTTACTAACTGACTTTCAATCCAATAATTTGGAGGAATTACTTAGCCAGAGAAAATGGGAAGAAATTGAATCATTAATCCGCCACGACCCTGAACTCACAGTCCAAAAATTGGATGATTTTCTCTACCCGTTAGAAACTAAACATCCAGATCGTTATGTTCGTGAAGCTGCCGTGCGTGCTTTAGGGAGGATGATTGATGCAGATGTTACTCAGAAAATCTTATTGCAAGCAGTTGAACCAATAGTTCAAACTCTTCGTAAAGATGAAATTAGTCAGGTGCGAGATGCCACTAAAGAATCACTTGAAAAAATTTATTATAAGGTTCGAGAGCAACTAAAGCAACCTTCTCCACACCCAAATATTATCCAAGTTGACCGAACTTGGAGGCGCGAAAATAATCAAGAAGCTAGTAGGTTTTACCATGAAATACTCCACGAATATTTACAAATTGAAGGTTTTTCTGAACTCCCTTCAAGTAAGTCAGAAGCAGTAAAGTTGCTCACAAAATTTCTTCGCCAGCTCAATGACCTAGACATTCTAGCTGCCACGGCAAGAGAGTTGGGAGAAAAAGGTTCACCTGCTGCCGACTCAGCAGTGCCAGAACTGATTAAAGCTCTAGACTTCAATAATAAGAATAGCGATCGCTATCTGCGACAAGAAGCAGCAATAACCCTGGGAAGATTGACACCTACGATAGAAATTGTAGATGCTCTCAATAAAGCTTGTCGGCAAGATGTTATTAAGCAGGTGCGTGAAGTTGCTTCTCAAGCATTAGAAAAAATAGCAAATCTAGATACTTTGATAGGAAAACGAGCGAAACGTCACCTTCAACTGATGCACCCAGACAGATTACAAAAGCTAGAAATAGGTATAGAAACTTCAATTGAAACTCTAAGATATCTTAGTAATTTCAGTAGCTTGAGTAACGAACTGCTCGATCGACTAATCGAAGCTGCTGAAACTCTTGGTAATTGCCAAGAACCAGAATTTATGGATGATGCAAATAACGTATTGATAAAAGTGCTAGAGAATGAAAATCCAAGTATAGTTGCTGCTGCTGCTGACGCACTAGGTAAAATAGGTAATTTACTCACTTTAAAACCCCTGCTCGGTAAACTCAAAAAAGTAGAACGTGGAGATTGGATTGCACGGGAGTACATTGTTAGAGCACTAGGAAACTTACAATCAAAGCTTTCAGAAGAAGATGAAAATATTGATCCAACACCAGTTATCAATGCCTTAATTGATAGGTGGCGTAACGATCCAATTAGTAGTGTTCGAGAAGAAGTTGAACCTGCTTTAGACAAGATATATCAAATAACTCGCCATCCAATTGCTTATAAAGCATTAAAGAAATATCCTGACTATAATCAGCAAAATGTTGCCAACTTCTACAAAAAGTTTTTTGATGAGTTTCCAATTACTAATAAATAATATTAATTCAGCGATCGCTCACCATCATTTATTTTGAAGAATTTAACTAAATTTATCTATGCAATTTTTCCTTACTTTTAGCAACTATTCTCGAACCATATTTATTATATCAAATCCGGTAGCATCGGTATAAAAAAATTAAACCTGATAAATTAAGGGATGAATAGTAAGAGTTGGGCGATCGCCATGCCGAGATTGTTAAAGCTAGAACCACACAAAAGTATCGAAGAGTTGGAAAAACTCTACCGACAAACTCAAGACCCAATAGAACGAACTAGATGGCAAATCCTCTGGTTGATAGCTAAAGGCCACAAAGTAGAAGAAGTGGCTGAGGTTACTGGATATCGGCGTGGTTCAATTTACAGAATTGTAGGGCGCTATAACCGATTAGGTATTGATGGATTAAAAGATCGTCGCCATCAACATCAGGGGCCGGAGACCTTACTCTCAGAAATAGACCAAGCTTTCCTATGGCAAGCACTACAAGAGCTTGGTCTATTTCTGAGAGTAAGGTCTCCGGCCCCTGATGTTGATGGCGACGATCTTTTAATCCATCAATATCAGGGGCCGGAGACCTTACTCTCAGAAATAGACCAAGCTTTCCTATGGCAAGC
>NZ_RCBY01000164.1 GCF_003838195.1 Okeania hirsuta
ATAATTCCAGAAATAGAAAGCAAAGCAATTTTTATATTATCCATTTCTTTTTACCAATAAAAAGCCATAGTTTTTCCTCTGAAAAATTCTACTTGACTAAGCAGATATATCCATTTCATAAATTTATCGATCGCGAGATTTAGTTACATAAATTTCAGCCTTACTTTTCTCACGGCGTAAAAACTATGCACGAACATTTGGAGGTATTTCATCTCAATCTACTTCTTTTTATGGGTAAACTTTTACCGGAACTTTTTTACCAGATTCAAAGATTTTAATTGCCGAAGATGTAATTTGCTTTATCCATCCACCTGATGATGATATTTCTAGTTTTATTACTTGCTTTAGCAAATATTCACCCAACTTTTTATCCATTTTTTTTCACCTCCAGATAGTCAGAGTTTTTCCTTTTAAAAATTCTACTTGACTAAGTATACATTTCCATAATTTCCCGGTCGCGATACTCAGTTACATCAATTTCAACCTTACTTTTCTCTTGTTTTAACCACTCTTCACGAACATCTTGAGGTAAATCCTCCCAATCTACTACTTCTTCTGTCTCCGTTCTTACCGGAACTTTTTGACCAGATTCAATTTTTATTTTCCAAGATGTGACTCGTTTTTTCCATTCACCTGATGATTTTCTTTCTAGTTTTATTACTAGCTTTAGCAAATATTCACGTAACTTTTCCCACGCTTTACGAAAAATATTACGGGTAGCAACAGCAACATTATCTACAGCACTAAATACTTGTCTTACTTCACTTTCAATCCATGGAATATTAGTTTTAATCCAAGGAAAAAGGCTATCTTCCGCCCATTTTAGAATTTGCTTCCAAAATCTTGCTACTACAGCTACTGCAACTGCTGCTAATCCTAATGCTATTGCTATAGCTATTAAAAATTGTTCCATAATTTTCTACTCTATTGGATAAAGTTTAAAAGTTGAGATTTTTTGACCTTCAATTAAATAGCTTGATCGGACATCACCAGGAATTCTATCCCAATCTAATTCCTCTTCTACTTTTTTAACTGCTGGTTGATTTTTTTTATGATAAAAAAATTCAGTTTTCCGATTATATGTGAGATTCTTTAATAGCTCGTAATGCACTTTAATACTTAAAATTAATTCTTTGGCATCCTCAGCAAGTTTTTCTGCATCTCCAGTTCTTTCTTTTAGTAACCTTGGGTCATTTTCCTCGCAAATAATATGAGTAGCATCCAGACATAAAGGTAGTTCTTCATTTAAGTTTTTTTGGAGAAATTCGGCAATAATTTCATAAACTTCCCGTTTGTTAATAAGTTGACTATCTGTTTCAAGATCACTTAAAAAATCGGGTATACTTTCAACAACCTTTTTCAGTTCCGGGGGTAACTCATCATATTGTTGCTGTAAATATCTCAGAATCTCAGAAAAATTCTCTATAATTAATTGAACTAGCTCTGATTCTTCAGTCATAAATCAACTTAACGACTTAATGTTTGCTCTTTTTCAATTCCATCACAAATTTTTTTTATTGTCAGTAGGGAATAATCTGTAAAAGTAGGGAGTTTAATGATTGAAAAATCTCTCTTTCGTCATTAAATTTGGTTAAAAAATTTATGGTGTAGGGTAATGTCGGATTAAAATATACAAAACTCTCCTACTTACCTTATCTATGGATATCCAAGAAATATTAAATTTAGCTGACCATCTCATATTTAACAAAACAGGAAAACATTTAGACGACCTCCAACAAGTAATATTAAGAGGTACTTTTCAAGGTAAAAAATATTCGGAAATTGCTCAAGAATTTCAATGCACTAATGGTCATGTCAGAGATGTCGCTTCAGAATTATGGAAAACCTTTTCAGAGACTTTCGGTGAACAAGTAAATAAATCTAATCTACGCACTACATTTTATAGATGGCAGTTTTCCATAGTTTCATCACCAAATATAGAAAAAGATTTTGTAGGAATTAAGAATATAAATTTTTGCCCTGAAACTTCCCCCTCCTCAGAAACTATAAATCCTGAAAATTTTCCCCAACCAAATATCAACAAATCCCAGACTATACCTCGACCAAAAATAGACCTCTCAGACGCACCAGACCATAAAAAATTCTACGGTAGAACTCAGGAAATAAAAACCCTCAAAAAATGGATTCTCCAAGAACAAAAAAAAATAGTGATGCTTCACGGAATGAATGGTATTGGCAAAACAACATTAGCTCTTCAACTCATCAAAAATATTCAAAATAAATTCGACTATATAATTTGGCAAAGTCTCCGAGACTCTCCACAACTCAAAACAATTCAAACCCGACTCATTCAATTTATGTCTAACCAAAATTCCACTCTCGAAACCTCAGAAAATTCCCATCTTTTAGAAAAATTGAGAAAGCACCGCTGCCTCATAATATTAGATCACATCCAAACAATATTTAGTAGTGGCAAACTAGCAAGTCATTACACTCCAGAATATGAAAACTACAGCCAATTTTTCCAACTTATTGCCCAACTCTCCCATCAGAGTTGTTGCCTAATAATTAGTAGAGAAAAACTCAGAGAAATTATTAAAGGTAAAAATACATCCATTCGTTCATTACACCTCAAAGGTTTAGATGAGCAAGCAGCTACAAAAATTCTCAAAGACCAAGACTTACAAGTAGACGAACAATGGCAAAAATTGATTGACTTTTATCAAGGCAACCCCACTTGGTTAAATATAATTGCCACAACTATTAATGACTTATTCAGTGGAAATATCTCAGAATTATTTCAATACGACCCTCTATTTTTAGACGCAGACATCAAAGAATTATTACATCAGCAACTTTCCCGTTTATCAGAAGTAGAAAAACAAGTAATCTCTCACCTAGCAACCACAACCGAACCAGCAACTATTTCAACCTTATTAGATAATTTACAAATACCAGCTTCAGACTTGTTGAATATCATTAAATCTTTGCAGCGACGCTCTCTAATAGAAAAACAAGAAAACAATTTTACTCTTTTACCTTTGCTGAAGCAGTATGTTACATCAATTTGATAAATATTTGCTACAAATAACTAGGTTATTTATTAGGAGTAAGGAGTCAGAATGAATGGCTTTGATACTATTTATTAGCTAGGAATTAATCTTTTTAGTCCAATTAACATTTCCTATAAAGTATTTTAATTTATCTTATTATTCGTAAAATTATTTTTCCAAATTGGTATTATATCCAATCAATTAAATTAGAGTTTTGACAGAAACAGGTAGTAAACAATAGAGAAGAGATAGAGCAAAAAAAAGTATGAAAAAAAGATTTAAAGTATATTCTATAGCGCTACGCAAATACCTTAGAAAATTTCTCTATTCCCTGTTCCCTTACAACCCAAATTTCTTGTCTTAACCAAAAGACATAGCGCTATAGATAAAAAAACAATATTCCGTATTTATTGCCTCCCTATTGCAGGATGTACTCATAACTAATAACTGGCAACTGACAACTGATAACTGAAATGGCACTCGCTGTTGTTAAAAATTCAATAATTAGCTAAATTCTCTGCTGTATAATACAATTTCTCAAAAAGAATGCGATACTTATGCAAGACTTCAATGAATTAAGTAATTAGTAGGATTCAATAACGTGAAAAGGGATTATTAGCCACCTAATGTGTTATATCATGTTCCCCCTCCGGGGGAGCTACGAATTGCGGATAATCAGTTATAAATAAAATTTAAGGACTGACAGTACCGACGGTACCAAAGAAATAATGAAATTATCTTTACTTTTCTCCAATATTTCCTCTTTTTGCCCTTTTTTTCCCTCCTGACTCCTGAGTTCCCCTCCTGGGAGGGGGAGGGGCGAGGGGTGGGTTGACTCCTGAAAACTCACAACATTTATTTATAAGTATTCAACTGAACATGATATTAACTATTCTTATGTTTACTACTCCCCATCTCCCCATCTCCCCATCTCCCTCACTCAAGAAAACATAGAAAAGTTTTTGAGATTTGCTATAATTCCCAGAGCAAAATTTAATCTACAAGATTAACATTTTACGATCCTTAAACCTTCTCTGAAGTGAGCAACAGTCGTGACTACTGCTACTACAAAATAAAAAATTCTAATCGCCCAAAAACACAAACTAATTGCCCAAGAAATAACCCCTGGTGGAACTCCTATCAGACTCACAAACTTTGAATTAACACTCTTTTCCAATCTATCTAAATTATTCATCTGTACTTTTTTATCAGGTAGGATAGGAAACTGAGCAGTATATAAATAGAAGCCATAAATACCATCATTACCTACCCTTTGATTTAAAAATGAATTAGCTAGTAATTCCGCTCCATCAAGAGATAAATTTTCGTTATTTGCTACCTGTTCTACCCAAATATCATATCTCACCATTTGAGTCGTGAGAAAAATTATTGGCACTAAAATTATTAATAGAATTGCACTCACATAACGACCTAAATACTTAGGTAAAAAAATACTTGCTAAACCAAAACCCATTCCCACAACAGCAAAAGCAACAATATTAAAAAGTTCAACTATTTCTATTCCTCTTAAAAAATCGCCAAAGAGAATTAAACTATATAAAAATCGATCCGCTAATTTGACAGATATAATTTTGGCAGAAATTATTGTGCTAAAAATAAATGAAGTACAAAATATATAAATAGATAATTTAATCAGGAAAAGAAAAAATATACTAATTTTTCGGATGAACATGGCAATTTAATAGTTACAGCAAAAAAATTATCTATATCCTCAGATTATTGTGGAAGAATACTTTCAGGAGTAAGTAACTGTGGAAGTTCAATATTTGAAGATTTAAAGTTAAGCGATCGCCACCTTTAAGGAAGTCAGAAGTCAGAAGTCAGAAGTTATTTTTGTAACGGGAATTTTGAGCAACTCTCCAAAAATATTGCGCCTTAAAAGGCTAGGTTTTAGACCCAATTATTTTGATAACCTATATATTGGAAAATTTATATGAAAATGCTCTTGTTTTCCTGTGAATTTTCCCAAACCATTCTGCACCTCCCCCCTCTAATTTTATGTATACCAGATATTTAGCTTACCACCTACTAAAACCCTAAAATATTAGGTGCATCTCAATGCATGAATAAAGCCAAAAATTTATCGCTTTTAGGGAAAAGGGAACAGGGAATAGGGAATAAGAAAAAAATATTTTTGCACATAAGAGATGCACCCTATTTTTTGTAAAAGGAAGTCAGAAGTCAGAAGTCAGAAGTTAGAAGTTATTTTTGTAACGGGAATTTTGAGCAACTCTCCAAAAATATTGCGCCTTAAAAGGCGGGGTTTTAGACCAAATTATTTTGATAACCTATATATTTGAAAATTTCTATGAAAATGATCTTGTTTTCCTGTGAATTTTCCCAAACCATTCTGCTCCTCCCCCTCTAATTTTCTGTATACCAGATATTGAGCTTACTGCCTACTAAAACCCTAAAAATATTAGGTGCATCTCAATGCATGAATAAAGCCAACAATTTATCGCTTTTAGGGAAAAGGGAACAGGGAAAAGGGAACAGGGAACAGGGAATAGGGAATAAGAAAAAAATATTTTTGCAAATATTGAGATTCACCCTATTTTTTGTAATTGGTATTACTTTGAAATATAGGAATAAACTAATATTAATCAACCACTATTTAGCAGTTTATTCAGAAAATTAATAGTAAAAATAACTTGTATTATTTAGATAGTAATATAAAAATATTACAGCATTTTGCAGGATGCTAAGGTACAGTTTAATACTAATTTATATTCCCTATTCACTCAACTCCAAAACTGCTGTAATACTTTAATTATTTTAGATAAAAATAGACAAATATATGAGGATAAATCAATGAATCATCCAAATGAAAGAGATGTGATTTTTTGTCAACTTAGCAGTTATAATCATCACGATTATTCACAACTCCAATACGCAAAGCAATGCGTTTATATTTACTAGAATCGTAGGCTTTTCCAGTGTGCATAACTTGGGAATTATCCCAAAATACAATATCTCCAGCTTGCCAAACATGATGATAAATAGGTGTATAATTAAGAGCTTTCTCAAATAACTCTACCCAATATCGCTTTGCCAAATCAGGTTTATCCTCAAGTCCCTGTAGAATAGAAGTGTCTGAACCCAAATATAAACCTTTACGTCCAGTTATTTGGTGAGTTGATACTAAAGGATGTAGTTTCCTGGGGATCTCCTCCCCTGGTTGTGGAGATACGGGAGAAAGATGATACATTGAAAGCTGTTCTAATTGCTGCTGATATTCAGGTTCAAAGTTATTATAAGCTTTGATCATATCTAGAAAACCAGTAGTATGAGGCTGTCCATCAATGCCTTCTGAAGGGATAGTCACACCATATAGCATGACCACATAAGGAGTATTCATCTCTAACCCAGCAGTTTTTGGAAGAAGGTCTTTGTCGTGATGCCATTGCCAGGCAATCTTACCTAGCACATTCTGAGATAATCCTTTAGGATTCCCTAAAATACCACACCCTGAACTTTGTAAGTATGCAGGAATTTCAGGATTTAGGGATTTTGGGCGGCGATGACCAAGACTTGAATCTCTAAAGGTCTGTCTGGCAAATTCTGTTAACTGAGATGCCGTCAGATTTTGGTTGCGGATGAAAATAACACCATTTTCCCAGAGATTTTCCTTCAATTCTTCTGCCTGTTTTGGACTTAAATTCACAAGATTAAAGCCTGGAAAAATTTCTTTACCAAGCCTAGAATTTTGATATTTTTCAATACTTATATTTTCCCTAATAGCGTTCATAATTCATACAAATCACTTTTTTCATTCCACTGTAGCACTTATTTTAATTAAATACTATCCCCAGGATATCTGACTCTAGATATGAATTTTGTCTGAATCATACTAGGCAATAAGTACGGTTTGCTGAAAAAGTTTTTTTGCAGTAGGTAGGGAGTAGGCAGTAGGCAGTAGGCAGGATGGAAAGTGTGGGTAGAATGGGAAGTATAGGGATATCAAATATTGTCTGCCTTTAATGCTAACTTTTTGAGCATCAAAAGCTGAAAAATAGGTACTTTTTTCCACCTCAAAAAGACCCTGACCAATATCAGTCAATGCTTTGAGATTTAATCAGCAAACCCTAAGTAACTTTTTGTTTTTAATATTACAGTAGTTTTCTAGTTGATGAGGTACAAAGTCTTATTGCTCTAGGAAACAGGGAACAGGGAACAGGGAACAGGAAATATAACAGGACTTACGCAAATTTACTTTTAAAGCACCATTTGTAGGGGCGAATTCTATTCGCCCTCCCTATATGTAGAGTCTCTGCACTCTGTATAAGAATAGTTTTATAACTGTACCTCACTATCTTCAAAAGTCCTGTTGATAGTCAGAAGTGTGGCTATTTTAAAAGTCAAATTTTAATTACAAACTATGATTAAATTCTTGTTTAGCTAATTTTGTAATCTGAGCGATCGCTTTCAAGTCTAGTGAAAGTTTACTCTCTATATTTAACCATAATAAATATTCTATATTACCAGCCGGACCTTGTATAGGAGACCAGGTTAAACCAGAATATCCCCATCCTAAATTCTGAGCGCTATTCCATACTTGAAAAATTGCTTCAGCTTGGTCAGTAGAAGAACGTACCACACCTTTTTTACCTACTCGTTTTTTCCCTACTTCAAACTGAGGTTTTACCAACAATATTGTTTCACGAGGTGGAATAAGTAATTGCCATAAAGCAGGTAAAACTTTAGTTATAGAAATAAAAGAAACATCAACTAC
Organism: Okeania hirsuta; assembly: GCF_003838195.1. GTDB lineage: Bacteria > Cyanobacteriota > Cyanobacteriia > Cyanobacteriales > Microcoleaceae > Okeania > Okeania hirsuta. The sequence goes on from NZ_RCBY01000164.1 coordinate 7,768, forward strand.
TGCTAAATTAGGATATATTTCTGAATTTTCTTGTCCTTGAGAATTTAATATTAATTCCTTGCCATATAATTCTATAGGAGTTAAATAACGTAGATTAGTTCTCTCTTTTAAAACAACTCTTTGGTCATTACGCAAACCCCAGTCAACTTGCCCATATCCCACATCAATACCGTAAACTAATTTCGCCCCTGCTTGTAACAAACAGTCAGTAAACCCACCTGTTGAAATACCTCCATCAAGACATATTCTGTCAGAAATAGGCATAGAAAAATATTCTAATGCTTTGGCAAGTTTATAACCTCCCCTAGAAACATACAAAGACTTTTGCTTAACTTTTATATTCGCCTCAGACTCTACTTCAGTTCCTGGTTTATCAATTATTTGCTGATTTACCATTACTTCTCCTGCTCTAATCAAAACTTGAGCTTTTTGCCGAGAAGTACATAAGTTTTGTTCGACCAATAAAATATCTAATCTTTGTTTAACCACAAATTTTAATGATTAACTAGCTATCAGCTTTTAGAATTTCCGTTTCGGAATGTTCCGCAAGTAGTTATCAGCTTTTTGAGTTGTAAAAATCCGCTTCGTTAATGTTAAAAAAAATCAAAATAATTAATTACTTAGTTCTGAAAAAAACTGTAGGGATTTGGTTTCCAAATCCCATTTTTACGCTTGGTAATGAATAATTATTAAGTAAGTATTTCCTACGGAATGCTGCGCAAACAGCTATCAGCAATTAGTAATGAATAATTAGAGCTTGCTGATTAAAGATCAAAGTATTAACAGATAAAGGCTTGAACGTTTTTGGGTTAAAAAAAGTACCAACTTTTCGGTGGCAAGAGCTGCATAAAGCTAGTATTTTGGAATTATTATGGCAGAAAAATTGAGGGACAATTTTTCCGACTACCTCCTCTAAATTCTCCGTTCTTCCTGTCTCCTGTCTACTGTCTACTGTCTACTACCCCTACTAAAAGACTTTTTCAGCAAACCTAATTACTTATAAGGTTTTTTCCAGGGACTGGCGGTAACTTTTTATTCTTTTTCAATTTCAAAGGTTGCTTTTACGCAAACCCAAAATTAATAGCTGATAGCTGACGGCTGAATACTTACATTATTAATTATTAATTATTCATTATTCATTAATTAAATGTCCTTTTCAGCTAACTCACTAATTAAATGGTCGAAGGGTGCTTCTAAGAAAGCACCAGTTTGAATACCCGCCGCTGCCGCCTCAGATTTAACAAGTTCTTTAAGAATACCAATTCCAACCAAAGTAGGTCCAATAGGTACTTCTAGAGAATTATAGGTTTCTCGAAGACCTTGTAAGACCCTTTCATCTAAAACATCCGTGTTACCTGCGACCAAAGCATAAGTAGCATAACGTAAATAATAATCCATATCCCGTAGACAAGCAGCATAACGGCGAGTCGTATAAGCATTACCACCAGGACGAATTAATTCCGGCTGTTGTGCGAACAACGTAATCCCAGCTTGCTTAACCAAACTAGCAGCCATAGAATTGATTAATGTAGCAGCTTGTACTCGCGCAGTACCAGTTTCAAAATAAGATTTTAATTGATCGACAGCATCCCGATCCAAATAACGACCTTTAGCATCGTAATTATCTATTAAGCTAGTTATAGTGTCCCGCATATAATTATTCTCCCAACAATTTCTTAAACTTTCTATCCTACCCTACTATAAATTGACACCTAGCAGAATCATTTGATTCAGGCTAGGGAATATTGTAATCTTAGATACAAAAACTCAAGGATTTTCATTCTTATGATTGGCTGGATGTATTCTTATTAGCTGATACGAACTTATTGTTGCCCACATTGCGGTGTTTTCATAGACCGCGACTTGTTTGCGTTTGTGCAGCATCCCGTAGGGAAGCATAACCAAGGAAATGCAGCGATAAATATAAAAAATAGGGCGGTAGGGCATTCCGTCCTTAAAGCTCGTTGAGCCCGACGGGATACCGGGGCTGCGAAACGAGAAGCCGACACTATAGCGCCAGCTTAGTGTGGGAGTATGTCACAGCTATTCTTCTTGTTAAGAAAGCCAAAATTTTAAACGGATGTATTCTTATTAGGGCTATTCTTCTTGATAAGAAAGCCCAAATTTAAAACTTAGGAGCTAATATGGCACAAACAGCCCAAGATGTATTGAACTGGATTAACAATGATGATATTCAAGTTATTGATTTGAAATTCATTGACCTACCTGGTATTTGGCAACATTTAACAGTTCACAGAAGTCAAATTGATGAGAGTTCCTTTACAGATGGAGTTGCCTTCGACGGTTCTAGTATCCGTGGTTGGAAAAATATTAACGAGTCAGACATGATGATGGTACTCGATCCAACTACTGCTTGGATTGACCCTTTTATGGCTGAACCAACATTAAGTATAACTTGTAGTATTAAAGAACCTCGAACTGGTGAATGGTATAGCCGTTGCCCCAGAGTCATATCTCAGAAAGCAGTTGACTATTTAAGATCGACAGGTATTGGGGATACTGCCTTCTTTGGTCCTGAAGCAGAATTCTTTGTATTTGAAGATGCTCGGTTTGACCAAACAGAAAATAAAGCTTATTACTATGTAGATAGTATAGAAGGTCGCTGGAATTCTGGTAGTGAAGAACCAGGTGGTAACAAAGCTTATAAACCTCGCTACAAAGAAGGTTATTTTCCTGTATCTCCCACAGATACAATGCAAGACTTGCGGACAGAAATGCTGTTAACAATGGCCAAGTGTGGAGTTCCCATTGAAAAGCATCACCACGAAGTTGCTACAGGTGGTCAGAATGAATTAGGCTTTAAGTTTGGCACATTGGTAGAAGCTGCAGACAACTTGATGATTTATAAGTATGTCATCAAGAATGTGGGCAAAAAACATGGCAAAACTATTACTTTCATGCCTAAGCCTATATTTAACGATAATGGTTCGGGTATGCACTGTCACCAGTCAATCTGGAAAGATGGACAACCTTTATTCTGGGGTGATGGTTATGCCAACTTGAGTAAGATGGCGCTTAATTATATTGGTGGTATCCTCAAACACGCTCCAGCAATTTTGGCATTCTCTAATCCTTCTACTAATTCCTATAAGCGATTAGTTCCTGGATTTGAAGCTCCAGTAAACTTAGCTTATTCTCAAGGTAACCGCTCTGCTTCTGTTCGGATTCCTTTAAGTGGTACAAATCCCAAGGCCAAGCGACTAGAGTTCCGTTGTCCTGATGCTAGTTGTAACCCCTATCTGGCTTTTGCTGCGATGCTTTGTGCTGGTATTGATGGGATTAAGAATGAAATTGACCCTGGTGATTCTTTGGATGTGGATATTTATGACCTCAGTCCGGAAGAGTTAAGCAAGATTCCTTCTACTCCTGGGTCTTTAGAGGGTGCTTTGGAAGCTTTGGAAAAAGACCATGAGTTTTTGACTACTGGTGGGGTATTTACAGAGGACTTGATTCAAACTTGGATTGAGTACAAATTGGATAATGAGGTTAATCCCATGCGTCTACGGCCTCATCCTTATGAGTTTTCTCTATACTACGATTGCTAATTGAATAAGTAGAATTCAGGAGTTAGGAGAAAAGAAGTTTTCTCAGACCTTAAGAAATGAGTATTTTATTACTTACATGATTTAGAAAGACTAAGGTTTAATTTATTTAAGCTTTGATCTTTAATGTCTGTATTTTATTTAATTCTCATTCCAAAGTAAGGACTAGAAATGATTTTTCTAGATAAATGATTCTTGATTTACTTGCCTGGCCTCATAGCAATAATTATGATGTGAAAAAATAGCGAGTTAGTTTTTATAGCCTCCTTCAATGGGGGCTATTTTTTTTGAAGGAATATATTAGGGCTTGCTGATTAAATCTAAAAGCATTGACAGATAAAGACAAGAGCCTTTTTTGGTCTTGAAAAAGTACAAGGTTTTCGTTCTAGGGAACTCAAAAAGGAGCGGATTTTGGGTTGACTATAGCAGAACAATGCTTGGGATAATTCATTCTCCTGCCTCCTCTAAATTCCCCATTCCTCCTGTCTTCCCCTCCAGGGAGGGGTTAGGGGTGGGTTGTCTCCTGACTCCTACCCTCACACATAAGACTTTTTCAACAAACCCTATATTAGCTATGGCACTATGCATTAAGGTGTTTGACATTCCTCTGTTGCTTCTTGCCTTTTCCTACCGGAATGCTACGCAAATATTGTCAAACGCCAAAGTACTATATGATCTTTTCTTCAAAATTATAGCAACTGCCAAATAGCAACTGCCATTACTACTTTTGACTTATAGAATATCTAAAACAACAGAATATCAACTTTCCTCCTTCTTCCTTCTGCTATATGATAATTGCGTTACAATTCTTAACGAAAACTAGAACACTCGCAAAATCTATTTAGACTTATCGTCATGTCAGATACTATTACAAAATTTACTTATCAAACATTTCAACAAAGTAAAATTTACTTCGCTTTAGCTCACAAACAAATTTCTACTCGCCTGAGAAATTTTGTTTATCCAACTCTTGAATTTAAAACTCAACCTTTGTCTTCCGCAATTCTCCAAAAAATGCAGAAACGCATTGATAAAATTATGGAAAGAGATTTGGCAGATGGAGAAAATGGTATTTATCCAGTTAATATTATATTTGATAATCCCTGGTCAGATTTTTTCAGTTATTATCCTAATATTTGGCTAGATATGCCTACAGTTTGGAATAGAATTCAAAAAAAGAAATATCAAGAATTTTCTCCACAAATAAATACTCAAGATTATCCTAAGTATTACTTACAAAATTTTCATTATCAAACAGATGGCTACTTAAGCGATACATCAGCTAATCTCTATGATTTACAGGTAGAAATTTTATTTAATGGTACTGCTGATGCCATGCGAAGACGAATTTTAGCTCCGTTAAAAATGGGGTTAGAAAAGTTATTTTTAGGGCAAAAGTTAGAGGCGAACGCTCCCCAAAAGTTACGAGTTTTAGATATCGCTTGTGGTACTGGTAGAACTTTAAAGTTTATTCGTGCTACTTTACCAAAGGCTGCTCTTTATGGTGTTGATTTATCCTCTGCTTATTTAAAAAAAGCTCATCAATTATTATCTGAAGGCTTAGGAGAGTTGCCTCAACTTTTACAAGGAAATGCAGAAGATTTACCTTTGAGAGATAATTTTTTTCAGGCAACAACTTGTGTTTTTATTTTCCATGAATTACCGCCGATAGTACGTCAAAAAGTAATAGAAGAAGCTTTTAGAGTGACTCAACCTGGGGGTGTTTTTGTGATTTGTGATTCGATTCAAGTTTCTGATGAACCTGATTTTGCGCCAATGTTAAAAAACTTCCCAGCAATGTTTCATGAACCTTATTATCAGAGTTATATTACAGATAATTTAGAGGAACGTTTGGAGAAAGCAGGTTTTATTAATATTGCTACTGAAGTTCATTTATTTAGTAAGTATTGGGTCGGTTATAAGCCTGTTGAAGAAGTGGTCAGTAGTCGGTAGCACTGAGAATGCGCTATGGGTTTAATATACCCTATCACTCGTGGATTTTATGGGGTTGGTAGGGTACCCCATAAGGGAAAAGATCATCAATTTTTACAATCAATTTTGTTGCATAATTAAGGTTTAAAGCCTCTCTTTATAAAGGAGAAAGAAGAATTTTTTTTCTTTTTAGTCAATCCTCTTCTTTTTCAGGATAGGTAATTATTAATTATTAATTGTTGAAAATAAATTAAGGATAAATTCAAGATTACTTTATCGCAAGGCTTTTGAATTCTCGGTTGAGATTTTGAGTTTTTAGTCTATTCTCCGGAATATTTATTTTTTTAAGCACCTTATCTATGTGTGTGATAGGGAAATATCTACTTACCCTCTCTGTTGCGAATGTGGCAATAGTCAATTCATTTCCTTAAGCATCTGTGTGATAGGGAAATATCTACTTACCCTCTCTATTACGGATGTCGCAATAGCTAATTCATTTTGTGTAGCAACCAAAATTTGAGGTGTGTGGAGGAAAAATATCTACTTCCCCTCTCTGTTGCGAATGTGGCAATAGCTAATTCATTTTCTCAAGCACCAAAATTTGAGGTATATGGAGGAAAAAGTATCAAATTATTAGACCATCTCAATTAGGCGATCGCTATCTATCTATCTATCTATCTATGTTTGTCCTTTATATCCTAAGTGCCTTGGCGACTGTTATAACTACTTCCCCTCTTTGTTGCGAATGTGGCAATAGTCAATTCATTTCCTTAAGCATCTGTGTGATAGGGAAATATCTACTTACCCTCTCTATTACGGATGTCGCAATAGCTAATTCATTTTGTGTAGCAACCAAAATTTGAGGTGTGTGGAGGAAAAATATCTACTTCCCCTCTCTGTTGCGAATGTGGCAATAGCTAATTCATTTTCTCAAGCACCAAAATTTGAGGTTGTGATGGGAAAAATATTTACTTCTCCTCTCTGTTGCGAATGTCGCAATAGTCAATTCATTTTCTTAAGCACATATATGTGGAGTGCAAAGAATGAGTTGGTTAAGACTTATGCTGATAATAAACCTGAGACCGGGAAATATTTTTCCCACTGTTGCCTGTTGCCTGTTGCCTGTTGCCTGTTGCCTCCTATAAGACCTCAATTGAAAATGGGAAAATTATTCTATACTCGCTGACAAAATTAAATAACGTAGTAGTCCCAACCGTGTCACCCATTCAAAAATATTATTTGTTTTCTGATTAGCTGGAGAATCTGAAAAAACAGGAAACTCCTTTAGGATTTTATAAGTAGGTAAAGTATTAAAAGTAATATCTTCTATTAGAAAACTGTTCAAACCTATTTTTATTGCTAAATCTTGATAGTTAGCAATAGTAAAAAAATTAACATTGCCATAAGTTTCAGCACCTAAATCTTTGATAAATAATCTAACTACAGGTTCAAAAAAATTGATTGTTGCAGTAGGAACAAAATCAGACAAAGCAATTTTACCACCAGGTTTTAAAACCCTTTTTGCTTCTTGGAAAAAAGCAGAGCGACTAGGAAAATGAAAAATGCACTCTACCGCCAAAACCACATCAAAAAAATTATCAGGAAAAGGCATTTTAGTAGCATCTCCCTGCACAAATTCAATAGAATTATCACCACAAGCTTGAACTTGTTTTCTAGCTACATTTAATTGCCGTTCATCTATATTTAATCCCGTGATTTTTACCTCCGAATAATTATTATTAATACTGGCAGCTGTACCGCCAAAACCGCAACCCACATCTAAAATAGAAATACCATCCTTAATATCAGCAGCTTGATAAACCTTTTGTGATAGCTTTTCCGTCGCGATCGCAAAATCTTCAGCAGTATTTTTTGCCCAATTAGGATTTTCCCAATAACCCCAGTGAACGTGGTTTCCAAAGATAGTTTTAGTTGCTTCATCTTCTAAATTGGCCAAGATTTTGTCAAAATAAGGAAAATTAATTTCTGCTTTGGACATAGCTATAGATTACTAATTGTGGATAGCATTATAGCTTTGTTTGTAATTAGGATAGGTTCAGGACTTAAACTGGTAATAGATAATTTTTCTATAGGTATAAATTATGACTACTAACAACCCTGATAGTACTTCTGTGGATAATCCTTCTACCGAAGAAGATAATATAGAAATAACTGAAAATGATACCAGTCTCAGCTACATAGAAGAGATTGAAACAATTATTGCCAATATGGCAGAAGATCAAAAAGTGATGGTGGCCAATAATGAAGCAGGCCATTTATGGAAATTTCAATATGGTAGTGTGGAAGTATATGTCAGACTGACTGGAGAAACAGATGATGATACTTTTGATGTCTGGTCTTATGTTCTGAAGTTACCAGCAAAAAATGAACCCGAGTTAATGCGTAGATTATTGGAAATGAATTGGTTATCGACCATGGAATCTCATTTTGCTATTGTGGATAATCAAATTGTAATTCTGGCAACTCGTACTGTAGCAGAATTATCTCCAGGAGAAATTTCTCGGGCAATTACTATTGTTGCGACTCTTGCTGATGATAATGATGATGTTTTGGCTGCGGAATTTGGGCAATAAATGATATTAAATCCGCCTAATTGCACATAGATACAATAAGGTAATAATCAGGGTTTTAAGCTATTGATTGTGAGGGTATTTAACCTGATTTGATATGAAGGGGAAAATTAGGGGGTATCTTAAGGTATGGCAGTCGAAGGAAAGGTTAGGACAGATCAAAAGCTTAAAATTCAAACAAAGCCAGATTTTTCGGTTCTTCGGTCTTTCTTTTCTAGATAACAAAACCCTTCTTATATAGAATCCAAGTCGTATAGCGTGGAAAGAAGCAATCTCAGGAGTTGCGCGAGATTGCTTCCTATTGTCGTAATGACCACTTTTCAAGCGGGTTTTATATTACCGTTGGTTGGTATAGCTTGTGTCAACCTAAGCGTGAATATCTAGAATAAATTTAAGTTTTTTTTCAGACTTTTAAGCCTTTCTCCCTTTTCCCTCTTGAAAAACAAAGAAAGGGGGTAATTAAAACCTTATTTATTACTTATTGTCGATTGAATTATAGGTTGGAGTTGTTCAACTAATTCTTTTGAACGTATAACTTTTGCTTCTGGTTTAAGATGGTAGTGAGTATCAGCAAACAAGTTAACGTCAGTCCATAAATTTAACTTTTCGTCAGTAATTAGAGGAGCAATTTTACCTAACTCTTCAGCAGTTTTCTCCACATTTTTCACAGTTCTTTCATCTGTACTGGCATAAATGATAGGCAGTGATATGACTAAACTTGCTTCTTTAGCTTCTAACTCTTCTCTAAATTGCTTAATTCGTGCAATTGAATGAGGAGTAACGGGTTTGTTAACTGTCAATTTCCACCATTTACTTTTGCGTTCCCATGTTTTAGTCGGGTCTCCCCAGTCTGTAATAGGATCGGCATAATAACCTGAAACTTCTACTTGCTTAACTATATCTATAGTAGATTTTGTCAATTGTCTAAGACTAGGTACGCCCAAACCAAAAGTATCTTGAGCAAACTGCTTAGGTGGTACCCCTCCTAACCCTGGTTTTCCAATAGCTACTCCAAAGTAAGTAGAGCGATCGCCTAATCCATCTTCATCTAATAGCATTAAGTATTCAGGAATTATCAGCACAACATCTCCTGGACGAACTTGCTCCAAAATAGTAGGAAAAATTACATTCAGACCCAAATTTCCATCCAAGCCAAAATTAAATACAGGAATACCAAGTTCTTCTCCCATTAACTGAGAATTGACAGTATAGTGCGCTCCCGAACCACCAACAATTATCAGTCTTTTTGACCCTTCCACCTCCGCTGCTAATGCCACCTTATTGTAGTACATTCCTCGTAACCGACCAATTAAACCACCATAATAAACATTGTAAAAGAAACCAAGAGACCAAGCGAAGCCAGCCATAACTAACCAAGGGATAATTTTTATTAGGTTCTTCATAAAAATAAAAAATCAATCAATTTATCAAGTATATTCTAAAGCCATTTCCCTAATTATTTATCCAGTATAGCTAAATATATTACTTCTGTGGTAAGCATTTCCTGCGGAATGCTGCGCAAACAGCCGTCAGCTATTAGCTAGCCTCCTGCGGAGGAACTACGTTAACAGCCATTAATTTTGTGGAAGGTCAAAGCAATTGAAAAATTGAGAAAGAATAAAAAGTTACTGCTAAAGTCCCCTTCTCAAAACTGAGAAGTAATTATTCATTACTAATTACTGTTTGCGTAGCATCTCGCAGGGAAGCGCTAACTGCTAATAGCTGAATGCTTACTCTCTGTGCCATCCCTAATATTTCATAAAGTTAAGAATTTTCACCAATTATAAAAAGATTTTATAAAATCTTTGAGAAAATTATCAGTAGTTTTAGATAAATGAAGAGAATTATTATGCTATGATGGCTATAATTAGGGCTTGCTGATTAAATCTAAAAGTATTTACAGATAAAGGTTTTAGCCTTTTTTGGTTCAAAAAA
>NZ_RCBY01000165.1 GCF_003838195.1 Okeania hirsuta
CCTTCTTCCTTCTTCCTTCTTCCTTCTTCCTTCTTCCTTCTTCCTTCTTCCTTCTGCTATCTAATTAACGATAATTTGTAAATTGTAATGGCACAGGTAAATCTTCTTCTTTTAACCTTTGCATTACTGCTTGTAAATCATCTTTAGACTTAGCAGAAATTCTAACTGAATCACCTTGAATAGATGCTTGTACTTTCTTAAATTCATCTTTAATCAACTTAGTGATTTTTTTAGAAATTTCTTGAGTAAGACCTTTTTGCAGTTTAACTTCTTGCCTAACTCTACCGCCACTAGCAGATTCTACCTTACCAAAATCAAATATCTTTAACGATAAATTACGTTTTGCTGCTTTAGTTTGTAAAACAGTATGAACTGCATCTAAAGCAAATTGACTACTGGTATTAATTGTAATTGTATCTTCTCCCAATTCTAATGTCGTATTAGAATCTTTCAAATCATAACGAGCTTTTATTTCTCGTTCAGCTTGGTCTATAGAATTAACTAATTCCTGTCTATCAAAATCGCTGACAATATCAAAAGATGATGTAGATGCCATAATTATTCAATATATTACTTTTGTTTAACTTCTAAGTATGAAAAAATTGACTAAATTAATATAGCAGTCGCAGAAAAGGTTAGGACATTTCAAAAGTTTAAAAAATCAGACAACTTCAAGAATTTAGAATTTAGAATTTAGAATTTAGAATTACCTCTTCCTATAAATTAAGAGGATTGAATCAAAGGATTTTTTTTTCTTCTTTCTCCATGAATGGAGAGGCTTTATACCTGAATTTTTCGGTAATACTTTTCCTTACTTTCTTATTCCTTGTTCCTTCTCCTAAACCATGAATTACAGCACTTTTTAGAAAACGTGAGGTACACTTTGAAGACTAATCTTTTTTCCCTACTCCCTAAAGTCCTAAAATTTTGTACCTTATTAACTCCAAAACTGCTATAATTTTAGATTTTTGATTGGAAAAAATCTCTTTATCTCTTTATATATTTCAGGTCTTGATATTAGGATTTTTTTTCCTAATACCAACAAATAGTATTACATTTATTACACTTAAACTTTAATTGAGAAACAGAGACTATTCTAAATTAAACCAGCATAATAGATTAAAAATTATTAATACTAATCAAACTGAGAATAAATAAAATAGTAGTACCAGAAGAACTAACAACAAACATTAGCGATCGCCCGATCGGCACATTCAAAATATAAAATATCGAATAAAAAAATCGCGCAATGACAAAAGCAACTGCCGCTCCTATTGCCAAAATAGAATCTTGTTGTGTTAGATATGCCATCAAAGAAGCTGCTGTAAACACAATAAAAGTTTCAAAAGAATTTTGATGTGCCCAAGTTGCCCTCTTAGCATAATCAGGTAATTTTTCAAACATCGCCCTAGGAGCACCCGGTTCATAGCCTACTTTAAGACGACCGTAGGCTACTACTAAGAAAGGTGCGTAGACTAGCACTGCTCCTATTACTATGCAATTTAGTAATATTGATGATGCTGGTAATTCCAACAAACTCATTTTTTTTCGCTATGTTAATCTAGATAGAATAGAGTTACTACTTTACGCTGTTCTTCTGCATCTTGACAAGTCTTCAACAGAGTATTACTCTCGTGAAACGCAAAACAAATAAGCTGTTGGCATCGAGAAATAATTTCCTGATTACAAATAGAACTTGCTTCTCCTAAAGATAATTGATCGTTTTTAGGATTTTCCACTAAATGAATAACCTTATCCAGTTCTTGGCGAGATTCTCTAGGTTGCCGTTTCATACTTTGAGGTAAAATAACAGTAACTAGATTAGGATCGGCTCTCATTGCCCCCCGAACTACTGCTAAATTAGTACCTGTTGCACCTGATGTAATAACATGATTCGATCCTAAAACCAAGGCATAACTTAACAACTCAATTAATTGTTGATGAGTAATAGGAACATGACGAGAACCCAACATAGCAATTCTTTTAGAACCTGTTTGTTGGATTGCTAAAAGTTCCTGTAAAAAATCATCTACCTTGGGAATATCAATTGATTGACTCAAAGATTTTATCTACTGTAATAAAATTGCCTAAAGGATTATAACAATTAAATATATTTTTGTACATCTATTATATCTGTAGGAAATATAACAATTGATCGTTAAAAATCAATCGCTCAAAACTCCAGGATGGGCAAAGGCTTTTTCTCAACCAGCTCAAGAATTCCCACCTACTCCCCTACCAATTATTTCTGGTGTTGTCCCCTCTGGATTAAGAGGTTGTTTATATAGAAATGGTCCTGCTAGATTATCCCGGAATCAACAAAAAGTAGGACACTGGTTTGATGGAGATGGTGCAATTCTAGCAGTGCATTTTAATTCTTCTTTTCTAGAAAATCAAGAACCTTGGGCTGTTTATCGTTATGTGCAGACAGCAGGGTATCAACTTGAGACAGAAAAAGAAAGATTTATTTTTGGTGGCTATGGAATGAACCCTCCAGGAAATCTGTGGGACAAGCTCACTCAACCAATAAAAAATGCTGCTAATACCTCAGTTTTGGCTTTGCCAGACCGTCTTTTAGCGCTATGGGAAGGTGGAAATCCCCACACTCTTAATCTGGAAACTTTGGCAACTTTGGGACTAGAAGATTTAGGAGGCTTAGAAAATCATCAAAGCTATTCAGCTCATCCTAAAATAGATAGTGCCACAGGTGACATATATAACTTTGGAGTAACTCCTGGACTAAATAGCTCGCTCAATATATACCGCAGTAATAGTACTGGAAAAATTCAGCAAAAAGGTCTGATTCCCATATCTGGTGTCCCTCTAATTCACGATTTTGTGTTAGCAGGTCCATATCTAATATTTTTTATTTCACCAGTACGTTTACAACTACTGCCAGCTTTTACAAAGATAAAAAGCTTTAGTGATGCTTTAACCTGGCAACCAGAGCTAGGAACACAGATTTTACTGGTTGATTGCTCATCTCTACAACTCATCAGTCGTCAAGAAACGGAACCCTGGTTTCAGTGGCACTTTGGCAATAGCTATGTAGACTCGGATGGCACAATATTAGTCTACTTAATCCGCTATACAGATTTTGACCAAACAAATAAGTACCTTCAAGACGTACCTACTGGCCAAACTCATACTCCTGCTAATGGGATATTTTGGCAGATACGCCTAGACCCTAAATCTGGTCGTATCATAGATAGTTATAAATTATTAGACATTCCCTGTGAGTTTCCTACGGTTGCTCCTGCTAAGGTCGGAAAACCATCTCGCTTTACTTATTTGTCAGTTCATCAACCGGGAATAGATATTAGTCAAGAAATGTTTGGGGCGATCGCCTGTTTCGACCATCACAAAAATACCCTTACTACCACCGATTTAAGGCCAAACTGCTACCCAATGGAACCTATCTATGCTCCTGATGCTGAAGATTCTCAGAAAGGATGGGTATTAACTGTTATTTTTGACGGAGAGCGCAACTGTAGTGAGGTCTGGATATTTGATGCTTCTAACTTAGATGCTGAACCTGTTTGTCGGTTAGCCTTACCAGAAGTTATACCAATGGGTTTCCACGGTATTTGGAGTCAGGAGCATTGAAAAAGGCAAAAGGTACCTATGCTGAAGGTCTAATAATATCAAATCCGGTTAAACAGTTATAGATTGGTTAAGTCTTGAGGAGTCAACCCACCCGCGCGCTCCTCCCAGGAGAGGGAGGACTGAGTCAGGAGGAGAGAGAATCACTTTGATGAGCGTAGTTATGACGATTGAATAATTTTTTTATGTCTAATTCAACGGATTTGATATAACAATTACCAAAAGTAAGATTATACTTAGGTAGCACTTCAATTATTAAGTAATTAACACAAGCTAAATTATCTTTTTGATAATTAGGGCTTACATATCAAATATAAAAGCATTGACAGGTAAAGGTTTTAGCTTTTTTTCGCTATAAAAAAGTGCAACTTTTTAAGCTTGAGCGACCAAAAAGTTAGGATAAAAGGCAGAATAATTGCAGAAAAATCAAGGGATAAAATATCCGACTATCTCCTCTAAATCCCCCATTCCTCCTGAATCCTGACTCTTTAATCCTGACTTCCCCTCCTGGGAGGGGGAGGGGCCAGGGGTGGGTTCACTCCTACCTCATAGCAAAAGACTTCCATAAGCAAACCCTAATTACCACGCTGGTTAGCATTAATTATTCTTGTTTTTACTTCCACTCCTGGGAGCAGGTCTAATTTTTTGTCGTCAGAGAATATTTACAACCCTATTTTTTTTGAGATTCTGTGCTTCCCACACTCCCCACACTTCCCACACTCCCCACCCCCTCTTCCTTTTTTTTCTAGTGACAATAAATTGACCCTGCCTCCTGGGAGGGGTTAGGGGTGGGTTCACTCCCTTGCCTTTCCCCATAACCCCAAACAATTTCAAGCACCGTGTAGACGGTGGAGTATTAAACCCGTAAAAGAAAAGATAATTTTTTGACTAAATCTCTAGCTGAAAATGACTGAGCAAATGCTCAAAGTTGAAGTCTTGTGCCATTAGTCTATTCACACATTCTACTTTCATAGGTTCGTGTAAACGTACAGTACCAAAAGTTCTATCTATAATTTCTACAGTAGATAGAGTATCACAGTCCACTGACAAAACAGGTACTTCCACATACTCAGCACGACGCAGTACTAACTCATCCGGAGGCAGTTGCCCAGTTAAAATTAGACAATGGGTAGAAGTTTCTAAAGCTGCTAGTTGAATGTCTGTGCGATCGCCTCCGGTAACTACTGCCATATTTGTAGTTTTACGGAAATATTTAATAGCTGCACTAACATTCATTGCACCAATTGTCAAGCTTTCGACCATTAAATCCAGACGGTCAGGGCGACAAAGTACCTGGGCGTTTAATTGTTTAACTAATTCTGCCACTGTGACACTGCGCAAGAGACTGCTTCTCGGCAATATTCCTAATACAGGAATTTTCCTAGACTCTAGAAAAGGTCTCACTAAAGTAGTTACTGTTTCTTGTGCTGCTAGTGATACATCATTAATGACCACACCCAAAAGGGAACTACCCAAACGTTGTTTAGCTGAGAGTAAAGAGTCTATATAAGAACCTGAATTTGGACGAGTAACCAAAATTACGGCAGCATTAAGAATTTCCGCAACTTGTACTATGGATAGTTCAAATAGATTACCCTCATCTAAATTACTTGGTCCTTCTAATAAAACTAAATCTTCTCCTTCTACCTGTAGATATTGAGCTAGAGATTTTTGATAGTCAGTGTTGTCCTCTCCAAGCAAACGCTTTGTGATAGTACTTTCATCTAGCATCAACAGAGTTGGCCGAATACTATTTTCTGAAAGCTTGAGAGTTTCAGTAATAAACTTTACATCAGCATCAATTTCTACAGATACTGAATTTAAAGAGTTTCCCAAGGGTTTTCCATAAGCAATGCTTATCCCTTGCTTTTGCAGCTTATGGGCTATTCCTAAAGTAATTGTAGACTTGCCACTGTAAGCTTCGGTCGATCCAATTAGCAAATGATTGGCAGATTTTGGCACACCCTCACTCCCGCAATCAATGAACTTGTCAATGTCAATATAATTTGGATTTTAGATTAAATGTTGTCAATTTGTTTCACATTTTTAAATTATAAGGTTGACACTCCCGCGCCGTCAAACGGCGGGAATTGTTAAGAAATATAAATCCTTAAAGGGTTAGCCAAAAGCCCCCTATACACTCGCTCAAAATTGAGTTTGTGCTTACTTTTCACTAAAATATTGACACTACCATTAATATCTTCTGAAACCAAATGTTGAGCTTTTGTCTGATACAACCCATACTTTATTCTGTTACCCGAAAATTTAGTTTGACTGGGGTTATTGGCATTGTCAACAGGTATTTATCTCGGTCGTAAAAACTCACCTTGGACGAGTAAGACTGTTGTTGTTCCAAATAGTCAATTCCGTATCGAAAACACAAGGCTTTAAGTTTTTGCCTCAATTGCCAAAAAGGAATCTGAACAAAGTTTTTATTGTTGGAGTGACCAATATTAATCTCTTGTTTGATATTTTTAGTATATAGCGACATTAATCAAATGTAAAACACTGCTAAAAGCACGGGGTTTCAAATCCAAACTTTTCGATGAGAACAAGATTAAATCTCAGGAATTACATTTCAAGCTGAATCACTCATAGCGAAGTAACTTTCCATAAAAATTCTTAGAAAAATCTACATTACGAGTACGATGATAAATTAGCAATACATCGATTAAAGAATCAACAAACTCATAAGTGGCCATTGTTGTATCATAACTAAGCTCCTGATTACCATCAAACTGCATTCGGCAACGAGTTATGTCTGCAGGTAATATAGAAACATTCCAGGTGATAACAAAAGGGATATTTTCTCCTCCTTCTATACCTCTCGCTCCTTCAAGACTTTTTTGTTTGTAAAGACTAATAGCATGAGCTAAGTATTTACGTCTGTTATCTGGGTAATATGGAGTGTAAACAGCTATTTCCCCTTTTTCGGCTGGCTTTAATTGATTAATTGACATCCTCTAGTTTCCTGAATCAATAATATCCATTCCTCGGAAATTATATTATAAGTAACTATAGTCTCAATGTATAAAAGCTAAATTTAAGTCAACGTTTCAGCTGTCTTAAAAAATCAGCTCTAAAACTTTATATTACCTGTGGTGTAGCAATTGTTAGCCAAACTACCCTCTAGATTCTTGACTTACTAAATTCTTTACTTAACAAAGATTATATTTATAGTTTTTTCAGACGGAATTAGGTTAGTCTCTTAAAACATAAGAAAATTATTAGTGATTGGATCTTTAAGATTAATTTAGTTATGCCCAACAGTTCTTGGCCAAAAAATGATTATTATAGGGAAACCCAAATCAATCAAAACGATAACTTCTGTAACGAACAGCAAAATAATCAGGTAGCACAAACTAAGAAATACTTAGATCAGAGTCAAATCAAACAAGAAAAGGAAGTGTTAAGTAGTCATCAGAATATTTACGATGGTCGTAGACGTAAAGCAGCACTTATGTCATTTCTGATTTGGACCACTACTATCGCTCTGCACTTACTTTCCTGGGGATATTGGGTAATTTTAGGTCTGACTGGTTTACTATCAGTTCAACTTATGAGAATACTATTCGCTCAACCAAAACTACCTCCAAAACCTCTATCAGAAGAAAATTCGACAGACTGGCCTTATATATCTCTGTTAGTAGCAGCTAAAAATGAAGAGGCTGTAATTAGTAAATTGGTAAAAAATATCTGTACTTTAGATTATCCAACCAATAATTACGAACTTTGGGTAATAGATGACAATAGTACAGATCAAACCCCTGTATTGTTAGAACAGTTGGCAAAAGAATATCAGCAGCTTAATGTTATTAGGAGAAGTCCAGATGCCAGTGGAGGTAAATCAGGCGCTCTCAATACTGCGATACCTTTGATTAAGGGAGAAATTTTAGGAGTGTTTGATGCAGATGCAGAGGTAACACCGGATCTCCTCCGAAAGGTAGTACCACTTTTTGCCAGAGAAAAAGTAGGGGCAGTACAAGTTAGAAAAGCGATCGCCAATGCAGGTCTAAATTTTTGGACAAAAGGCCAATCAGCAGAAATGGCTCTAGATAGTTTTTTTCAGGAACAACGAATTGCAATTGGTGGGATTGGAGAACTCAGGGGGAATGGCCAATTTGTACGTTTGAATGCCCTGAAAGAATGTGAGGGATGGAATGAACAGACTATTACTGATGATTTAGATTTAACAATTCGTCTACACTTAAACCAATGGGATATAGATTTTCTCAGTTTTCCGGCAGTAATGGAGGAAGGAGTAACTAACCCAAAAGCTTTGTGGCATCAACGTTCCCGATGGGCAGAAGGTGGGTATCAGCGTTATCTAGATTACTGGCAATTGATTTTGCGTAACCGAATGAGATTTGGTAAGACTTGGGATTTATGGCAATTTTTGGTGACCCAATATCTAATATCGGTTGCTGCTGTACCTGATTTTCTGATGGCAATAATTTTGCGTCGTTTACCCATCACCAGTCCTTTGACTGTGTTTACTGTAACAGTTTCTGTATTGGGAATGTTTATTGGTTTACGTCGAACTAGGAAACAAGAAAAGAGTATGGTTGGAGAAGGGAAGTTGGACTTTGTTTCTGAGAAAGAACATCCATTGTCTATACTACTTACTTTTTTAGAAAGTGTGCGAGGCACTTTTTATATGTTGCATTGGTTTGTAGTGATGGGCGCTACTATTACCCGGATGTCTATATTACCTAAGCGACTAAAGTGGGTAAAAACAGTTCATAAAGGGGATTGGGAAAGTTAAAAATTTAGGTTATTATTATCTAATTACTTAGTTTGATGGTAATTTGAACTACTCTTACTAGCGATCAATAATGTTTTTAACAGACTAAGTATCGGAGATGAAATATATAGCAATTCTATTTCTAAAGTGTGAAACCTAAGTTTGATGTTATTTAACTAAAATCACGATACTCAAAGTTATAGGCATAAAAATTTTTCAGATTTAGAATTGCTAAAATTATCATAAACTAATCAATTGATTGATCTACATAAAATTAATCTAATTACTTCTAATAGTAACATTGATCAAATAAATTATGCAAATTCCGTTTTGAACAAAAAGGAATAAAGACAGTAGTTCCTTTTTAAAAGAAATAATGATGCTCCTTCAAGACTATTAATTAATAATTTAAGAAAAATTAAATTTTATTTTAACTATTAAGTACATTCGCAAACATAATAGCTGCAAAATTGATAAAATAAATATCGGAGAACTTAAAACAATCATATTATCAACTTAAGAAAATTAAACGTTAAAGTTAGTATGGATTTATTAGAATATCAGGCAAAAGCTTTGTTTAGTGGGATGGGAATTCCTGTTTTACCATCTCAAAGAATAGATTATCCTAAAGATTTAAAAAAATTAAAAATACCTTATCCAGTTGTACTTAAATCTCAAGTTCATGCTGGAGAAAGAAGTAGCTTAGGTGGAATTAAATTTGTTGAAAATACAATTGATGCTGTGGCAGCAGCTCAGGCAATTTTTAATTTGCCGATCAAAGATGAGTATCCAGAAGTTTTATTGGCAGAAGCAAAATATAATGCTAATCAAGAATTATACCTAGCAGTTGTTTTAGATCCAATAGTACGCCGTCCTGTACTTCTCGGTTCAGCACAAGGAGGTATTGATACAGAAGCAGCGATGACAAGGATGCAACAGGTAGTTGTTAATCAACAATTTTCTCCCTTTTATGCACGTCGTCTAATGGTAAAAATTGGACTCGAAGGAAAACTGATAGAATTAGTGAGTCATATAGTGGAAAAAATGTATCAATTATTTATAGAAAAGGATTTAGATTTAGTAGAAATTAATCCTTTAGGTGTGAGTCCGACAGGAGAAGTCATGGCTTTAGATGGTAAAGTAAGTGTTAATGACCGTGCCCTAGGTCGTCATCTAGAATTGGTAAATTTAGTGGGCAAAAATATTACTAATAATGATGAAATTCAAGAAAAACAAGTAAGTCAAATAGACAAAAATTCTTTATTAATTACAAATAATTCCAATGCAGCAGCTAATGAAAAAATTATTCCAGATTATCAACTAAAGTTTACAGAATTGCAAGGAAATATCGGAATTTTATGCAATGGTGAAGGTTTAACAATGGCTACTGTTGATTTGGTAATGGAAGCTAATGGAAACCCAGCAAATTTTCTGAATATTAAGTTGGGTGATTATTTGGAGATCAAGGATAGTTTACGAATAAAAATGTTTGCTGCTTTGGATTTAGTTAGTCAAAAGGAAAATGTAAAGGTAGTATTGGTGAATTTTCTAGGTATAGTTCAGACAAGTGATGAGTTGATTACTATAGTTTACGAGTATTTGAATAATTTAAAAACTATGGACAAGAGTAATATTATTTTTATACTGCGTTTATTAGGAGGTGAAGTGAGTAGAGCTAGAGAACGTTTATCAGGTCTACCAGTAGAGGTAATCGAAAATTTAGAAGATGCAGTTACTAAAGCTGTTTCTTTAGCTAAGTAGTGGTAATCAGAAGAGAAATTACATATAATTTTAACTCGAATATCATTAAGGGTAATAAATCAAAACCTTTGACTGATACTGATAATGATGGCCTGCTTAATAAATGCCTATACAAATAAGGGCTGAAGAATTATGAATTTAACTCTAGATAGTAAGGTAATAGTTCAGGGTGTTACAGAAAAAATGTCTACCCAGATAGCCTTAATGATGAAGTCCTATGGAACAAATGTAGTAGCAGGTATTAGTCCTGGAGAAGGGGGACAAGAATGGTCTGGTATACCTGTGTTTAGTTTGGTAGAGCAAGCAGTGGCAAAAGTGGGTATTATTGATACCACTTTGATAGTTGTGCCTGCTTATAGGGTATTAGATGCTAGTTTAGAGGCGATCGCTTCTGGCATTAAACAAATTGTCATCGTTACAGAAGGAGTGCCACCTCTAGATATGGTCCAGTTATTGAGAAAAGCTGAGGCTACAGAAACTCTGATTGTTGGACCTAACTGTGCAGGTATTATCGTGCCGGATAAATTACTGTTGGGCACTCATCCAACTCAGTTTTACACACCAGGCCCAGTGGGGATTATTAGTCGCAGCAATACTCTTACTTATGAAGTAGCTTGGGAATTAACAAAGTCAAGATTGGGGCAATCTATCTGTGTTAGTATTGGTTGCGATCCAATTGTTGGTTCTTCTTTTTTGCAATGGTTACAAATACTAGATGAGGATGACCGCACAGAGTTAATTGTTTTAGTAGGAGAAGTTGGTGGTGCAAGTGAGGAAATTGCAGCTTCTTATATATCAGAAACAATTGATAAACCTGTAGTTGCTTATATTGCTGGTATTTATGCTCCAATAAATCAAAATTACACTCACGCTAGTAGTTTAATTAGTGCTAGAAACTCAAGGGTAAAACATAATTTCCACAATCAGATGAAGAGTAAAATTTCAGCTTTTAAAGAATTTAAAATACCAGTAGCAAAACGACCTTCGGAAATCCCTAGCTTAGTGAAATATTCACTAGAAAAAAAGTATGTTTAATTGAATTTTTGACTAATTAATTATTAGTCAAAGTTAATGAAGTTTTAACTTTTTTAGTTTAAAGAGCTAAGTAAGAGTTTAGAGCTGATTTATAAAGTAAATCTTAAGTTAGCTAGTGGCCCAACAATCAAGTGAATTAAAGGGCCATAAATCATCGCTTCACTTACATCTGAATACACCTCATAATCTTTACTTAAATGTCGAAATCTATTCAACCAAGCAAAAGTGCCTTCAACAATCGATCACTTAGGTAGGCGCTCAAAAGTTTGGGCAGTTCTTCTGATGACTTCCACTCTAACGCGATACTGCTGACGCAAAGCTAGGCGAATGCCACAAACTTTCGCTTACTGCACTCGCAAAATTTTTACCAGAATAACCCTGATCTACCCAAAGCACCTCTAGTTTCAACAGCTTATCCTTAGCTTCATTCAGTACCACGACTGCTCCTAATCGTTCTGATTAAACCTGTGATTGCCAGGCAGACTTATAAGTATGTCTGATGTCAAATCCGGTGCTGATTCTCATTGTTAACAGACCCACTTCTAGTCTACTTCATATCAAATTTTCCTCATTGCTGAAAAATACAATTGTTTGATCACAAAGATTTCAGCTATTTTTTGGTGAGTCTGTTTAACCGGATTTGATGTAATTAGGGCTTGCTGATTAAATCTAAAAGCATTGACATATAAAGACAAGTGCCTTTTTGAGGTCGAAAAAAGTGCCTGGTTTTCAGCTCTTCATGCTCATGCATGGAGGGTATTTTAGGCAAAAGTTGGGCAGAGAAATCATTCTGACAATTCTTACTCCTACCTACTCTAAATTCCCCGTTCCTCCTGTCTCCTGTCTCCTGTCTCCTGTCTCCTACCCTTCACCCATAAGACTTTTTCAGCAAACCCTAATTATTATTTGTCTAAAGGGTGATGCTCTGCCAATAGTTTTTCAACTTTTGCTTCATCAAGTCTGGCAGTTATCCTTTGATATTCGTGATTATCTCTAATAGTTTTTGCTAGGGTAAAAGTGGAACCTACTGAGAATGTTAAACCCATTCCTAAAAAGCCTTTAATCCAATTATCTACAGGTAGGTAAATAATACCGATCGCTGTGCCAGAAGTAGCTAAAATAAAGGAAGCCCAAACTTGAAGTATCCATGCAGCAGTATCTTTTTGTTGAGTATATTTGTTGGTCATAAAATTATTACCTCAAATCAAAGTTTTTGGCTGATTTCTTTGTATTTTATATGTATAAACTTACAGTAATATTAGTAGAGTGACAGTTTGAATATATACACAGGTTATCACTCTTATTTTAGCTTTTTTTAAACGCTACAAATAGGGTTTGAGATGTACAACATGATATTTAGGAGTAGACAGTCAAGAAATTGTACTATAGCAGTACGTTTTTTGGTGTTTGACGATAAATTTTGGTTGTAATATCATGTCCGGTAAATAACCTCATAATTATTAGAAATCTCCATAAAAGAGGGAGTAGGGACTAGGGGGAAAGAATTGATGAATAAAAGTACGATAATTGACTTTATTTTTTATGATTGGAGATGTCTATTAGACTAAAATATCAATCATTAGGTAATTGGAAGTATGTGCAATTAGACAAACTTTTTATTAGATAATTTCCGGATAATTAGCTATCCAAAACCTTTTACCTTTAAACCAATATTTCCTTCTGCCTTCTGCCCTCTGCCTTATGCCTTCTACCTTATTCAATTTGTAGGAGTTAACGGCCGTTAACCCCTACTATGTTTTATCGTCAAAAATTAACTTTTCTTTTGTTGATTCTTTTGTTCTAGAACAATTTCTTTCATCGCTTGAAATGAACGAGAATTTGATGCTCCTTCAATAGCTTTCACTGCTAAATCTTGAACCTGCGTCAAGGTAGAATCTAATTGTGCAGATAAATTTTTAATTCGTTGTTCTTGATTTTGAATAGTCTGCTGTAAAGATTGAATCCGTAGTTCATAAAATTGCTTTTCTCCTTCGACTTCTTTTGCTAATAAATCAGATTTAATTTTCGCTTGATAAGTACCAATATTTCGCCCATTTTCCTTACCGTTATTAATATTAGACTCTAGTTCTTTTTTAAAGTTTTCTACCTCAGTTTTGACCTCTGCAAATTCTTTTTCCCGTTCAGAAATAGACTGCTCTCTTTCAGACCATATTTTCTCTTGTTGCTGTTGAAATTCTTCTAACTCCTTATACAAATTTTTCTTGTTTTGTTCATACTGGTCAATATCTAGATTGTGTTGCAAATTCAAGTCATATTTATAAGTTTCTTCATCTCGTTGGCGAGTTTTATTCTGCTGTTCATTTCGTTCTTTTATTGTGCGTTGATATTCCTGTTGTTCCTTTG
The DNA here is from genome assembly GCF_003838195.1 of Okeania hirsuta. Classification (GTDB taxonomy): domain Bacteria; phylum Cyanobacteriota; class Cyanobacteriia; order Cyanobacteriales; family Microcoleaceae; genus Okeania; species Okeania hirsuta. The sequence continues at coordinate 13,508 of NZ_RCBY01000165.1, forward strand.
ACCAAGTTTGTTTACTTGACTCTATTTCTTGTTGTAATTCTTCCTGGCGATCGCTAAATTCTGTCTCGAATTCTTTGGCGCTTTGTTCATACTGTTGAATCAAATCATCTAAAGTATTTTCCTCGATATTTTCTAAACTATGCAAATTGTTTAATTGTTGAATTTCTTCTGTCACTTGCTGTCGAACTTCTTCTAATTTAGTTGCTTCTGAAGTAAGTTTTTCTGATAATTCGCTGATAGCTCCACCAAAGCCATTTTGCACCATCAACAAATTTTCAATTGTGTACTGCATACTTGGTTTGTTACAAGTTTGATTTAAGTTCATAAATTTTGCAACTTCTTTTTCTGGTTTTTTTGATATTGAATCTACAGAGGTTTTACCTGTAGTTTTACTTTCCTGACTTAGCTGATCTATTTCTGCTTCTAGGGCAGACTTTTCTTTTTTTAGTTCTGCAAAAGCTTCTAAAATTTCAGCCTTAGTATTTTTATAATTAACTCTTTTAGCCATGTGTTTTCTCCTGTTAAACTTGAAATTATTCGATTGATTTGAGCTGGAATATAGGTGGAAAAATTTGGTATAAATACCACCTAAATATTTATACCAATTGAAATAGCAGTCAGCAGTCAGCAGTCATATCAAATCCACTTAATTGAACATAAAAAAATTCTCTAATTGCCATAACTACACTCATCTTTTTAATTCTTTCTTCTCCTGAATTCTGAATTCTAAAGACTTAACCATTCTATAACTGTTTAACCGGAAATGAGGGATTTAAACCCCGATAAAAACGCACCACAGGCTTTTTCAAATGTAAGCAAACAGCCGTCAGGTATTAGCTATCAGCTATTAATTTTGGGTCTGTGTAAAAGCAACCTTTGAGATTGAAAAAGAATAAAAAGTTACTGCCATGCGTCCCTGGACAAAACCTAAGAAGTAATTATTCATTACTAATTGCTGATAACTTAATTATTACTTTCAAATATAGTGGAGGACTTAAACCCTTAGATTTTTAGCTGATAGCTAAATGCTTACGAGCTACTAGATAGAGTAGACAAATTTTAGGGTTGCTGAATGGCTATATGATGAATGTAGTTTATAGCTTTTATCACAGTCGAAGAAAAGGTTAAAACTCAGAAAGCGTAAGGTAAGGATTCAGCTACTAGCTGTTAGCTATCAGCAACAATATTCTCTGCTTAAAGGACAGTGTTTAAATTAACAACTGACTTTAAGGACAAGGGAGGTAACTTTTTTAGTAAGACAGTTAATAAAGGTATTATCCTAAACTAAAAGTACAATAGCTGATAGCTGATGGCTGACAACTGAATGCTTACAGCGTAAGATTTTTTCTTCTTCCTTCTTCCTTCTTCCTTCTCCCTTCTTCCTTCTTCCTTTCAACAACAACTACTTAGCTTGAGCGCCATTATTAGAACTAGCAAAAGCTCTCATCGCTAAATCTTGTGCTTGCTTCATTCCCGCTTGTAACTGAGTGGAAATATCGTTAATTTGTTCAGTTTGTCGCTCAATTGTTTCTTCTAAAGATTCAATCTTTAACTCATAACCATTCTTCATTCCTTCCCACTCTTTGGCAAATAAATCTTCTTTAACTTTTGCCTGTCGGGTTGCTTCTTTAATTGCATCATCTTTCGCTTTCACATAAGCCTGCTTCAACTCTTCTTCAAAACCTTCAACTTTCTGTCTGTTTTCTTCAAATTCAGCTTGATTTTCTGCCAAATAACTTTCTCTTTCCTGCCATTTTTTTTCCTTCTCTTGATTTAACTCCTGTAATTCTCGTTCCAAATTCCGCTTCGTTTCTTCATATTCATCCATTTCAATTTTACGCTGATGTTCCAATTCATATTGATAGTCAGCAGCTTCATTTTCTCGTTGTTTAATTAACAATTGATTTTCTTCCTCAATTGCTGCTTCATACTCTTGTTGTTCCTTTTGCCAAGCTTTTCGCTTAGTAGTCATATCCTTTGATATATTTTCTTGATGTTCGCTAAAATTCTGCTCTAGAAATCCTAACTTTTCTTGATGTTCTTGAGTTAAAATATGTAGTGCATCAGCAACAACACGAATTTTTTGTAACTCTTGTAGATGTTGATTTTCAATTTCAATTGCAAGCTTTAATTCCTCAAGTTTAGTAGATTCTTGATGCAAATTGTCTAATAACTGATTAACAATACTACCAAAATCTAATTGTAAATCAGCCAAACCTTTAACAATACTATCTGCAGTATAAGTAGCAGCAGTTTCTAGGATTTGTTTCCCTTTTTCTTTCTCTGCTTCCTCCTCCTTAGTTGCTACTTTTGATGCAAGATTTTTCCTGGCAGCTAAAATTTCTTCAAATGATTTCATCACTCTAAATTTGCTACTTTCTGATGCAGTTTGTGTCATTTTTTTTCTCCATAATGTTGATAATTTTACTCGCTTCATCTCCATAAATCACTCGCTGTTTGCGGAGCATGAACTTAGGAAATGCTAACTGTTTAAATGCCGTTTGCGGAAAATTCCGTCACGAAACGCTTTTTAATGTGATACAGTAACAACTAACCCAATAATTGAGATTTAAAGCCTTTCCTTTAAAGGATAAACAAGAAAACATTTTCATTTTAGTCAATCCTTTTCTTTTCAAAGAAGGGTAATTATTAATTATTAATTATTAATTATTAATTGTTGAACCCAGTTTCCGAAGTTGCTTCAAAATATCTTCATATTCTTGGGCAGTATTTAATTTTTTCCTAGTCGTTTCTGGTGCTAATCACTTAAGAGTTTTCTGGCATTTTTCACAGCGATTTCCTTTCCAGCAGCAACAATCATCTACTAACTCTAAAAGAGTCGATTTTAAGCGACTATTTTATGTCAGTAATGCCTGGTAGTTATTTTGAATAGATTCAACAACTAAACTAATATGTTGTAAATCTTGACTGAAGTTTTCCAGGTCATTAATAGCATCAGTTCTAATTTGATGTTTAACTTCTAATTTTCCCCGTAAACTATCTTCCCATTCCTGGGTTTGTGGTGTTTTTGCACCCTGATGAATCCTGAATTTAGCAATTTTACTCATTTGTACCTCTTTAAGTTTTCCCGATGTTTTTTATTGGCATAAAACTACAAAAACTTTCAAGCTAAAAGCTGTAAATAGAGACGCAAAAAATTCATCAACAGCCTTTGGCTGGAAGTCACGAAGACCTCCTCAGGAGTCAATTGATTCTGTCTCCTGACTCCTGACTCCTGACTCCTTCTTCAAGAAGATAATGCAGCAGCTAAAGACTCATTTCCCTGTGGTAACGCTTGATCATTACTAACATTTAAACTCAGCGAATAATTTTGTTCGCTATTAGTATGAGCTACCATCAAATTAGCAGTTTCTTCAGCAGATAAATTATCTAAGCAAACCATCTTTCTAGTTCCTTCTAAATCAATCATTCTTGAAAGATTATTTTCGTCAGAAAGCACTGCTGCTGCCTGCTGAATAATCGACCAATCTGTACGTTCTTGCCAACGCCATTTTAAGCTATAATAATTGATGGGTTTTACTACACCATTTTCATCTGGTTTCTGACCGCTATGCTTGACAAATTCAGGAAGAAAAATCCCTGTTGCTGGCTCCACTCCTTGACTTTGAACTGAAGCAATTAAACGATTAAAATCATTCAAAGAACGACCTTTAATATATGTCACCATTAACACTCCATGAGGTAATTCTCCTGACTCAGCAATAAACCAGATTTGACCCCATAATGTATTAATTGTTTGACCTAAATTGCCGAAAAACTTGCTAAACTTGATGATTGTCATTGAAACTTTAGAACCATAATCTGTGTCTCCAATCACCCATTGTCCTGACTGACAATTATTACGAACTGCAATAGGAATTTCTGGTACTAATAAAGCTTGTTTCGGTTTAGCTCCAAACACATAAATTTTTGCTTTAACATTAGAATTAGACATCTTTTATTTCCTTGAATTTTATTTTTTTCCTGCTTTGAAGAAAGTAGTAGGTTATATAACAGGCAACAGTGAGAAAAGTATCTCTGGCGTCTTACGGTTCATCATCAACATAAGTCAAACACCAACTCGTTCCTTGCTATGGTGAAACCATTGCCTGTTCAACCATCTCCGCGTCACCGCGTCCCCGCGTCCCCCCATCTCCCCATCTCCATCTCCCCATCTCCCCATCTCCCCATCTCCCCATCTCCCCATCTGAGAAAAGTATCTCTGGCGTCTTACGGTTCATCATCAACATAAGTCAAACACCA
>NZ_RCBY01000166.1 GCF_003838195.1 Okeania hirsuta
TATACGCAGTAAAAGGAAAAATTTTTACCCTCCAGCTCCGGGAGCTTCAGCAAATAAAACCACTATTGCTCTATCCGCAATAAAAGAGAAAATCTTATCCTCCAGCACCAGGAGCTTAAGTAAATGAAACCACTATTGCTCTATCCGCAATAAAAGGAAAAATTCCATCCTCCACCCTCCGAGAGCTCCAGCAAATGAAACTACTATTGCTCTATCCGCAATAAAAGGAAAAATTTCATAATTAAAAAATTCTAACTTTTGACTTTTGACTTTTGACTTTTGACTTCCATACCAAACCCTACCGCCTCAATAGCCGCCTCCAGAGCGATCGCCACATGAGTCCAATGAGTCCCCCCCTGACAAAACACCACATAAGGTTCCCTCAAAGGACCATCTGCCGAAAATTCTGAAGTCGCCCCATCAATAAAAGTGCCACCTGCCATAACCAACTGACTTTCATACCCAGGCATCGGTGCCGGTACCGGATCTAAATAAGACCCCACAGGCGAATATTGCTGAATAGCTCGACAAAAAGAAATTAACTTCTCCGGGGAACCCAACCTTATCCCCTGAATAACATCCCGTCGTTTTTCAAAAGGAAGAGGATTAACAGGATAACCCAACTTATCAAAAACATAAGCCGTCAAATGATTACCCTTCATCGCCTCCCCCACCATTTGAGGCGCCAAAAATAAACCTTGAAACAACAACCTATTCTGCTCAAAAGTTGCCCCACCACTACTACCAATACCAGGAGCAGTTAACCGACAAGCAGCAGCTTCCACCAAATCTCCCCTACCTGCCACATAACCACCTGCCGGAACTATAGTACCACCAGGATTTTTAATCAAAGACCCCGCCACCAAATCAGCTCCCACCACAAGAGGTTCCCGGTCCTCAATAAACTCCCCATAACAGTTGTCCACAAAACAAACTGTCCGAGGATTTTGTTCCTTAACTATCTTGACAATTTTCTCAATATCTGCAATAGACAAACTAGCTCGCCAAGAATAACCACAAGAACGTTGAATCAAAGCCAGACGAGTTTTCTCAGTAATAGCAGACTCCAACCCTCGCCAATCTATTGCACCAGTATTAGTTAACGGCAACTCCCGATAACTAACGCCAAAATCTTTCAGAGAACCTTGACCTTCCTCCCTCAGACCAATAACCTCCTCCAAAGTATCGTAAGGAGAACCCACCACAGACAACATTTCATCCCCTGGCCTAAGAGTGCCAAACAAAGCACAGGCGATCGCATGAGTTCCAGAAACAAATTGGACTCTTACCGCTGCTGCCTCAGCCCCCATCACCTGAGCAAAAACCTTGTCCAAAGTTTCCCGCCCTAAATCGTCATGGCCATAACCAGTAACTCCTGCAAAATGATGGACACCTACCCGATGTTCGCGAAAAGCATCTAGAACTCGTCTGAGATTTTGCTTGACTAAGCTATCAATATCGGAAAATATGGGAAATAGGTCCTGTTCTGCTGTTTGTAGATAAGTAGTGCTATTCATATTTAATTTGTTGTATTTGTGGTATGCTATACAAAGTGTAAATTTTTGTTAATAATCAAATTCACCATAAAATCTAAAATTCCTTTGTCAACAAAGAATTAATTTAGATATGCAGGCTGTGCTTTTGTTTGAAAAAAGTTTCATCAAAAAGCCATAACAAATTTGAAGTCAAAAAACTCAATAAACAAAGCAGTATTTTGCTTGATTTTCAAGATAGTAATTGACTTTTTTTATTAATCAAATTTTCAGATTCAATCACCAAAACTTAGAGAATTTACTATATTTATTGACTATATTTATAGTACCTTGGTTTAAGAATAATTATCCTGTATTATTAGTTAGGAATTTAAACTTAAACACTTAACAAAAAACTGGATTTTGGTACTAAGAATATTTTTTAAATTTCTGCTTCTGATTAATAGATTAAGTAGTTATTATTAAAATATTTTCCATATCCTATACGAACACATAAACTTGCTTTGATTAAGCTAGCTCCAAAGGAGCTATTTAGTTATTAACTTTAGAGATTTTCATGACAATTTCAACAACATCAGAAAAATTTTCCCCTGATTGGAGCATAATAGGCTTTATGGCATTCCTGCATATTGGAGCCTTGTTTGCCCTGCTTCCCAGTAACTTTAGTTGGACTGCAGTTGGCCTAGCCTTATTATTACATTGGATTACAGGTGGTCTAGGTATTACATTAGGCTTTCATCGTATGGTGACACACCGGAGCTTTCAAACTCCCAAGTGGCTAGAATACTTCTTAGTTTTTTGCGGTACACTTGCCTGTGAAGGTGGAGTTTGTGACTGGGTAGGTTTACACCGTATTCATCACCTACATTCAGATAATGAACAAGATCCCCATGATTCTCATCGCGGGTTTTGGTGGAGTCACATGGGTTGGATGCTCCACAATTTACCAATCAGGTCTGAAGTTCCTCGCTACATAAAGGACATAGCAGACGATCCTGTTTATAAATTTTTGCAAAATAACTTTATTCCCATTCAAATTGCTTTTGGCATTTTGCTCTACCTTGTTGGAGGTTGGTCCTTTGTAGTTTGGGGTATTTTTTTTAGAATAGTTGCTGTTTTTCACTGCACTTGGTTAGTTAATAGTGCCACTCATAAGTTTGGTTATCGTACTTATGATTCTGGTGATGATTCCACTAACTGCTGGTGGGTGGCCGTATTAACTTATGGTGAAGGTTGGCACAATAACCATCATGCTTTTCAGTATTCTGCACGTCATGGTTTGCAATGGTGGGAAATTGATACGACTTGGATGATGATTCAATTATTACAAGCTTTAGGTTTAGCCACTAATGTGAAATTAGCAACAAAATAGCTATTTAATAATAGTAGTCCTAAATTAATTTTTTCACCCTATATGATGTTTTTCATATAGGGTAATTTTCTATTTTAATACCTAAATTTATCCTCGTTTTGCTGAGTGGTATTAGGTCTCATTAATTAGTAACGGGACTTTAGCAAAAAATGCCTTAAAAATAGTTTTAAACCCTTGCTGTATCATGCTTTAACGTCAAAATAGCCTATTCCTTGATATATCTAGTGCCACTACGCGGAAGTTAAAAGCGAGTGCGTAATTCTGAGGTTTCCTACGGGGCGTATAAAGTGCGGAAGTAATTCCGCACACAGCCCCTCCAGAATGTAAGACGCACTCAAGACAGTCAAAAGTTAAAACTCAAAAGTATTGATTTGTAATTGTTTTAGGATTTTGTAACTGGTCAGTTATTTTCGCCATCCTGCACTAGGTTTGAGCCATTTTTAGCCAGATCAACGTATTTTCCTTGCTACCGTTGAGTTTGAAGCTATTTTTTACCTAAAAAATATCAAAGTCCCGGTAATATAGCAGATTCCATTTTAGTGAGGTACAACCATCGCGGGCAAGATGCTATAAACATTTAATTGTTAATACCTGTACTTTATATATTTAGAATATGCTGTAAAAATACTCTTCTTAATTCTATTGAAAATGTCTGAATTTCCCACCATTCCCTACTCTCCTACTCCCCTGCTTAAGAAAATTAGTTGACACTTCAATTATTAAATAATTAACACAGAAATAATAACCTTTTCGATAGATAATTATTAGTCAGTTCATGTTAATTACTAGGTCGTGGTGCATTGTAATGGTCCTGTATTGTCATTATTTTTGTTACGAGAATAGTGGGAGCATCTTGCTCCCATGACGGGTATTCCTTTTTCCTGTATACCATTACGCGAGCAGAACTACCAATTACTCTTATGTTTATCGAGAAATTGTGGTCTAAAACCTCCCCTTTTAAGGGGATAAAAAAAAGAGAATATTCCTTATATCAAGCCTCCTTATTGCAGAAGTACTGATAACTGATAACTGATAACTGAAATGACCACTCCCCCACTCCCCTACTCCCCCACTCAGTTTAACGTCTGTAAGCAAGCCAAACAATCAAGGCAGGAAGCATAGCCAAAACCACTGCCACCAGTGCCCAAATAATTATATTAGAACCAGGAGAGTTTAAGGCCAGAGGTAGCCAAATCACTAATGGAACTAAAATCATTACTAGAGCTATTGGTAAATAATGTGCCCTCCAATTAGAATAGGCACGATTCCAATGTTTGCCTGTCCATCGCCAAGCTAGTTTGTATGGGTAGTGAGTGGAGAGTTGTTCAATAGTATGGCCATTTTCATTGACCACAAATATTTGCTGACAGCGATTACAGCCAAAGGCATCTGTCAGGGTTATTGGAATTAAGTGGCCCTTACGCCGACATGGACAGGGGTACTCTCCATTCAAATCAATTTTCAGAGCTTTTTGAGGTCGCAAAGTAATCGTAGAAGCGAAAGCGTTGACAGAAAAAAGACAATCTGATTCTCAGCATAGGTCTATTATGCCAATTCTAACTTACATCACAAGCAAGAGGAAACAAGGAACAAGGAAGAAGTTTGATTATTGAGATTCCGTTATTTGAACTATTTCATAGGTCAAATAAAGTCATAGATAATGCTATAAATTTAAGCTTTATTAGGCAAAAGTTTCAACCTTAACTAGCTATCAGCTATCAGCATTTCAGCTAGCCTCCTGCGGAGGAACTACCTCTTGCCTCCTCCGCAGGAGCTTCGCTAACGGTAACGTTAACAGCTTTTTGACCTTGGGTTAAATCCCCGGCTTCTAAAAGCCTGATTGTTAAGTAGGGGTTGAAATCCCCGACTCAACGTAAAAAAAAGTCTTAATGCTGACTGGTGACCGTTGATTCCTAACTGCTATTTAATTAAGCGGGTAACGCGATTCGAACGCGCGACATCAACCTTGGCAAGGTTGCGCTCTACCACTGAGCTATACCCGCGGTTTGTAACTATATATCTATAATTTCACAAATAATTTTATTTGTCAACCCTCCAGTAGATTTTTTCCGATCAATAATTGTTGATCGCTTGGTCTATGCTTCTGGAGATACATCAGACTCTACTAAATTGTTGGAAGTTATAGGTAAAACTTGTGTTGTACCAGTAATACTACGATTATTAGATGAGGAGTTTATACCACCTCTCATTTGACGCATCAAACTAGCCATTTCAAGAGCATTCATGGCATATTCCCAACCTTTATTGCTTTTAATGCCAGCTCTCTCTAGAGCTTGTTGCATAGTATCTGTAGTTACAATGCCAAAAATTACTGGTACTCCCGTTTGAAATGCTGCCGCGGCAATTCCTTTAGATACTTCAGCAGCTACATAATCAAAATGAGGTGTTTGGCCTTTAATTACAGCTCCTAAACAAATTACTGCATCGTAGCTACCGTTCATGGCCAATTGACGGGCGACTAGAGGAATCTCAAAACTACCAGGGACCCAAACATAATCTACTTGAGTACCCTCTGGGTTTGGATCTACACCGTGGCGTTTCAAACAATCTTGACAACCCTCAATTAATTTGCCAGTAATTAAGTCATTGAAGCGACCAATCACAATAGCAAAGCGTAAGGATTCAGTTTGAGTAAATGTTCCCTCGAAAACTGTCATATTAGAATTCTTTTTTAGTTAAATTTTTTAGATCAAAGCTAATAACTTTTAGTATAGAGGTTAGTAAGAGTCAAGTAGCAACAAGGACTAACTTGCTATCTCTTGCCTCTTACACCATGTTTTCTCTAGGTATTGCCCAATAGAACTGTCTGATTCTATCAATTTTAAATCAAAATTGTTGGCCTAAACCACCAAAAAGTTCAAAACACCCACTGCAATTACCAGTGCTAACCACAAACCAGAACCAATAAAGATCAAAGGTTTGCCTTGACTCCAGATTTGGGGAGAAGCATAGGCAACAGGTACGCCAACTACTAAAACAAAAGATAAGACTACTAATAAAAGTAGTACAAATTGAAACAAGAATGTTAACATCTTTTCTCCTGGTATAACAACAAACTCATCCTATAAAAAATTAGAATATCATACAGCAGGGAACAGAGAACAGGGAACAGAGAACGGTTGGAAAAATATTTTCGCTGTCTAAGATTCATCATCAGTTTATATCCTAACCAATTTTTTCTTAGCCACATACTGTGCAACGATAATCTTAATTTTAGTGGTTAATTTTTGATGTAGGTAGGTCATTTCAGAGATATAATATAAAATTTTGCCTTTTTTATTACTTTGATGGAGCAGTCAAAAGTGTCGTTAAAGTCAACAGACCTTACTATCCTAAAAGCGACTAAAAACAAATTAGTAAATCTTTCCTCAGAATAACTACAAATAGCTTGAAATTTTTTAACTTACTTCGTTACCTTTCAACTTTCAAAACTAATTATTCCCTGAGATTCTAGAAAACAGATTTTAAACTTGTCAAAAATTCCCTGCTTTCCTAAAACGTTAAAAGATACGCCTAAGTGATGGAAAAATCCAATAGGGCAAGTAAATCTTTCCCTGCCTAATTGTATTTCCAAATCGTGTAAATAAACTGGAATCAGACCCCCATCTCCTACTTGTAAATTGACGCGATCGCCAGCTAGATAATTAAACTCAAATTCCTCCGCAACTTTAGAACTAACCACACTATAATTTGCTCCTGAATCGACGTAAAAATCTACCCGTATCCAGGCATTTTTTAGAAGAACACCAAGAGTAATTATAGGTTGAAAAGTAGCGTTGATCAGTTTGTAGTTAAATCTAATAATTGCCATCAAATTAGCGCCCTTTGCTTAAATTAAAAATGGTTCTAAATCGTCGGGATGGGGTACGTTTATTAGTAATTTCCCTACCAAAACTGCATTTTGTCGGGTGGCACAATAGTCTCTTACTTCTCTTCCCACAGCAACTACTTTACCATCATTAATAGCCACCATTTGTCCTGGATACTGTTGGATAAGTTTGTTGTAATTTTCGGTCAGCCACTTATCATCTTCCTCTAAAATTGCTGCCAATTATTCGACGCTAATATCGCTCATAATTTCTCCTGAAAAAAATAGGTTTGTAACTAATATATAGCAATTTTTGAATCGCGTTTTAACTGTCAAAACTAATTATTCCCTGAGATTCGATAAAATATCAGGTAGCCATCAAGTTTGTTATCGGATTCGGGTAGTTCAAAAACTAAAGGCATTACCTTATGTTCTTCTTTTTTTAAATGACTATAAACCTCGCTATAGCTATTACCAACAGCGATAATAATTGTTAATTATTAATTGTTAATTATTTACCGACCTTTAGCTAGATCGGCATAAATGATAATTTCTATGCCTAAAACTACTAATAGAATAAGCTCAATAATACAAAATATATGAATCACCAAAGGAAAATTTGTACCTAGAGACCAGAAAGCAAATAAAGCTACTAAACCAGAGAATACAAAAGTAATTTCATCAATAATTAATTGCTGTATTTTCCGCCTTTTTCTTCTTTCGTCACTTCTATGAGCAATCTCCCAGCCAAAGATAGATTCGATATCTGAATCATCTATTTGTGCTTTGATTTTTTCGGTGAGAGTTAATCGAATATATTTTCCCAGAGCAGAGATTTTTTCGTCATTAACTACATAAGTCCAACCGAGAATTAGTGGTACTTAGACATTTTTTGGTAGGAAAAATGCGTCAAAGTCAGTCTAGACAAGGGAATTACGTCAAAGCCTTAAAAATGGCTAGAACCCTTAGTAACTCAGGATTTATGCCTTTTCGACGTGAAAACCTCTACCCATCTATATCTGACCCTATTTTCTGCCTTTATTTTATGTAAGTCCCATTAGGCAAACCCAAGGAATAACTAAGAGGGCATAAAAATTAGTTTTATTTGATAGAGCAAAAGAGAGTATTCCGCCAAATATTCCTAGTGTTAGATAAATGATTTGGTCTCGGAAGGCAATACGTTTGAGTTGTTCTTCTTTCAATTTTTGGTATTCGAGTAGAAAAATTTGAAGTATGGGTTTTTGGTCGTTCATAGAAATTTTTTTCTGTAATAAGTTGGTAATAGAAGTAATTGAATAGTATTAGAAAGGAGTTTAAATTTATTGAAAAGCAGTTTGATTTTTACACATTTAAAAATAAATTAGCCATAATACAAAGCAGCTCAATTAATAGGTAAAGGTATGGCTTGTGCGGTTATTTTAACAGCAATTCGTATCGAATATATGGCAGTACGCGCTTATCTGAGTGACTTGGGGGAGGATATTCACCCTAATGGGACAATTTATGAAAGGGGTAAATTTTCTATTGATGGTCAACAGTGGGAAGTAGGTATTGTGGAGACTGGTGCTGGAAATTCTCCCGCAGCAATAGAAGCAGAAAGGGCGATCGCTTTCAAGAGGGAGCAGCATCAGGAAGTTTAGGTAACGTTCACTATTCTTTAGGAGAATATCAAAAAGCTATTGAATATCACCAAAAACATTTAGTAATTGCTCAAGAAAGAAGCGATCGCTTAGGTCAAGGAAGAGCTTTTTCTAATTTAGGTAGTGTTTATATTTCTATGGGAAAATATCAAAAAGCTATTGATTCTTATCAGCAACATTTAACTATTATAAAAGAAAATGAAGACCCTCTGGGAGTGGGAAGAACGTTAGGGGGTTTAGCTACAGCTTACAAATCTTTAGGAGAATATCAGAAAGCTATTAAATATCATCAACAACAGTTAGTAATTGCCAGAAAGATAGAAGATAGTGGTAATGAAGGGATGGCGCTAGGAGGTTTAGGAATTGTTTATGCCTTATCAGGTAAATATAAAAAAGCGATTGATTATCACAAACAACACCTAGATATTGTTAAGGAAATGAAACAGCGGAGTAGGGAAGGTTTACCATTGAGACATTTAGGTAATGCTTATTATTCAATGGGAGATTATGAGCAAGCAATTAACTATTATAACCTCAGTTTAGATGTTGCACGTTCTGTTGGTAATCTAGCTGAAGAAGGTCATAGTTTGGGAAATTTAGCTAATGCTTATAATGCTCTAGGAAAATATCATCAGGCACTCGATTATTATCACCAAGGTTTGAAAATTGCACAGGAAATTAAGGACCTAGATAATGAAGGAATGATATTGAATAATTTAGGAACTATTTATTCTTCTCAAAAAAATTATGCTCGAGCAATTAGTTGTCATCAGAAAGCTTTAGATATTGCTAAACAAACAGGTGATTTGTCAAATATAGGAGCTGCGTCTGGAAGTTTAGGTAATGTTTTTCATCGCTTGGGTAAATACAATTTAGCTCTGGAGTACCACCAACAAAATTTGAGTATTGCAAAACAAATTAGAAGTCCTAAAAGTCAAGGTGCAGCAATGGGAAATTTAGGAAATGTTTACTTTGCTCTCAAAGATTATCACAAAGCATTAGATTACCATCGTCAACAGTTGCAAATTGCTGAAAAAAATTGATGCTCTTGGGATGAAAGCAACTGCTTTATGTAATTTAGGTGCTACTTTGATAGAACTTCAGCAAAATATAGAAGCACTGGAACTTTTACAACAAGCATTAGATATTTATCGCCAAATTGGCAGTCGTCCGAAAGAAGTTATAACTCTTTATAATTTAGCCGAACTTTATCATAAGTTACATGATGATAAGTTGGCACATGATTTTTATAAGCAAGGTTTGTCTATTGCTCAGGAGTTAGGAATTTTTCTAAAAGAGAGTCAGGAGTTAAAAGAAAAATTGTTCAATACTTACCTCCAAGAAATAGATGAAAAAGATACCCGTTATTTAATTAAATTACCATTAGAAGAAAGACGAAAAATTTTGGCAAAGCAAGCCGAAAAAATGTGCGAATATTATCAGCAAGATAGAGAATGGGAAGATTTGCAAACTTGGGATGAATTATATGAAGAATGATAATTTACCCAAACGGGGAGATATTTGGCTAACAAATTTTGACCCAACTATCGGAGCATAAATTAGAAATATTCGTCCGGCGATTATCATTAGTTCCGATGGTATTGGTAGATTACCAATTAAGTTAATTGCACCTATTACTGATTGGAAAAATTATTTTAATAATGATAGTTGACACATTAAAATTGAACCGGATTTAGAAAATAATTTAAGCAAAGTTTCTACTGTTGATTTATTGCAAATAAGAGGAATGGATTTGCAAAGGTTAGTTAAGAAAATAGGTGTTTGTTCTAGTGAAGTTATGGATAAAATATCAGCTGGTATTGCTTTACTTGTAGAGTACGAGGGTTAAATTATTCTATATCTAAAAATTCAATCCCATCGACTACCTCAATGTTAGCGGAGCTTATCCGTTAGGATAAACCCAACACGCGCTTTATTTTGGTAAAGTTGGGTTTCGTTCCTCAACCCAACCTACGCTTGCTCTGTTTTTTCTGGAACTTCAAAATTAACTCCTTCGTACAAAACTTCAATAGCAGAACTAAATTCAATACTCTCTAATGTAATAGACTCACCTTCTGTATACCCACAATAATTCCACATTTTCCCCTCCCCACGTTGATAAATTTCTACAAATATTGATTCTGAATCTACCAAAACATATTCTTGCAAACTAGGAAATTGACGATAATATTTCAACTTATCACCGCGATCGTATTTTCCTGTACTAGGGGAAAGCACCTCAACAATGACTTTAGGATGTTTAATAAAGTCACGAGATTTTAAATCCTCAGCATTACAACTAATAACTAAATCTGGATAGAAATAACGATTATTTTTAGCATCTTTAACTTTAGCATCAGACACATTAACTCGACAACCTCTTTGACGGAGATGGGGATATAGAGAACGGTAGAAATTAAGAGCAATATCATTATGAGGAAGACTTCCTCCAGTCATAGCTAAAACTTCACCGTCTACATATTCATGGCGAAATTCCTGTTTAGCTTCCCATTCTAGATATTCTTCAGGGGTCATTTTTGGATAATCTTGGGGTTGAGAAATCATAAATTTTTTTCTCCTCCAACGTTTTGTTATATCTGGTTTTCGAGATAAATTCACAACTTCCCTGGTACTTTCCGCTTGCTGCTTTTGTAAATCAGCAAATATGGGTTTCAAATCATAATTAAATGAACGAGAATACTCTTCACAAATTCTGTGAATTTCTTCAACAATCTCATCCTATAGAAATAATATCAAGTCTCGTTAATTAGCTATAATAAATCAGTTACCTTTAGTAATCTTTAGATGACTTAATTATTTATGTTATCCTAAAATTTTTAAGCCTATAAAATATTACCAAAAAATTCAGGTATAAAGCCTCTCCATTCATGGAGAAAAAGCGGTCGTTTGCGGAGCATTCCGTAGGATGGGATGGCGTTAGCGGAGCGGCTCTGTCAAGAGCGGGTCTCCTCGCCATATCCATGAGACCAAGAGAAGAAAAAAAATCCTTTTAACCAATCCTCTTAATTTATAAGAAGAGGTAATTCTAAATTCTAAATTCTAAATTCTAAATTCTTGAATTTTGACTTCCCATAAACTCTGACTTTTGACTTTTGACTTTTGACTTTTGACTTAATATGAAATGAACATAATCTTATGCCACACAACCGCAGACTTCGACGCCCTCGGCGCCGCCGTCGGACTAACCCACCTCCACCCAGGTAGTCGCCTCGTACTAACTGGCGGTTGTCACCCCACCGTCAAACAATTCCTTGCCCTCCATCGAGACGAATTTGCCATCATCGAACGTCGCTCCGTCAACCCAAAACAAATCCGCTCCATATATATAGTTGATACTCAAACACGCTCCCGACTGGGAAAAACTGCCCAATGGTTAGACTTACCCCACCTATCAGAAATTATCATCTATGACCATCACTGTGAAATTCAAACCGATATTCCAGCTACCCAAACTTATATAGAAGCAGTGGGAGCAACCACAACCCTCATCGCAGAAAAACTCCAGACTCTCCAAAACAATTCTACCCCTGTCTTAACTCCAGCAGAAGCAACAATTATGGCCCTTGGTATCCACGCTGATACTGGTTCCCTAACCTTCGACCACACAACACCAAGAGATGCAGTAGCTTTAGCATGGTTAATGCAGCAAGGCGCTAGTTTACCCGTAATTTCCGAATATGCTGAACCTGGTTTATCTCCCCAACTGCAAGATTTATTGAAAATAGCTCTGGAAAATATCCAACGCTCCACCGTGAGAAATTATCAGATAGGGTGGATACTATTACACACTGATGAATATATTCCCGGTTTATCCAGTTTAGCTTCTAGTTTAATTGACCTTACAGAAATAGATGCTCTCCTCCTAGGTCATACCCACTCCTTCAAAGACACAACAGAAAAAAGCTTAAGTATTATCGGGCGATCGCGTATCCCAGATACTAACCTCAGCGAACTATTACAACCTCTCGGTGGTGGTGGTCATCTCCGAGCAGCAGCAGTTACTCTCCGAGACAGTAACCCTGAAGCAACCCTGGAAAAACTCGTAGACCAACTCAAAAATCAAATTCCTCAACCTCCCACCGCCAGAGATTTGATGTCATCTCCAGTTCGCACCATTCCTCCTGAGACATCCATAGAAGAAGCTCATCGCATACTATTACGTTACGGTCATTCTGGTTTATCAGTAGTAGACTCATCCAGAGAATTAGTTGGAATTATTACTCGGCGAGATATTGACATCGCCCTCCACCATGGTTTTAGTCATGCTCCAGTCAAAGGTTACATGACACCACAACTCAAAACTATTTCCCCAAAAACCACCCTCCAAGAAATTGAAGAATTGATGGTTACTTACGATATTGGGCGGTTGCCAGTGTTGGAAAATAACCGTTTAGTCGGAATAGTTACCCGCACCGACGTTTTACGAGAATTGCATCAACAACAACGCCCTCAAAACGAACAACTTGGTTGTATACCTGGCGAAACTTGTAAATCAATTGCCGAACTTTTACAAGAACGTCTTGCACCTCAACTTTGGCAACTACTCACCTGTGTTGCTGAGTTGGCAGAAAAACGAGGTTGGCAACTATATCTAATTGGTGGAGGGGTGCGAGATTTATTATTATCAAAATTTGATGAGACTCTACTGTTAACAGATATTGATTTAGTCGTAGATGGTTGTCACTCTGAGTCAGCAGAAAAAGCTCCTGCGGTGGAGTTGGCAAAAGCATTGCAAAAAATTTACCCCACAGCACGTTTGGAAGTTCACGGTCAATTTCAAACTGCTGCCCTACTTTGGCACAACGACCCGGTGTTAGACTCTCTGTGGATAGATATTGCTACTGCTCGCACAGAATTTTATCCCTATCCAGCAGCTAACCCAGAAGTTGAAGCAAGTTCAATTCGTCAAGACTTGTATCGTCGGGATTTTACTATTAATGCTTTGGCAGCAAGATTGACTGAACCTCGTGCTGGAGAATTGCTTGATTTTTTTGGTGGGTTGTCAGATTTGCAGGGGAAGCAAATGCGGGTGTTACACGCCAACAGTTTTATTGAAGACCCCACTCGTATCTATCGAGCGGTAAGGTTTGCTGTGAGATTAGGATTTGAAATTGAAGCAAAAACAGAAGAGTATATTCGTTACGCTATTAATAGTGGGGTATATCACCGCCAAAATATTGGGAAGGCGGAAAAAAATAGAAGGGTGCCTGCTTTGGAAACTCGACTCAAAAGTGAGTTGAAATATATTTTGCAAGCTAATTATTGGAAACCTGCTTTAAAGTTATTGGGAAATTTGGGAGCGTTGCGTTGTATTCATCGCACTTTGGAGTTAGACCGGAAGTTGTGGCAGCAGGTATGTTTGATGGATAGGTGTTTGCAACGTTTTGATGCTCAGAAAAGTTTATCTCACTGGCAAATGCGGTTGGAGGTTTTGATTGCTTATTTGGAGTCTGAATACCGGGGTTTGGTGGGAAAAAATTTACAGTTGCCTGTGGATAGTGTGAAACGACTGGAGCAGTTGGAGTTGGCAAAGGGTAAGGTTATGGATAGTTTGCCAGAATGTAATAGTCCGAGTCAGGTGGTGTGGTTGTTGCGGAAGTACGATTTGCCGATGTTGATTTTAATTGCGGTACAATGTGAGCGTTGGGTGCGACGTAGGGTTTGGCAATATTTGACTCAGTGGGCAAATGTTAAACCTGTTTTGAATGGAAATGATTTGAAGGAAATGGGATATAAACCGGGGCGTGAGTTTAAGTTGATTTTGGACGATCTTTTGACTGCAACTTTGGATGGTGTGGTGAGCGATCGCTCTGATGCTGAGAAATTTTTAGCTAGGTATTATCCTCTTCGGTAGCATCAGTGTAATTTAGATGGGGAGTGTGGGGAGTGTGGGGAGATGGAACATTTTTTTATGCCGAATTAAGCGGATTTGATATCAACAATAGAGAATAGAAATTACAGCACTTTTGAGGATAGTCAGGTATACTTGTAGGAATATTCTTATATTTCCTGTTCCCTGTTCCCTGTTCCCTGTTCCCTTTTAGGATATTTATCAGGAAAAAACTATGGCAATTGATGATGATTTTTTGTATCCTCACAGTCGATATCAAGGTGATTTTACCCCAGAAAACTTAGTATTTAATTCAAATCTGCAAGAATTTGCTCAACGAGTAAGTATAATTTGCGGTTTAGAAACTGGTGGAAAAATTTCTCCTGAAGAAGCTTACGAGCAAATCAAAGAACTTTGGAAACAGTTGAAAAATTCTAAGAAAAATTTAGGAATAGGTACAGACCCTGAAAATAATTCAGACCGGAAAAATATTTAATTAGGTAATTATATCAAGTTTACTTGAATATTGATAATTCATAGAGGAGTGGTATAAAATTTTCCTAAAATATGATTTTTTACAGCTCTTCTTTTCCATGATTAAAAACCAGATTTTTAAGGAAGAGGGAAGAAGGCTTTAGTTATCTAGAACAGAAGACTTAAAAGTCCAAAAAACTTAAATTTTTTGTAGATATTCACCCTTGGGTTTACACAAACTATAAAGTGCGGACATGATATGACTAATTATGTATGTCCGTCTACTTAAATCTCAAAAATTGACATACTCCCGGCATCAAATCTAAGATTATGATGCGGGATTCTCATCTAAGATGATTCTACATTCATTGAAATGACTTACATTAACAATATTGCTATTATCAATCCAGCGGTCAAACTCTCCTGTAGCGTTTGGGATTTTGTCCCCAGTTTCCGAGTGCCCCTCGGTACTGTTAAATATCACTCCCAACATCTCCATCCCTTTAGCTAGAATATTTCTTGCTGCGTTATGGTCTCTATCTACATATATAACCGCAATGTAAGCATTTATGAGTTCTAACAGACAATGATTTTTTTACCGTTCGACCACAATTTGAACATTCTTGAGATGTGAAATGGGGAGGTACTGCTACACAAACAATCCCGTGTAACTTAGGGTAATACTCAAGCCATTTTGTAAATTGATATCAACTTGCATCAGATATTGACTTAGCTAAATGATGGTTTTTAACTAAATTGGCAATCTTCAAATCTTCGTATACTACCAGATCGTGTTTATTGGATTAAAGAAGTATATTTATTTGACAAAAAGTTAATAGTTATTAACTAAAATTACAGACTTTAAACATTGGCAAATAAAAATTTATATAATATACTTTATATTAAGATAAAAAACAAACTTAAAATTTTTGAAATAAACTCAGGAAAAGCTGAAATGAAAAAGGATGAATTTCTATATCCACAAAGTCCCTATTACGGACAAGCAACTCCAGCAAATATCAATTTCAATGCGAAATTACAAGAATTTTCTCATAAAATAAATTATATCAGTGGTTTACAAACATCAGGAAAAATTTCAACAACATCTGCTTATCTGCAAATTCAGGAACTATGGGAACAGCTGGAAAAAATCAAGAAAGATTCAGGTTTTTCTCAACAATCTTAAATATTCAAGCTCATTCATTTTCAAAGACTAACTCCATCCGATCGCCTCTAAATCTAGTCACCCCATATTCAATAATATTGCCATCCTGATTGACATTGATTGACTCTGCTAACAAAATAGGATGATTCAGAGGAACTTCCAACAGAGAAGTATCTTCATGTCTGACTATACGAGCATAAACATGAGTTGTACGACGAATATGATCGCTATTATATTTTTCCCTTAACAACTTAGAAATTGAACCTTTCTCTCGCAAAAATTCAATTGCTTCCTCCTCTACAATTCCTGGAAAACGATCTAAAGGAAAATGACTACTAGAAATATTAATAGGTTGATCGTCTGCAAATGCTAAACGTTCAATTAAAGCTACAGGAGTACCTACTTCTACTTCTAATCCTTGAGCAATAGAAGCATCGGCAGGTATTTCAACCATTTGCAGTAATCTAAAACTAGGCTTTTGGCCTTGGGCAATAAGAGTTTGATTATAGCGTACCCTTTTACCTATAAAATACTTAATGGGTCTACCAACAACAAAAGTCCCACGACCTCGATCGACTCTCACTAACCCTTCAGTTTTGAGAATGGCGATCGCCCTACGCAATGTATGACGGTTAACAGAAAAATATTCGCTCAGTTGAGCTTCAGTTGGTAACTTATCTCCTACTTTATAAATTCCTTGATGAATATTTTGGCGTAATTCTTCAGCAATTCGAGTATAAACTGGTAATACTTCACGGCTCATGGCATCTTGAATATATTTAGATATATTTATGTTTAATATTTTTCTAGTTTAGATAAATATTGTGGAGCAGCCAACAATTATCAAGGGCAATAGGCACAGGAGTATGAGTAAATCAATAAAATTCACTCTTACCTAAATAACACGGGAGCATGAAAGCCATCGTCTTTTAAGCGATGGATGAAAGGCTACTAGTCGGATTTTAATCTGATGTATTTTATTTGACCGAAGAGCCACTTGAAAGCCCCCATGTTTTAACCGGGGGATGAAAACAACCGAGTCGTTTAGACTAGACAACTCAAGTGGCCTTGTGCTATCATTTTTCACAATAAATATTCCAACCCTCGTTTCCAATGTACTCTTGTCAGCAAGTTTTAGTTGCTCAAAATCCTGAATTAATTGCTATCTTAACATTCTTATGCGAAGAGTCTCACAAGCTAACTAACATGGGAATATATTATGGTCGGCAGTTATTTTTTAAGTCTCACAAAACTCTGGGCAAGTTTGACTTGGAAAAGGTCTACAAAAGGAACTATCATTACAAAGTTTTACATTCTCAAGCAGCACAACAAACATTGAGAACTGTAGCTGAATCATTTAGGTCTTATTATGGTCTTATTATTGCCTATAATGAAGGTAAAATCTCAGACAGACCAAGGATTCCTAACTATAGAAAAAAAGGGGGAATGGCTACAGTAAGTTA
>NZ_RCBY01000167.1 GCF_003838195.1 Okeania hirsuta
CTCAGGAAGAGGGCATTGCTCCTACTGGTCACTTATTTCTGCCATCCTGCACTAGGATGAGTTTTACCCTTCTGACCAGGCCATAGGAATTGGTGGTCTGAAGGGTAAAACTTGCAGTAGGCTTTTCTGTCTTGGCGACAGGATTATGGATTGAGCTTTGGGGATAGGCATTCATTCATGGGGTTGACTGGGCTTATTGATTGGGCTTCCACAAATTCTAGTTTACTTCATAAATCACTTTTTTTTAGTGGTCACTTTTTGGGGCTGGCCTCTCCGATGCGATCGCACCTCTGAGTATTCTATCTCAGGAAGAGGGCATTGCTCCTACTGGTCACTTATTTCTGCCATCCTGCACTAGATCGGTTGAGTCATTATCTGATTCTTCTAGGAGCGAAGTTCAGATAAACATTCGAGCTTTTTACCGAGCAACCAAAGTTGATAACGCTCAACCACCATACGATACTATTAATCTAAAAGTGTTCTACCCAGGCAAAATGTCAGGTAGTGAGCAACAACAAAATCAGGGTATTGTACCTGCAGATCGCCAACAAGCTCCTTTTCCAGTAGTGATTTTATTCAATGGCTTTAACACCAACCCCGAACTTTACAAATGGCTAGCTATTAAGTTGTCTGAACGAGGAATGGTAGTAGTAACATTTGCCTGGGTTGCAGAAAACTTTCCTGGTATAATTAGCCTGACACCAGGGATTGATATTGCAATGTTAGCTCCTGATACTTATGGTACTGCTCCCACTGCTTCAGCTTTACCAGCAATCCTCAAAGAGTTAGACCGGATAAATTCAGACGGCATCCTAGCTGGTATGCTTGACCTAAAAAAAATTATTTTGGGTGGACATTCTGCTGGTGGCAGGGTGGCAATAGAAAGTGCTAGTCCTAACTTTTTTCCGCAAGTGGTAGCTGCTTTTGGTTATGGAGTACATACAGCAGCAGGTACAATGTTAGGATATGAAGCAGCAACAATTTTACCCCTGCCAGACTTACTGCCGCTGTTGTTAATAGGTGGTACTTGCGATGGAGTTATTGCTAATAGTAGTAACCTTTATGATACTATTTGGGAAGAAGCTACAACACCAGTATCGCGGACATTTGAGGAAGCAATTTCAGGAGGAAGAAATGATAGCTATTTGATGTTAGTTCAGGGAGCTAATCACTTTTCTTTTGCTTATCCATTTGATCCTACAACAGGTACATCTTTTCTCGACTTTCCTGCAACTCAACCAGAAGATGAAATTCGTTCTCTCATGGCAGAAACAATAGGTTTATTTATTGATGCCCACGTTCGTCAACAGGCAGCAGCATTTGATAAACTGAAGGAACTACTTAATAATGGTCATCCCTTAATTAAATCATTGGAACGCAAATAATGTCTGAAATGAAATCAACACAAATTAATCAACCCGGTCTCGTATTAATCAACCCGGTCTCGTACTTACACCTGGCGCTGAAGGTTGGTGGGACTCCGAACGCATCTCCTCACCACGCGTAATTCATAGTCCAGATGGCACCTGGAAAATGTGGTATTATGGGAGCGATGCCAGTTTTGACCGCCAAATCAATTTACCAACAGGTCGTTGTGGTCTGGCTATTTCCTCTGATGGCGTCAAATGGGAAAGAGTAAAAGGTCTCCTAACAATGGGAGCTATATTTGAACCTCACCCAGACGAAAATAGATTTGATTCTGCTCATGTTGGCGTGAGTGATGTCTACTTTAGTGACGGTCTTTACTGGATGTGGTATTTGGGTGGCGATCGCCAAGTTCTAGAAGTAGGAAAGTTTCAAGCTAAAGGTATTCAGATGCTTCCTGGTTGTGCAGTTTCTCGCGATGGCATTAATTGGGTGAGATTGGAAGGTCCTCACCGAGGTGCATTCCTGAGTCCTGGTCAACCAGGAGAATTTGATGCTTTATTTTGTGCTTGGCCACAAGTCCTTCGAGATAGCTCGTCCTGGAAAATGTACTACCACACCCTAAACCCAGAAAGACTATTTTTAGTAGGTTTAGCGGTTTCCCAAGATGGTTTTCAGTGGGAGAAAGTCGGTCAAATTTTAGGACCAGGAGAACCGGGAAGCTTTGATGAACGTGGTATTGCTACTCGTCACGTCCTGAAATGAAAATAGATGGTCAGTATTTGATGTTTTACGAAGGTGTTAACCAGAGTGGATATCATTCTATTGGTTTGGCTATTTCTTCTGATGGCATTGACTGGGAAAAACAACCAGGTTCAGAAACTGGTGGGTCTATTTTTAGTCATGCTCCTAAAGGTTCTGGTCGTTGAGATGCATAGGCGATCGGTACTCCTTGTGTTGTACCGATGGTAGATGGTAGTTTTCGGATGTACTATATCGGTGCTAATGAAGGAGGTCACGATGAGTTATCAAGTCAGCATCAAATAGGTTTAGCAGTTAGTGATGGTTCTAATTTTCGCAAGTGGCATAGATGGGGGGAGTCGGGAGTGAGGGAGTAGGAGAGTGAGGGAGTAGGGGAGTGGGGAGTGGGGGAGTAGTAAAAATAAGAATAATTAGGGCTTGCTGATTAAATCTCAAAGCATTGACTGATATTGGTTTTAGCATTTTTTGGTCAAAAAAAGTGCCAGTTTTTCAGCGGAAAAAGCTCAAAAAGCTAGTATTTTGGGACGATTATGCCAGAAAAATCACTCTTACAATTTTTCCGACTACCTCCTCTATGATTCCCATTTCTCCTGAACTCCTGTCTTCTCCCCCTACTAAAACACTTTTGAGCGCAAACCCTAATTAATGCTAATACCAATTTGAAAAAAGAATGCTACAAAAAGGTAGATGTCGATCGGATATGCTTAAAAATAGCTGCTCTAGTTCATTTTATATTAGGACTAAAGCCCAACTACGAGCTTGATTATAACTTTTTCCCTCTTCCTTCTTCCTTCTTCCTTACCTTTGCTATACAATACCGATGCTACCGGACATGATATGACTCCTGACTCCTGCTAATTACAGCAATGCTACCGGATTTGATATTAGCCTTCAGAAGCCTCCAAAATACTAACCAATTCTGAAATCTCTGTAATAGATTTTATTGCTGTATCTGCCAAAAAATTATGGCCATTGGTAGTAGGATGTATGTTATCAAAGAATAAAAAATCATCGGGGTTAATTGCTCCAGAAGCTAAGAAATTATCCGTGACATTCGTAAAGCCAAAATCAGTAGGGTTAGCAATAATATTGTCAACGATAGTCTTAAAATCAGGGCTAATAATATTAATATTCGGGTCTTGCTCTAATATTTGGGAAGCTGCTGCTAACCCACTATTGTGACCTTCACTTAATAAGCTTAATCCCTGTTGTTGTTCTGGTGGTAAACTCTGTCCGAATGGAGTCAAACCTAGATCGGGCAAGTTTGGCAACAGAAAATTTCTGGCTCCAATGCTTGCTAGCTTATTTACTGCCACTGACAAATTACCCACACTTGACTGTACACCTTGGGTGCTACCTCCCAAATAATCATTTGCACCTGCCCACACTACATACAAAGCATCAGGATCAGTTTCTGGAGTCTCTGCAATAAAATTGTCAATTTGTGTCTGCAGTCCAATTAACAGTGGGGGAGTACCCTCTGGCAATAGATTATTGGTATTATTCACAAATCCTGTGGTGGCTCCATTTACTGCAAAATTGAGACTAGAGTTAGATGTTAACTCTAATTGTGGTGCAAGAGTTTCTATCCATAGAGGGCCGTTGCTAGTGCGACCTTGAAAATAGGGAGGACTGGGTGGTAACAGACCGCCAGTAGCAACAAAAGCATTACCTGTATCAGACAAACTATCGCCAAACACATAGATATCGCTGAATAACGAACGTGGCAACCGTCCTTCAAATTGACCAGCATTGAGAAAGTGTTCTGTTGCTGTCAGTGAGGTAGTTACTAATGCTTCAGCAACATCTGAGTAACGGTCTAGATAAAAACTGGTGTCTAATAAAGTACTGGGGTTACGTTGTTCAAATTGACCAAAATTGATGAAGTGTTCTGTAGGTGTCAAAAGATTTTGTTCTACAGCAGCAGCAACTCCAGGGTTATTAGCGAGATAGAAATTAGTATTGAAAATAGCGTTGGGGTCGCGACTTTCAAATTGACCAAACCTAATAAAATGGAAAAAGCCATTACTGACTGTGCCATTGGCGACTGCTTCAGCCACTCCTGGGTAGGTTTCTAAATAGAATTGTTCATCAAATAGTTCGTTGATAGTTAATGCCATTGGTGATTTTGCTCAATTTTTTATATTTCTAGAAGGTATGGTTTATAGTGTTTATCCTATCATTTAAACTGCAAAAAATACTCGTTATAAATGGCAATAAACTCTGACTTCAATAATGTTCATGACTTACGCATAACTACCACTTATGGTAGAGGTTAACGGCTATTAACCCCTATAAATCGTGTATACTTTCGTCTTTTGTGTAAGTCCTAATGTTAACAAAGTAAATCAGCCACAAGTGAAAAATAGGGGTTGCACATTATGGAATGATATTACCAAAAATCAGTTTAGACTTTAACTAAAAAAAACTATTAATTAGTCATTTTAGCAATTATAAAATCCAAAATCCTGTTCATCAAAAATATAAAATCATTCGTCACTGTGCAACGCCGAAAAATAGATATTTCCAAAGAGGGAATAGGGAATAGGAAATAGGGATAAAAATTGATTTTATTTTTGATTTTTGGAGATGTCTATTAGTCAGATACTGGGTATGAATTGACGTAATATAAGTCTGAAATTGAGGATTTTCATGATCAGGCATTAGTAACGTTGTCATGGCAATTATCAAGAGGATACTAATATTTGGTAATGATCATCAAAAAAATTAGAAGTGATTTAGCAATCTCTCTCTGTATTACCGAATAATCAAGGTTTAATACCAAGAACGATAAATGTTTGCTACAAATAACTAGGGGATTTTTTAGGAGTCAACCCACCCCTAACCCCTCCCCCTCCCAGGAGGGGGAGTCAGGAGTCAGGAGTCGTATGGGAATGGCTTCAATACCACTTTTTAGGTTGGAAATCATCTTTTTTGTCAAAGGGATGTCTCCTGAAAATTATTTTTATCCCTCTTACTATTCGTAACATTCTTTTTTCAAAATGGTATAATACCAAGAACGATAAATGTTTGCTACAAATACGAACGACTTTTGCTAGTAGTAAGTAGTCAATAATCAGTAGTCAGTAGTTAGTAGAAATAGCTTGAATCTTGTTGATTACCAGAAAATTTATATTTTTCATCAAATAGATATCCTAGCTCAAGTCTTTTGGCTGGTGCTTATTATTGGTAACATTCTTTTTTCACGCTTGGTATAAAGCCTCTCTTTTAAAGAAAAAAAATTTCTCCTTTTAGTCAATCCTATTGGTTTTCAGAGAGAGGTAATTGTTAATTATTAATTATTAATTGTTAAATTTGATGTATAGCAATCATAAATCATTTGTAAAAAATCTCAGGATATATAAAAACCCTGAAACTTTTACCCCTATTCCCTGTTTCCTAAATTCAAAGATTTTTTTTCATAACTGAAATAGGATTGCTATAGATATAGCAAGTTAGCATTGAAGTGCATCAGTAGTCAGCTTTTTAGTATTTATGAATAGGCTTGAGAAAGTACATCCCAAATTCTGTTTTTTTTAGTAAAAAAGACGAAATATTCTTAATAAGAATATGGATTATCACATCAGATAACCCATCATAAATACCATAAACAAACTTATTTATGTACTTGCCTGTTTCTTCCTGCAATTACTAATTAGAGGTCAAAAGCACAAAATCAGTTACTTGATCTCCATTGTAAGTCCGCCAATGTTCTGATACTTGAAAAAACTGTTCATTATTTGGAGTTTGATTCACAATTCTGAAAATTTCTGAAGGATAATTTTTTTCTTGGCAAGGTTGATTTTTTCTGAGACTAGCAACTAAGTTTTCCATAAATTGATACCCATCACAAAAGGCATTTGGTGGATAACCCATTTCTCCTTCACTATAAGCTTTTCCAGCAATATAAATTATATTGTGATAAAAAGAATGTGAGTCCATCTGCTCTATATATCTGTGTAATTTCAAAGGTGATGGCGCGATTAAGTAGACATCTTCACAGTCAGGTTCACAATACATCAATTCATCCCAACTTCTATAAGATTGTAGAGTTTCTCCTGACTCTAATTCATAACCTAAAGCAAACTGCATTTCATCTAATAATTCTGCTTCCCAATCTTTTTGAGATATTCGTTCAAGCCAATTATGAATAGTATTATATAGTTCCATCTCTGATAGGGAAAGCAAAGCTATTTTTACAGCTTCGGTATGTAGTTGAGTTTTGATTTTCATGACGTTACCTCCTGTTTTGTATAGTGAATAAACTTTGATTGAATTTATATTAGTTAGCTTTTCTGAAGGATATATCCTTCAGGATTAACTATAAATATTTAGCAGTATTCTACTTGTATAGGAAGTAGAAGATGATAATTTTAATTCCCCCTATTAACAGAGTTATCTTTTGAAGATTACTCCTATAATTTCGAGGAATACCATTTTCTTTCAGCTTTTTATTTCTATTACTCTCTAGTGGTCACAGAATAACTATTGATTTTATTGATCCCAATCGGTAAATCCATACACTTAGGTAGGAATTTCTTGTGGGTAAGAAAATTAAATAAGCAATTATACTGTTAGCACACTTTTTCATACTCCTCCGCTTGGAAGGCCCTTTACGACTTTGCGTTGTCATATCGGCCTTGAGTAGAGAATATTTATCTGCCAAAACTCTTATTATAGTATATAAACAAATTTTTGTAAATCAAAATGTTGGCAGTGTGTATTGATTTTTGATTTTTTTTTTGACCTGACTGGAATATGAAATGACTAGTAAATCAAGGGCGATCGCCTGATATATAGAACCTATTTGCTATCTATTTATATAAAAGATAGGGAGTAGGGAGCATTTTTCTACCTTTTTCCCCTATTCTATTTCTGAATTTCGTGACTTCTGAGTTCTGAGTTCTGACTCCTATACCAAAAGCACATACCGCGCACAAAGATATCAAATGGGTTCTATAAATAAAACAAAGATTTTAGGAACAGACAAGATAGATTCTATATATAGAATTAACTCATTAATTGAGAAAGCAATGGAGATTAAGAGTAAAGATATAGCGGATAGTCTTTGAATAAAAGTTTTCTCTAGAGGCATTAATTTGCTTAACGCCGTTGTTCAAAACCCTTAGGAATGCTAGTTTTTCTATTTGTCACTTTTGAGAGAAAACCATCTATAGAAATATATATTCCCTGTTGATCTTCACTCCCTTCAGCAATAAATACTACGTTATCTTGATCAAATGCAGGGCAAATTCCAAACTGAGTAAATTTTCCTGTACCTTCTGGCATGGCAGTATTGTGGTTAGCTATAGTTTTTAGATAACCATTAATATAAAGGTAAATTACTTGCTGATTATTATTTCCTTCTCCTCGAAAAACAACATTACCATTCTCAAAGGTGGCACAAAATTTTGCATCGGTTAAGGTTTTTCTAGATTGAGAAATAGATTGACTATTTTCCTCCTGTCTCCTGTCTCCTGTCTCCTGTTTCCTTCTTCAAGTTCAATAAGTCAATTTTTCCACCGACAATCAATGTTTTTTGAACTATTATCAATTACCCATTACCGAACATTAAATAGATTCCAAAACTTCTAAGACTGATTTAGGTAATAACTTATCCTTAAACCAGACAATAGGTACTGGCACATCTTTCACTTTTACACCAGCTTTTTCCAAATTTAGTCGTTCAGAAACTGCCAATATTAAATTATCGCACTCAGCACTCTGCACCTGATAAAATTTCTTTTTTAAATATTCCGGTCGCCAATATCCAACTATTTCTAATAAATATGATTGCCCACTGGGATGTACCAGTCTAAAGTCAGGAATCATTACACTACCAGGAATTGGAATTAAATCAACTTCTCTTTCTAACTTCCACTCGGTTTTTAACTTAGCCCAACGTTCTGCAAATGATGCTTCTAACATACTATCGTAGGGTTTTCCTGGTGGATAATGACTAACTAGATCGCAATCAGAGTTAAGGCTAAATCGACCTTTTTTCCAAGCTCCACTATAGGTATCGCGATTTTGTAAGGTTGCGTGTAAACTCCATTTTGTAACGTGTAGTAATGCGGGCAACATTTTTGCTAGTGCTAAACCGTAACGAGTACTAGGTTTAAATAAACTATAAGGACCATCAATTGTAAGAGTAAAACCATGGTCAGCATCTCCTTCTATATAAGTCATTAATTGAAAGAGTTTTACATACCTAAATAAGAGTTTGTATTCTCCTGGGTCGTTGCGATGAGCATTCAATTCAATATGACTAGCTTTGTAAAAAATACCTTGTACTTGAGACAGATTATATCTATGTAATAATGCCTCTGATGTGGGAGCATCAAATTGAGTCAAAATTCTATTTTCTTGTAAGTCAGCATAGAGACCTTTTTTAATTTCATCAGGCACAACTTCTCGGTTTAATTCTTGACTAATTTGTGCGGCTAATTTTTCTAGAGTTAATTCTGTTGATTGGATACTAGGAACAACTTCTGCTGCTGTAGTAAAAACACGTTTTCTTAATTCTATTGGTTCCAGAGGACTGATAATTTCAAAAGTAGAAAAACTGCCTCTCAACATATGTGCTAATCCTCTTTTGAAGCGATAGTTGGGGTCATCTCCTTCAATTTCTTGTAAACGTTTATCGAGTTCTCCTTGAGTTTTGCCTACTGTTTCTTCAAAAGAGTTAATCATCTCTGTGGCAATGGCTAAATTTTTAGCATCAATTTTGAGTTTTTGAGGAATAATTGTTTCTCCTGTTTGCCGATGAGAAAGTAAGTCAGTTGGTAACATAGTTATTAAGTCAAAATTCAAAAGTCAAAAGTCAAAAGTAAGATTTTATCAGCTCAAAACTTTAATCCTACAGTATAGGAAATTATTTAACATTTAAAGTTTGAAACTATTTGTGACATCTTTAAAGTGAAGAGGTAATTATCAATTATCAATTAATGAAAATGTACCACCACCGAAATTCTTTATCCATAGCAAAATAGGCCATGATTTTTTGCTTAGTTTTCTAGGGTTGTTTTTTTATGTGTGAAAAAATCTGGCGTTCAAGATGTTATATCAAATCCGCCTAATTGCATATAGATCCAATAATGTCATAATCAGAATTTTAAGCTATTGATTATTGTGAGGTTATTTAACCGGATTTGGTATTACCCGATCCGTAGCTCTTGGGACGTTCAATTCATCTTTCCATTGACTAACGCTACAGAATTATGTTTGCACTAACATACCTCTCATGCTACTGTAACATACCTAACTGTCGAGGAGGACTGCCTATTCCTGCTTAATTCATCCATTCATTTACCAACGCTAAAAGTTTTGACTTTCAGTAATGCAAGCTAACTTTTGTAGTAGTGTTTTGCCAACGTCTCTGAAGGCAACTCCCCAAACATGGCTTTGTAATCTTGAGTAAAATGACATGGACTGTAAAACCCAAATTTACTGGCGAGAATGCTTATAGTACAATTTTCGGGTTCCCTTGCTTTCAGGAGTTGTCGCACTGCATTAAGTCGTCGCACCTTGAGATAACGCATCGGACTCACGCCAAATAAATCTTTAAAACCAAAAGATAACGCACAACTGCTAGAACCTAAATTTTGAGCTAGTTGTTTTAAAGTCAGAGGTTTTTCTAAGTCTGTTAACATTTCTTTTTCAGCTTGGGCAATCAACTTTTCTCTTCGGGAAGCTTTGAGGAAAGACTTGGAATTTAACTTAATGGGAATCTGACTAATCAACAAAGGAACGAAATCATCGGCAACCAGTTTTTCAATATGAGGGTTTTGAAACCAAGTTGGTTGGTGTACTGATAACCAAATCAGTTGTTTTAAGTAATCTTTAATTTCTTGTATTCCAGTTGGTAACAAATTCACATGACGTTTACTCCGGAAATTATCGTCTAGATCGTGGCGTTGTAGTCGATCTGCATAAGCATTAAAAGTTTCAACGGGCAGTATAAGCTCTATCACCGTTGCACCGTGAGGAAATACTGAGTCTATTTCTCTATGACCATTGAACCCAAAAATAGTTCTTTGAGGTTTAATAGGGCAACGAAAGGAGTAATATTCTTTTTCATTCTCAGACCAAATTATCGCGAAAGAGATGTATCCTTTTGGACTTTCACCTGATAATTGAACGCCTTGATTCGCTTGAGCGGACATGAAATGTAAGTTACCAACTTGAATTGATGAAAACTCAGCTAGAAGAGAACCGGGAGTGAGTTGTACGCTCTCGAGCCCTTGATAATAAAAAAACTCTTTGAAACCATCCAAATCTGTAAATGATTTGGAGATAATCTTCGGATTCGTCATCCCAGGAGCATCTTTAGTTTGGGTAATTTTACTATTGTTTGTATTCATAAATCAACTTACTTTTACACCACCACATCAAAAAAAATAATCAAACCAATTATAAATAAAATTTATATTTATTCAGATTTAGTTATTTAATTTGTATATATCAGAAAGTTATAATTTTCGTATATCTACAGAGATAGATTACCAGTAAACTAACCTTAAAGTCCTTGAATTACCCAATAACACAAGCTCATCCCAAGGCTACTTTGATTGTGGTTTGGGACATAGCTTGAATTTGTATTGGCCCTTTTAACAAGGTTTTAGTGATGTTTTTCAATAGATCGTCTTTTGTTATGAGGTTATACCCATGTCTTTTGTAAATAGAAAATCGGATTTTGATTAGGAAGAAGAGTACGCATACACCCTCGGAGTGCAGGCATTTATCTATGCGTTTCCTTGGGCTAGAAGTCGGGTTTAAGTCTCTAGGGGTTGATACATCCAATAAGTTTTATATTTTCCAAAGGTATAGCAGTACGCAAATAGGTTAGGACATTTTTAAATCCTGTTTGCGCAGCATGACCTAGGAAAACCCTTTTACAGTCTTCTGTTCCCTATTCCCTAGCGCGTAGCGCTATAAATGTTGTCTCTCATCTCTCCAGCACGGAGAGATGGTTATCGACACAAGCTAGCGGATTTGATATCACAACAGTTCGAGCAAAATCTGTCCTCAAAAAAATTATAGTAATTCAAGACAAAAGTGCTTTCAAATCAGGAAAATAATCAAGAAAAAATAGATATAAATCAACTCAATAATTTAAAAGATAATGAAGTAAACACGAACTTCATGTCGCAGACACAAACAATGGTCAAATCAAATTGGATAGGATTGATACTCTTGTCAACTGCCATTTTGATTTTATCTTCAGCTTCAATTTTGATTCGACTCAGCGAAAACGAACTCGGCCCTTTTGCCACTATCTTTAATCGTCTTTGGATTGCGATTATTGCTTTAGTAGTCTGGAAAACGTTCACGAAAGCACGCTCCCAAATCATTGAGGGTGTTTCCATTGAACCCGAAACCTACACGAAAAAAGATATAGTTCTGAGTGTAATGTCTGGTCTGATTAGTGTACCTTGTGTATTGTTATGGGCTTGGTCTTTAACAGAATCTAGCGTTACCAACTCTAACTTACTCCATAATTTAATGCCATTATTTGTCGCTTTGACTGGATGGTTGTTTTTAGGCAAAAAATTTGATTATTACTTTTTGAGCGGTTTAGTTTTGGGATTGGGAGGAACGATTTCAATTAGCATACAAGATTTCCAGATTTCTACAGATCACTTGATAGGCGATATAGCTGCTTTACTTTCTGCTTGGTTTTATGCAGGGACTTATATGCTTGTTGAAAAACTACGAGAAAAATTTTCGACAACTACAGTGCTTCTCTGGGCTTGCAGTATAGAACTATTAGTTGTTTTTCCTGCAACTTTGCTGACTGAAAATCAACTGTTTCCTTCTTCAATGAACGGATGGTTAGTCGCTATTGGGCTAGGTGTTTTCTGTCAAGTGATTGGTCAAGGAATTATGGCTTATAGCTTGAAGCAGTTTTCATCAGGATTTGTTTCTCTTTTTATATTGCTCGAACCCATTTTTACAGGCTTTTTAGCGTGGATTATTTTTGGCGAGGAATTAACACTTATGAATGGGATAGCTTTCTTAGTTGTTTTAACTGGAATTTACTTAGCTCAGTTGAGTCAAAGTGTAAACAAACAAATCTTGATTCAGGATGAAATTATTTAAAAATTCTCGAAACCTTTACAACCCATCCCAAGGCTACCTATTAGAGTTGTCGCTAAATAGAGGGAAAAAATCGCTCCAACCTAGACAGAGCAATAATTTCAAGGCCTTTTTAGCCACCAATAGCTACAATCCTTATATAACAAGGTTTTTGGGGGTTTTTGAAGTTATAAAGCGACAAGTCTATTATATAGAATTCGGTTGAAAAGTCGTCATTGCGACGACAGGAAGCAATCTCAGGGGTTTCACGAGATTGCTGCCTTCCACGGAGTGTAAGTCGCAATGACGCAGGCTATAGCAATTATCCGGATTCTATATTACTGCTAGTCCAGTAAAACATCTGTACAATATAAATTTTTTAACTCATAGTATACACACAAAAGTCTCCAAGTACTGTTAGCTCAATCCAAGAATTTAAACTTGCCTATTTTGGACGTGTTCTCTCTCATAGTCGTTTAGGAGAAGTCTACAAACTCTGCTGTCATTCACAGGGAATAGACCTAAAACTTCGACAGTTTGAAGTCGAGCCGAAAGAATTAAAAGCAAAGATGTTAAACCTAAAATCACAATCAGGTACACACATTTGCATCACCGTGCCTTATAAAGTTCAGGCTTTTGAATTGTGTGATTTTTTGACAGAGCGTGCCCGTCAAGCAGGTTCGGTTAATATTATTCGCAATCAACAGGGAGTATTTTACGGTGATAATTCTGATGGAGAAGGTTTTATCAGAGATGTCAAAAGTAACAATAGACTATCTTTTCGCAATAAGAAATTATTAGTCTTAGGTGCTGGTGGCGTGTTGCGGGGAATGTTGATGGAGCTTATCGATCAGTGTCCTAAAAGTATCTTAATTTGTAATCGAAGTCAAGAACGTCTCCAAAAGATTAAACGGGATTTTCCTTTTGATTTGATTAGCACTTGCACTTATAAAAATATTCCTCAAGAGCCTTTCGATTTTATTATCAATGCCACGTCAGCTAGTATTCAGGGACATCACTTACCCTTAAATCCGGCTATCATTGGCCCAGAAACTCATTGTCTGGAGTGTGCTTACAAAATTGCTGAACACACAATATTTCAGAAATGGGCATTCGCTTCTGGGGCGAAATCATCAATTAATGGTTTGGGAATGCTAGTCGAACAAGCCGTAGTTGCCCTAGATTTCTTTTCTAATCTTTCTATCAATTCTAGTCCAATCTTGAAACATTATGAGCGTCAAAAGTCCAACTGATTCCTGGCATGAACTCGGCGATCGATTCGATGTTTTTTTTATTGATTTATGGGGTGTGCTAATAGATGGCGAGCAATGCTTTCCCTATGCTGTAAATGGTTGACATTTCTCAAGAGTCAGGGAAAAACCGTTGTCTTGATTAGTAATACACCAATACCAATCTCTCACTTGTCAAATTAGAATTATAGGTTAGCTGGAAAAATGAAGAAGCTTAACATGAACGAATTTATTAAGAATATCTATGAAGCGGACTCGGTTGTAGGGCGTAGTGGCAAAGTTCATAAACTACACTCCACGGTTGATCGTGAAGAAGGTGAGTTTCTATTTTCTATCATTAATAGTGATTCCACGATCCGCAAAACTTTAGAAGTCGGCTGTGCATACGGACTTTCTTCCCTATATATTTGCTCAGGCATAAGTGAACGACCAGGCGCTTCACACACTATTATAGATCCTTTCCAAAATACCCAATGGGATGGTGTTGGAATCAAGAAATTGGAGGAGGTAGGAATTGATTTCTACAGCCTAATCGAAAAGAAATCAGAATTTGCGCTTCCCAAACTATTAGAAACAAATGAAGGTCAATTTGATTTCATTTTTATAGACGGATGGCACACTTTTGACCATACACTGCTAGATTGCTTCTATACAACTCGACTGCTAAGAGTAGGGGGTATTCTTGCCATTGATGATGTATGCTTTCCATCAGTGAAGCGTGTTGTTGATTTCTTAAAGAATTACCCGTGTTACGAAGAAGTGGGAGTGGTTGGGAAAAAGCTTACAAAATCATGGAAGGAAGTCGGTACAAGGTTTATATTGTCTTCAATTAAGCAAGAAAGATGGGCAAACATCCTATCGAAGAAATTGTATGGGGAAATATTTGAAGATCAAGAGAATAGAATGGTCGCACTTAGAAAAATCCAAGAGGATCAGCGAAACTGGTACTGGCATGATGACGCGTTTTAAAGACAAAGTAGATAACAAGGCAACGGCAATGGAACGTAGCTTCATTGCCTCCGGTGAGCTAATCTGGAGTGTGCTTACAAAATTGCTGAACACACAATATTTCAGAAATGGGCGATCGCTTCTGGGGCTAAATCATCAATCAATGGTTTAGGAATGCTAGTCGAACAAGCTGTAGTTGCCCTAGATTTCTTTTCTAATCTTTCTATCAATTCTAGTCCAATATTGAAGCATTATGAGAGTTAATAGTTTTATTGATTCCTGGCATGAACTCGCCGAGCGATTCGATGTTTTTTTTATTGATTTATGGGGTGTGCTAATAGATGGTGAGCGATGCTTTCCCTATGCCATAGAGTGGTTGACATTTCTCAAGAATCAGGGAAAAACCGTTGTCTTGATCAGCAATACACCAACAATTGGGGCATCTATGTCTGAGCAACTCTTATCTCTGGGTATTAGCCAAACACTTTATCAAGCCATTGTTACTTCTGGAGACACAACTCGATATCTGCTTTCTGCTGATACAGCGGCTAATAAAACAATTGTTGGTTCCCATTATTATTACATGGGTGAAGCTCAACATGAGCAGTTATTGCAGGGTTTACCCTACTCGCGAGTTAACCAACCTCAAGAGGCAGAATTTATACTGCTAACGGCAACAGATTCTGCTTTTGAGTCTCCTCAAGATTTTCAAGTTTTTCTAGAAATAAAAGTGACGATGCTATGTGTCAATCCTGATTTACATACTCTTTCACTCCTAGGAGAAAAGCGATTTTGCGCAGGTTCGGTTGCCCAAATGTATCAACAACTGGGCGGAACAGTGATTTACATCGGCAAGCCTTTTCCAGATATATTTGCCCTAGCTCATTCCCATGTCAACTTTGTAGATAAGGCAGGTATCGTCATGGTAGGTGATACGCTTTATACTGATATCAAAGGTGGGCTTGATTATGGGTTCAAGACAGCTTTAGTGAACAAAAAGTTGTCATCTCAAGATATTAAGCCTGATTATGTTTTCATGCAATTTACTCAATAGTCTGTATCTATGTTTAGTTTTGTAATCCCTTGCTACAATGGTAAGGCTGCTCTCAATAATACACTGCAATCCTTATTTTGGCAGGAAAAATCTATTCCATTCGAGATTATCTTAGTAGATAATAATTCTAGTCGGGATAATCTTGATGAGCTTTATGAAGCCTACAAAGACAAGCTCAATCTCTACTTAATTAAGCAGCCCAAGTTAAAAACTACCTACGCCCTAAGTCGTACTCGTAATCTTGGCTTGAAACTCAGCCAATATCCTTGGATGATTACTCTAGACTCCGACATTATCTTGCCTCCCCACTATCTAACAAAGCT
Source organism: Okeania hirsuta (assembly GCF_003838195.1). Taxonomy (GTDB): domain Bacteria; phylum Cyanobacteriota; class Cyanobacteriia; order Cyanobacteriales; family Microcoleaceae; genus Okeania; species Okeania hirsuta. The sequence continues at coordinate 15,780 of NZ_RCBY01000167.1, forward strand.
AAGTGCCTATATCAATACAACGAATCGAGATCAAAATGTTTTATTAACAGCAGAACGTATTTTTATCAGTCGTGGTGATATTGAGCCACTGACATGGGACAAACTAACAGAAGCAGTTCCCATTGCAAGTTCTTCTAACTATAATCGTGTTGAAGATCGAAGACTTCCTTACCTCAAAAAATTGGCAACGACTCCTCATCCTTGGGCATTCTTTCATGGTTGTAATACCATTTTTCAAACCCAGAACGCCATTGAAGCAGGTGGGTTTGATGAAGAATATGATGGGCATTGGGGATATGAAGATATTGATTTTGCTTACCGCATCATCACTCGAACCGACTGTAAACCCCTGTACTTGCCCTCCATTTACTGCTATCACCAAGAAGAAGAACATTCTGCCCCAACAAATCTTGATCGTTTCGATAAGTCCAAAAATCCTAATTGGACACGCATCTGTAATCAGATTCCCGGTTTCAAAGAATTCAAACGTCAACAATACCAATCTCTCACTTGTCAAGAACTCAAATTGGATGAATCATAGAAAGCCAGAAATGTTTAATGCTAAAACAAAACTTGACATATTCAATTAAACCAATGCGATGAAAGCCAATTTTTACCTGAACCAAATTAACTTTTTAAACTAATGAACATAACTTATTTATTGACACATATAAGCTTGAAGATAGCGAAGTTTATCTAATAGACTTCTTGCAGAAGTCAGGGAATAGGGAATAGGGAATAAAATTGTTGATTTCATATCTTGAATTGATTTTATTTTTTATTTTTGGAGATGTCTAATATTTTCTCTCCATACTCTGGAAATATTTCTATAGTGTATTGCTTGGCTCCCTATCCCCCATCTCGATCCGTCTTCTCATAAGTGGAGAAATCCAGAATATTAATAAGTCCCTTTATCAAAATTAATTCAGACTATGTTGACACTTTTACAAATATCAAACTCTTCAGCTATATACTCATTCCCTTGGCTTGAACAGGGAGGACTTTTAGCGATCGCAATAGCTTTAGGATTCTTTTTATATTTTGTAGTATTCTCTACGCTCAAGTCTTTCTTTCGCCGTTCCAGCAATGAAATAGGTATTTTAACTGTAAACATTTTGCAAACTCCTCTACTAATACTTGTTGTCATAATTGCTCTAAAAGTATTAACTTACAGTTTAGGGGTGTTAGAAAATTTACCTTTCATTCAAAGATTATTAACAGCCGGAATTGTTGCTGTAATAACTTATTTGATTGATCGGTTATTTACTCAAGTAATTGCTTATTCTCTCAGCAAATATGCAGAAAAAACAGAAGCAGACTGGGATG